>NZ_CP045480.1:1008750-1345000 GCF_009429145.1 Amycolatopsis sp. YIM 10 | reverse complement strand
GCGTGCGCAGCACGAACTCCTGCTGGCGATCCATGGCCGCACCCTATGCGGATCGTGTTAACGGCGTGTTTCAGGGCACCCGGAGGCGAGGCACGGCGATCGACATCACGGCGGCCAGCACGCACAGCCCGCCGGCGACCAGCCACGCCAGGTCGTAGCTGCCTTGCAGATCGCGCGTCAGCCCGGCGGCGAACGCCGCCAAAGCGGCGCCGACCTGGTGCGACGCGAACACCCAGCCGAACGCGATCGGCGCGGCCTCGCCGAACTTCTCGCGGCACAGCGCGACGGTCGGCGGCACGGTGGCGATCCAGTCCAGGCCGTAGAAGATGATGAAGACCCACATGCTCGGCTCCACGCCGGGAGCGAACAACGAGGGCAGGATCATCAGCGACAGCCCGCGCAGCGTGTAGTAGGCGCCGAGCAGCACCCGCGGATTCACCCGATCGGTGAGCCAGCCGGACAGGATCGTGCCCGCCACGTCGAAGATGCCGACCAGTGCGAGCAGCGAGGCCGCAGTGGTGTGCGGCATGCCGTGGTCGTGCGCGGCGGTGACGAAGTGCGTGCCGACCAGGCCGTTGGTGGACGCCCCGCAGATCGCGAAACCACCCGCGAGCAGCCAGAACGTCCTCGTCCGCGCGGCGTCGCGCAGGGTGCGCAGCGCGCGGGCGGCGCTGCTGCCGGTCACCGGCGCGGCGGAGACCTCGGCTTCACCCCCGTAGGCGGTGGTGCCGACGTTGGCGGGGTGGTCGTGCAGGAACAGCACCACCAGCGGGACCACCGCGAGCGCGGCCAGCGCGACCACGATGGACGCGGTGCGCCAGCCGTACTCGGTGGCGAGCGCGGCCACCAGCGGCAGGAAGATCAGCTGGCCGGTGGCGCCCGCCGCGGTGAGGATGCCGCTGACCAGGCCGCGGCGGTGCACGAACCAGCGGCCGGTGACGGTGGCGACGAAGGCCATCGACATCGAGCCGGTGCCGACGCCGACCAGCACGCCCCAGAGCAGTTGCAGCTGCCACGAGGCGGTCATGAAGATGGTGAGCCCGCTGCCCGCGGCGACCAGGGTGAGCGCCCAGGCCACCACGCGGCGCATGCCGAGCCGGTCCATCAGCGCGGCGGCGAACGGGGAGATCAGGCCGAACAGCACGAGGTTGATCGAGACGGCGGCACCGATCGTGCCGCGCGCCCAGCCGAACTCGGCGTGCAGCGGGTCGATCAGCACACTCGGGACGGACCGGAAGCCGGCCGCGCCGATCAGGGTCACGAACGCTACGGCGGCCACCACCCAGGCGCGGTGCAGCCGGTGGGTCCGCTGGCGGAGTTGGGTCACGCGATCAGTTTCGTGAAGTTTCGCCGCGCTAACTAGTGGCCGGAGCGCCAATATGTGAAAGAATCCGGCCATGGCCGGACCGCACCGCGTCGCCGTGCTCGCCATCGACGAGGTGGTCGGGTACGACATGCAGATCCCCACCCAGTTGTTCAAGACCGCCGAGCGCGCCGGGAAACCGCTCTACGACGTGCGGTTGTGCGGGATCGACGACCAGCCGGTGCGGGTCAGCGCCGGGTACACCGCGGTGCTCGACCACGGCCCGGAGGTGCTGGCCGAGGCGGACACGGTGATCATTCCCGGCACCAAGGTGCGCGGGCCCCGTCGCGAGGGCACGCTGCCGGACGACATCGCCGCGGCGCTCGCGCTGATCCGGCCGGGCACGCGGATCATGTCCATCTGCACCGGCGCGTTCGTGCTCGGCGCGGCCGGGTTGCTCGACGGCAGGCGGGCCACCACCCACTGGGCCTACGCGGACGAGTTGCGCCAGTTGTACCCGGCGATCGACGTGGACGAGGACGTGCTCTTCGTCGACGACGGCGACGTGCTGACCTCGGCCGGGCTCGCCGCCGGAGTCGACCTCTGCCTGCACGTGCTGCGTGCGGACCACGGCAGCGAGGTGGCCAACACCGCGGCGCGCTACTGCGTGGTGCCGCCGTTCCGCGAAGGCGGGCAGTCCCAGTTCATCGAACGACCGGTGACCGACGAAGGGGCCGGCAGCACGGCCTCGACCAGGGCCTGGGCACTCGGCCGCCTCGCCGAACCGCTGGACCTGGCGGCGCTGGCCGAGCACGCGCGGATGAGCGTGCGGACGTTCAGCAGGCGGTTCCGCGCGGAAACCGGCCTGTCACCGCGGGCGTGGCTGATCCAGGAGCGGGTCAAGCACGCCAGGCACCTGCTGGAGACCACCGCGCTGCCGATCGACCGCGTCGCGCGGGAATCCGGGCTCGGTACCTCGGCCTCGCTCCGGCAGCACCTCAACGCCGCCATCGGGGTGGCGCCGCTGACCTACCGGCGGACCTTCGCACGCGGCTGAGACGGCTAACGTGGGCACCATGTTTTCCCGCCGCCTGCTCGGGCTGCTGATGGTGACCGGCCTGCTCGGCGGCTGTGCCGCTTCCCCGGACGCCAGCGGGCCGCTGCCCGACGGCGCCGGTCTGGTGCGCGAAGCCGCCGCCGCGGTCGGCGAGCTGGAGGCGGTGCACTTCAAGTTCGGCATCAGCGGCATGCTCGACGGCCTCGACGTGCTCGACGTGGAGGGCGACGCGAGCCGGTCTGGCGGGCCGCACGGATCGGCGACCGGGCGCGCCGCGGTGCAGGAGGCCGACGACCGCGTCGACTACCGGTTCCAGCTCGGCGGCGACGCGTTCACGCTGACCGACGCGCAGGGCGCGACGCGTGCCGCCGCGATGCCGTCGTTCACCCCGGCGACGCTGCTCGACGACTCGCGCGGCCTGCCGCGGCTGCTCGCCGGGGCCACCGCGCTCCGGACCGAGACCAAGGAGAAGCTGGCCGAGGTGGAGACCTACCGCATCGACGGCCAGGTGCCGAAGGCGGTGATCAGCGCGGTGGTGCCGTCGATCCAGTCCGATGTGGACGTGAAGTTCTGGGTGGAGCAAGCGGCGACCAGGAACCTGGCGCGGGTGTGGCTGCAGGTGCCGCCGCGGCAGGCGAACGAGGGCGCGATCATGCTCGAGCTGGCGCTCACGGCTCCTGGCAACGGGTGTTCGCCGGGGGCAGGGTGCCGCTGATCAGGTAGTCCGTTGCCGCGTCGTCGACACACGGAACGCCCTGGAGGAACACCGTGTGCTGGGTTCCTTCGAACGTCAGCAGCGAGCCCTTCATCGCCTTCGCCAGGTTGACCCCCGCCTCGTACGGCGTCGCCGGATCGTTCGTGGTCGAAATGACCAGTACCGGCGGCACCCCGTCGACCTTCGGCGTGTGCGGTTCCGAGGTGTTCGGCACCGGCCAGAACGCGCAGGTGTCCAGCGCCGCGCCGTCCGGTTTGCCGTCGTCGAGGAAGGGCGCGGCCTCGTTGCCCTTCTTGAGGAACTCGGCGATCCGGTTCTTGTCGGTGATCTTCGGGTTGTCCACGCAGTTGATCGCGGTGAACGCGTCCTGGATGGCGCCGTAGGTCCCGTCCGCGCCGCGCTCGTTGTACTGGTCGGCGAGCGCGATCAGCTTGTCGCCGCGCTGCTGCTTCAGCTCCGCCAGTCCCGCGTTGAACTGCTTCCACATCTGCTGCGAGTACATGGCCTGGACGGCCGCGGTACCGGCGTCCTCGTAGGAGAGCTTGCGATCGCCCGCCGGGACGGGCTTCTCGATCAGCGGGCGGGTCAGGTCCTGGAACGCCTTCGTGGCGCCGGCCGGATCGCGCCCGAGGGCGCAGTCCTGCTGCCGCGCGCACCAGTTCGCGAATTCACCGAACGCCTTGCCGAAGCCGGTGATCTGCGCGAGGTTGCCGTCGAGCGAGTCCTGTTCCGGGTCGACCGCGCCGTCGAGCACCATCGCGCGCACCTTGTCCGGGAAGGCCTCGGCGTAGGTGTAGCCGATCTGCGTGCCGTACGAATAACCGAGATAGGTCAGCTTCTGGTCGCCGAGCGCAGCACGCAGCAGGTCGAGGTCCTTGGCCACGTCGCGGGTACCGAGATTGGCGAGCATCGCGGTGCCGTGCTCGGTGCGCTCGGCGCACTTCGCGCCGAACTGCCTGGCCTCGTCCTCCTGCTTGGTCACGCCTTCCGGGGAACCGTCGGTCTCGGCGTCGTCCGCGCGGTCGGCGTCGCGTTCGGCGTCGGTCAGGCAGCGGATCCTCGGCTCGCTCGCGCCGACCCCGCGCGGATCGAAGCCGACGATGTCGAACCGCTTGCCCGCCTCGCCCTTGGCCGCCTGCGCGGCGATGCCGGCGGCGGCCACCATGCCGGAGCCGCCCGGTCCGCCGGGATTGAGCACGAGCGAGCCGATCCGCTCCCCGGCCGCCTTGTGCCGGAGGACGCCGATGCTGATCTTCTCGCCACCCGGCTGGGCGTAGTCGAGCGGCACGCTGAGCCGCGCGCATTCGAGGTCGGGAACGCGGAACGCGGCTCTGCTGTCCTCACCCGTGGCGTACGGCGCGCATTCACCCCAGGTGAGCTTCTGCGCGTAGAAGCTCGCCATCGGGTCGGGCGGCGGGGTCGGCGTCGGAGGCGCCACCGACTCCACCGCGGTGTGCGGCGGGGGCTTCGGCGGCTCCTCCGCCGAGCACGCGGCGGTGACCAGGGCAAGGGGCAGCACAACAGCAATGACCGAGCGGAACGGGGGCACGCCGAGATCGTGCCACCGAACCCCGGCCCCCCGCAGCGCGCGAAATCACCCGGCGGAGTGCCATCCGGCGGGTAGATCGATTCACTTCCCGGCGCAGCGCGTCCCTTCGGCGGGCAGGGTTCCGTCGATCAGGTAGTCCGCGCCCGCCCGGTCGACGCACGTGACTCCCTGCAGGAAGACGGTGTGCTGGGTGCCCTCGTAGGTCAGCAGCGAGCCCTTCATCGCCTTCGCCAGGTTGACGCCTGCCTCGTACGGCGTCGCCGGATCGTTCGTGGTCGAGATCACCAGCACCGGCGGCACACCGTCGACGTTCGGCGCGTGCGGTTCCGAGGTGTTCGGTGACGGCCAGAAAGCACACGAATCGAGGGCGGCGCCGTCCGGACGCCCGTCGTCGAGGAACGGGGCGACCTGCATGTACCGCTCCTGCGACTCGAGGATCTTCGCCTTGTCCGTGACGCGCGGGTCGTCCACGCAGCGGATCGCGGTGAACGCGTCCTGGGTGGTCGAATACCGGCCGTCCGAGCCGCGCTCGTTGTAGGTGTCGGCGAGCTTCATCAGCGTGCCGCCGTTTCCGCTCTTCAACGCGTTGAGCCCGCTGTTCAACGTGTCCCACAGTTGCTGGGTGTAGAGCGCCTGCACGGTTCCGGTGGTCGCGTCCTCGTAGGAGAGGAGGCGGCCGTCGCCGACCGCGGCCTTGTTGTCGATCAGCGGCCGGGTCAGGTCCTGGTACGCCTTCGTCGCGCCCGCCGGGTCGCGGCCGAGCGCGCAGTCCTGCTCGGCCACGCACCACTTCACGAATTCGTCGAACGCCTTGCCGAAGCCCTCGCCCTGCGCGACCAGCGATTCCACCGAGTCCTGCTCGGGGTCGAGCGCGCCGTCGAGCACCATCGCACGCACGTTCTGCGGGAAGGTCTCCGCGTAGGTCGAGCCGATGCGCGTGCCGTACGAATAACCGACGTAGGAAAGCTTCGCGTCGCCGAGCGCGGACTTGAGCACGTCCATGTCCCTGACGACGTCCCTGGTGCCGACGTTCGCGAGCATGGCGGCGTGGTGGTCGGTGCGCTCGGCGCAGCGCTCGGCGAAGGTCTTGTTCTCCGCCTCCTGCTTGGTCACGCCTTCCGGTGAACCGTCGGCCTCGACGTCGTCGGCGCGCTCGGCGTCACGCTCGGCGTCGGTCAGGCAGCGCACCTGCGGCTGGCTCGCCCCGACCCCGCGCGGGTCGAAACCCACCAGGTCGAACCGGGAGGTCAGCTCGGGCGAGGACTCCGCCATCCCGGCCACCGCGGCCATTCCGGAGGCACCGGGTCCGCCGGGGTTGAACAGCAGCGAGCCGATCCGCTCGCCACTTCCGTCCGACCGGTGCCGGAGCACGCCGATGGTGATCGTCTCGGCGTCCGGTTTGGCATAGTCCAGCGGCACGGTGAGCCGCGCGCATTCGGCACCCTTCACCCCAAAGGCCGTCTTGGTGCTCGACGTTGTCGCGTAGGGTGCACATTCGCCCCAGCTCAGGGGCTGCGCGTAGAACTTTTCGAGACCGGCGGGAACCGGACCCGCCGGTCCTTTCGTTTCGGTCACCGGCCCCGGTGTTTCCTCAGCGGTGGAGCACGCGGCCATGACGACCGGTAGCGACGTTAGGACGAGGACAAGGCCCAGTCGGGACCGGTAGCGTTCGAGTCGGCGCACCTCGACGATGGTGCCAGTACCGAAGCGCGGAACTCGGACGCGGTAGGACCGCGTTGGGCAAGCGAACACCGCCCGCTGGGCGCGAGACGGACAGAGGAGAGCACGGGTGGCAGCGTTGATGAGCCGGGTCGGCAAACGGTTGCGCAGGATCATCCAGCGTCCGGCCAGCGTGGAACTGACCCGGTACGAGGCGCTCCTGCCCGCGGTCGAGAAGCGGGAACCGGAGATCGAGAAACTCTCCGACGAGGAGCTGACCGAGACCGCGGCCAAGCTGCGCGAAGTGGAGAAGTGGGGCGACGACCAGCTGGTCGAGCTGGGTGCGCTGGGTCGTGAGGCGGCCAGGCGCGCACTCGACGAACGCGCCTTCGACGTCCAGGTGCTCGGCACGCTGGGCCTGCTCACCGGGCACGTCGTGCAGATGGCCACCGGTGAGGGCAAAACGCTGGCCGGCGCGCTCGCCGCGGCGGGGTACGCGCTGCAGGGCAAGCGCGTGCACGTGGTCACGGTCAACGACTACCTGGCCCGTCGTGACGCCGAATGGATGAAACCCATCTTCGACCTGCTGGGCGTGTCGGTCGGCTGGGTGGAGCCGTCGCGGACCCGCGAGGAGCGCCGCGAGGCCTATCACGCCGAGGTCACCTACGGCGCGGTCAGCGAGATCGGCTTCGACATGCTGCGCGACCGCCTGGTCACCCGCGCCGACGAGCTGGTCCAGCCGGAGCCCGAGGTGGCGATCATCGACGAGGCCGACTCGGTGCTGGTCGACGAGGCCAGGGTGCCGCTGGTGATGGCCGGTTCGGTGGACGCGGGGCAGGCCGACGAGGAGGTCGCCAACGTGGTCCGGCGGCTGCGCCTCGGGCTGCACTACGAGACCGACAAGGACGGCCGCAACGCCTGGCTGACCACCGCGGGTTCGTCGGTGGTGGAGAAGTCGCTCGGCGGCATCGACCTGTACAGCGAGTCCGGCGACGGGCAGGACAAGCTCGCCGCGGTGAACGTCGCGCTGCACGCGCACGCGCTGCTCGAACGCGACGTCGACTACCTGGTGCGCGACGGCAAGGTCCAGCTGATCAACGCCTCGCGCGGCCGCGTCGCGGAACTGCAGCGCTGGCCGGACGGGCTCCAGGCCGCGGTCGAGGCCAAGGAGCAGGTGCCGCCGTCGGACCGCGGCGAGATCCTCGACTCGATCACCGTGCAGGCGCTGATGGCGCGCTACCCGCAGGTCGCGGGCATGACCGGTACCGCGGTCGCGGTGGCCGAGCAGCTGCGTGAGTTCTACAAGCTCGAAGTGGCGGTCATCCCGCCGAACACGGAGAACATCCGCGAGGACGCCAAGGACCGCATCTTCGCCTCGCCGTCGCAGAAGCTGCGTGCGATCGAGGAGGAGATCGCCCGCGTGCACGAGACCGGGCAGCCGATCCTGGTCGGCACGCAGGACGTGGCCGAGTCCGAGGAGCTGGCCGAGAAGCTGGCGAAGGTCGGCCTCGAATCCGTGGTGCTGAACGCGCGGAACGACGCCGAAGAGGCCGAGATCATCGCGGACGCCGGCCGGTACGGCGCGGTCACCGTGTCCACGCAGATGGCCGGCCGTGGTACCGACATCCGGCTCGGCGGCAAGGACGGCAAGGACCGGGAGCGGGTGGCCGAGCTGGGCGGGCTGCACGTGATCGGCACCGCGCGCTACCCGAGCAGCAGGCTCGACGACCAGCTGCGCGGCCGCGCCGGCCGCCAGGGCGACCCGGGCAGCTCGATCTTCTTCGCCAGCCTCAACGACGATCTGGTGTTGCAGAACGCGCCGGACATTCCCGAGGGCATCGACTCCGACTCCGAGACCGGCGAGATCACCGACATCGCCGCGCACCGGCAGATCAAGCACGCCCAGCGCGTGGCCGAGGGCGTCGACCTGGAGATCCACCGCAACACCTGGCGCTACACGCGGCTGATCGAGCGGCAGCGGACCGAGCTGCTCGCCCACCGCGACAAGCTGCTGCGGACCGACCTGGCGAAGGAGCAGCTGGAGAAGGGCGCGCCGGAGAAGTTCAAGGAGCTGTCCGAGGCGGTGGACGACGAGGAGAAGGTGGAGCAGATCTGCCGCGACATCGCGTTGTTCCACATCGACCAGCTCTGGTCGGACCACCTGGCCTTCCTGACCGACGTGCGGGAGAGCATCCACCTGCGCGCGCTGGCGCGGGAGACCCCGCTCGACGAGTTCCACCGCGCGGCGATCCCGGAGTTCCACAAGATCATTCCGGAGACCGAGCAGCGCTCGATCGCCTCGCTGGAGGAAGCCGAGATCACCGAGAACGGCATCGATCTCGCGGCGTCCGGGGTGCGGCGGGCCACCTCGACGTGGACGTACCTGGTGCACGACAACCCGTTCGACTCCGACGCCGAGCAGGCGCTGAAGAAGGTGCGGAGCCTGCTCCGCCGCAAGAAGGACTGAGGCACACGAAAAAGCGGGGTCCCGTCGCCGGGGCCCCGCTTTTTCGTGCGTCAGCCACGGAACGGGCCGGTCACCTCGTAGGTGATGCCGCCCGAGCTGGACCCGCTGGTACCGCGCTGGGACGAGAAGTACAGCCGGTTCCCGGCCGGGGTGAACGCCGGGCCGCAGATCTCCGAGCTGCTCTGACCGTTGATCCGCAGGAACGGCGCGACCACGTCGTTCGGCGTGATCACGCAGATCTCCATGTTGCCACCGTCTTCGGCGACGAAGAGGTCACCGGAGGCCGTGCCGGTCACGTTGTCCACTCCGGTCAGCGGCGCGGTGCCGGGACTCACCAGCGAATCGTCGTAGGCGAGTTCGTAGGTGTTGTTCGCCAGGTTCAGCTGCCACAACCGGTTGTCGCCCTTGGTGGTGAACCACGCGGTGTCGTTCGCGTAGTGCAGGCCCTCGCCACCGTTGAACCGCTTCGCGCCGGAGACCTGGTTGCGGGTGGCGGTCGGCGAACCGTCCACATCGGGCACGTCGGCCCAGGTGAACGAGCCGGAGGTGGCCGACCCCGCCCGCAGCACCTGCAGCTTGCCCGCGGAGAGATTGCCCCAGGTGGTCGGGAGGAAGCGGTAGAAACAGCCGTCGGAGACGTCCTCGGTCAGGTAGATCGCCTTGCGCACCGGGTCCGCGGCGGCGGCTTCGTGCTTGAACTGGCCCATCGCCGGGTGCCGGACCGAGGCCTTGACGCCCCACGGGTCGCATTCGAACACGTAACCGCGGTCGATTTCCTCGCAGGAGAGCCAGGTGTTCCACGGGGTGGCACCGCCGGCGCAGTTCAGCCGGGTGTTCGAGAGCACCCGGTACGCGCTGGTGATGTTGCCACTCGCGTCGAACTTCAGCGCGCCGGCGCCGCCGCCGAGCAGGACCTCGGAGTTGGACACGTAGATCCAGCCGCTGCCGTCGGCGAAGACCGCGCCACCGTCGGGCGCGTCGTGCCAGGTGTACCCGGCGACCTTCTGCCCGGAACGGGCCACGATCCGGCTGGTGAACCCGGCCGGGAGCTGGATGCCGTTGGCGTCCGCCGCCTGGAGCGGACCGTACGGGCTGGGTCCGTTCTGGGCGGGGTTGGCCAGTGCCGAGGGGGTGAAGGTGTTGCCGAACGCCGTGACGCCCGCGCCGAGCACCGCCGCGCGCAGGAAGTTCCGTCTCTTGAGGGTCGACACGCTGTGCCTCCGTTGAGTTCCGCTTCAGTGGTGGGGGAACCCAACGGACGCTACGGAAACGCGGTCACCGGGTACAGGTACCGGCGGTGAACTCCCGACGAAAGGCGCATTCACCCGAGCAGGCCGAGCCGGTGCGCGGCGGTGGCCGCCTGGACCCGGCCGGTGACACCGAGCTTGCCGAGAATGCTGGACACGTGCGCGCCCGCGGTTTTCACCGCGATGAACAGCTCTCCGGCGATTTCCCGGTTCGTGCGGCCGTCGGCGAGCAGGCGGAGCACCTCCAGTTCGCGTGGAGTGAGGCCGAACCGCTGCTCGTGCACGGGTTCGTCGAGCCGGGTCCTGGTCGCCTTGGCCAGTCGTTCGATCTCGGCCAGCATTCCGCCCGCTCCCAGTGCGTCCGCGAGTGCGTGCGCCCGGCGCAGGTCGCCCGCGCGCAGTGCGGCCCGCGCCTCGCGGTACGGCTGGCGCAACTCGGCCCAGGCGTCGGCCGCGCGCGCCCAGTCGTCGCGTTCTCCGCTGCATTCGGCGAAATGGGTGAGCTGGTGCGCGCGCTGCACGGGTCCATCGACGGGCAGTTCACCGACCGGCCACGGACCGGTCGCGACCACTGGCCAGAGATATCGCGCGCTGGTCACCGAATCGTCGGCTAGCGCCCGCGCGACCGCCTCGCCCGCCTCGGTTTCCTTGCCCTGCGCCAACATCAGCTCGACTTGGAGCTGGACGAGCAGCAACAGGTCCTGTGCGTAGGCGGTTCCGCGCGTGAACACCTCACCGGCGTAGGCGACGGCTTCTTCGGCGGGCGCCCGGTCACCGCGCGCGAGGCCGATGGTTCCCCGCAACACCAGCAGATACGCGCGCAGGCTCGGTGTCGGATCGAGTTCCAGCGCGTGTTCGAGGATCTCGTTCGCCTCGTCCCAGTCCCCCAGCGCGATCAGCGCTTCGGCGAGGTTCCCGGCGTGCGCGGGTCCGGACGTCCTCGACAGACCGGCTTTCGCGGCCTCGGAAAGTCCGCAGCGGGCCACGTCCGCCGCTCGCCGGTACTGCCCGGCCCCCACCAGCAGGTCCGCCTGGCAGCGCAGGGTGTGCAGGACGATCCGCTGGTCGTCCAGCTCTTCGGCCGAGACGAGCACCCTGGCCAGGTCGGGCAGATCCGCGCGCAGGTAAGCCAAGTTGATGCGCGCGACCAGTTCGGACCGCACATCACCCGGCGTTCGCAACGCCTCCTCGGCGACCACCAGTGCCTTGTCCTCGCACGGGACCGTCATCAGGCGCGCGGCCAGCGCGTTCAACGCCGGACGGCGTTCCGCGTGCCCGGCCGGGATCAACCGCGCCGCCTCCCGCAGATCGTCCAGGTCACCGGGCAGGCCGAGCGCGTACCGCAGCTCGCCGCGATGCCGCAGGACCCGAGCGAGCCGCGCCGGATCGCCGGCGAACTCCTCGACGGCGGCTTCGATCAGGGTCATCGCACGATCGCCCTCACCGGCTGATACGGCGGCCTCGATCGCGTCCTCCAGCACGGCGGACGGGTCCGCGCCGAGTTCGAGCACACGCGACAGGAACAGCGATCGCTCGGCATACGCGAGTGACTTCCCGGCCGTCGACGCCGCGGCCCACGACGCTGCCAGCGCCCGTTCCGGATGCTGTTTCCGCACGGCGTACCAATGTCGCGCCAGTTCCACTTCAGGCCGCGCGACCAGCGACGCGTCCTTGTCGAGCACCTCGCCATAGCGCGTGTGCAGCATCGCGCGTTCACCCGGCAGCAGGTCCTCGTAGACGACTTCGCGGATCAAAGCGTGCCGGAACGCGTACTCGTCTTCGTCGGCTATCAGGAGATTCGCCGCGACGGCCGGACGGACGGCGTCGGACAACGCGGCGTCGTCCAGCTCGGTCACCACGGCCAGCAGCCGGTGGCCGACCCGGCTCCCACCGGCCGCCGCCGCGCGCACAACCTCCTGACTCCGTGGTTCGAGCCGTTCCAGCGGCGCGCGCAGGAGATCCCGGATGGACTGCGGCAGCGACGGTCCCGGTTGGCCCGCACAGCCCAGCAGCGCCTCGACGAACAGCGGATTCCCTTCGCTCTTGCGGAAGATCCGTTCGCTGAGACCGGGTTCGGGTTCGTGCCCGAGCAGGCCGCGCAACTGCACGGTGACCGCGTTCTTCGGCAGCCGCGCCAGCTCCAGTCGCCGCACCCAGTCCAGCCGCGCGAGTTCCGCGAGCAGCGAGCGCGCCGCGGGATCCAGCTGGTCGCTGCGGTAGCTGATCAGCAGGAGGAGCCCGGGGATCGCGGGTTGGCTGCGCACCAGGAACCGCAGCAGGTCGCGGCTCGACCGGTCCGCCCAGTGCAGGTCCTCGACGGCGAGCACCAACGGCTGCCGTTCCGCCAGTCCCTGGAACACCGCGAGGATCTGCTCGAACAGCCGTGCCCGCGCCAGCTCGTCGCCGTCCCGGTCCGGCGTGCCGAGTGACGGGAGCAATCGGCCGAGTTCGCCCGTGCCACCCGGTGAAAGCTCGCGGATCTCCTCGGGCCCGATCGCCCGCAGGACCGCGGTGAACGGTGCGAACGGCAGGCCGTTCTCACCGAGTTCCAGGCAGCCGCCGACCAGCACCCTGGCCTGTTGCGCGGCGGCGAATTCGCTGATCAGGCGGGACTTGCCGATCCCGGCCTCCCCGCCGACCAGCACGGTGGCCGAGCTGGCGCCGATGTCGGCGAAGGCGTCCGCGAGCAGCGCGAACTCGGTGTCCCGCCCGGCGAGTACCGGGCTCGGCAGTCCCGTGCGCATACCCGCCACACTTCCACAGCACGCGGAAATAGGGCGGGTGGATAGGGCATCCGCCCGATGCCCGGGGTGCCCGTCCCGGCGGACGCTCGTGCGGTGCTCACCGAAGATCTCCGGTCACGGCTGCTGACCCGGCCGATGGTCCTGCTGCTGGTACTCGCGTTCGGCGCGTTCTGCGGCTTCTACCTGCTGCTTTCCGTGGTCCCGCTGTACGCGTCGGCGTCCGGGGTGCTCAGCGCGGGCTTGTCCACCGGCGCGCTGATGCTGGCCACCGTCGCGATCGAACCCGCGGTCCCGCGCCTGTCCGCCCGGTTCGGGTACCGCGCGGTGCTGGCGCTCGGTGTGGTCCTGCTCGGCGCGCCCGCCTTCGCGCTGGCCCTGTCCCCCGCGATGCCGCTGGTGCTGGCGGTGGCGCTGGCCCGCGGTGCCGGGCTCGGCATCGTCGTGGTGGTGGCGGTCGCGCTGGTCGCCGAACTCGCCGCGCCGGAACGCCGTGGCGAAGCGCTGGGGCTGTACGGGATCGCGGTCGGCGTGCCGCCGATCGCGGCGCTGCCGCTGGGCGTGTGGCTGAGCGCGGAGATCGGTTACGGACCGCTGTTCGCCGCGGGTGCGCTGCTGCCGCTGGTGACGTTGCCCGCTGTGCTCGGGCTACCGCCGCGGCGGGCACTGGAGCCTTCGCGGTCCGGTGCCGGACCGTCCGGACTGCTGCGGCCGACGCTGATCTTCGGCGCGACCACCTTCGCCGCCGGGGCTTTGTGACCTTCCTGCCGCTGGCCGTTCCAGCCGAAACGCGCTCGGTAGCCGCGGTGGCGCTGCTGGTCCAGTCGGCCGTGACACCGATCGCGCGCTGGGCGGCCGGGCGGTTCGGCGACCGGTACGGCTCGGGGCGGTTGCTGATCCCGTCGGTGCTCGTCGCCGCGGCCGGGACCGCCGCGACGGCGGTGCTCGGCAGTCCGGTCGCGGTGATCGCGGGCATGGCGGTGTTCGGCGTCGGCTTCGGCATGGCGCAGAACGTGACGCTGGCGGTGATGTTCGACCGGGTGCCGGAATCGGCGTTCGGGCGGGTCAGCGTGCTGTGGAACATCGCATACGACGGTGGCCTCGGCGCCGGTGCGGTGGGGTTCGGCCTGGTCGTCGGCGGGACCGGCTACCCGGTGGCCTTCGCGGCGACGGCCGCACTGCTCTTCGCCGCGCTGGTCCCGGCGTGGCGCGACCAACGGAAAGGAAGCTCCCTTTGAACGCGTTGTCCGATCTCGAAGCGCTGATCCGCATTCCTTCAGTGAGCGGTGATACCGCCGCCGTACGCCGATCGGCCGAACTGACCGCGCGGTTGTTCCGCTCGACCGGCGCACCCGAGGTGGACCTCCTCGACGAGGTCGGCGCGCCGGCGGTGCTGGCGAGATATCCGGCGCCACCGGGCAAGCCGACCGTACTGCTCTACGCGCACCACGACGTGCAACCGGCCGGGAGCGGCTGGTCGAGCCCGCCCTTCGCACCGGTTCGGCGTGGGGATCGTTTGTACGGCAGGGGTTCGGCGGACGACAAGTCGGCGATCGCGGCGCACCTCGCCGCACTGCGCGCGTTCGACGGCAAGCCACCGGTCGGCGTGACGGTGCTGGTCGAGGGCGAGGAGGAAATCGGCTCGCCGACGCTCGCGGCGTTCATCGAGCGGTACCGCGACCGGCTCGCGGCCGACGTGATCGTGCTGGCCGACGCCGAGAACTTCGACGTCGGTGTGCCCGCGTTCACGACTTCGCTGCGCGGGCTCGCGGCGTGCGTGGTGGAGGTCCGGACGATGGAACGAGGCGCGCACTCCGGGAGCTACGGCGGCGCGGCACCGGACGCGCTGACCGCGTTGTGCCGCCTGCTCGCGACGTTGCACGACGACTCGGGGGACGTCGCGGTCGCGGGCCTGATCGGCGGCAAGGCACCCGCGGTCGACTATCCCGAGGACCGGTTCCGCGTGGAGGCCGGGCTGCTCGACGGCGTGCCGTTGCTGGGCACCGGCCCGCTCTCCGAACGGATCTGGGCACGGCCATCGGCGAGCGTGCTGGCGATCGACGCCCCACCGGTCGACGGGGCGTCGAACACGCTGCAGCCGGTGGCCCGCGCGAAGGTGAGCCTGCGCCTGGCACCCGGCGACAACGCCGTGCGCGCCCGCGCGGCGCTCGCCCGGCACCTGCGAACGCACGCGCCTTGGGGCGTGCGCGTGCACGTCGACGAGGGCGAGGTCGCCGAGCCGTACTCGGGCGCCGCCTGCCTGGACGCGGCCCGCCGCGCCTACGCCAAGGCGTACGGCACCGAGGTGGTGGAGATCGGCGGCGGTGGCTCGATCCCGTTCGTCGCCGCGTTCGCGTCGGCCTTTCCCGACGCGGCGATCCTGATCACCAGCGCCGGCGGCGACCCGGCCTGCCACGCCCACGGCGCCGACGAGAACCTGCACCTCGGCGACTTCGCGCGCGCCTGCGAGGCCGAGGCCCTGCTGCTGGCCGAACTCAGTGGACCTCGCGCCAGGAGTTGGTGATCGGCAGGCGGCGGTCGCGGCCGAAGGCCTTGAAGGTGATCTTCGTGCCCGGCGGGTACTGGCGGCGCTTGTACTCGGCCTTGTCGACCATGCGGACCACGCGGTCGATCACCTCGGGGTCGAACCCGGCGGCGAGCAGGTCGGCGAAGCCGCGATCGCCCTCCACGTAGTCGTCCAGGATGTCGTCGAGCAGCGCGTAGTCCGGCAGGGAGTCCGAGTCGAGCTGGTCGGGGCGCAGCTCGGCGGACGGCGGCTTGCTGATCGAGTTCTCCGGGATGGGCGGGGTCTCCCCGCGCTTCTCGGCTTCGGCGTTGCGCCAGCGGGCCAGCTGCCACACGTGCGTCTTGAACACGTCCTTGATCGGCGCGAAGCCGCCGACCGCGTCGCCGTAGATGGTCGAGTAGCCCACCGCCAACTCGGTCTTGTTGCCGGTGGCCAGCACCAGGTGACCGTCCAAGTTGGACAGTGCCATCAGCAGCATGCCGCGGGTGCGCGCCTGGATGTTCTCCTCCGCGAGCCCGGTGAGCTTGAGCTGGTCGACGTAGGTCTTGACCATGTCCTCGACCGGTTCGACGCGGAAGTGCGCGCCGATCCGGCGAGCCAGCTCGGCCGCGTCGGAGCGCGAGTGCTCCGAGGAGTACTTCGACGGCATCGAGACGCCGTGCACCGCGTCGCCGCCGAGCGCGTCGGCGGCCAGCGCGGCCACCACGGCCGAGTCGATCCCGCCGGAGAAGCCGAAGGTGACCGAGCGGAAGCCGTTCTTCTGCACGTAGTCACGCAGGCCGACAACGAGCGCCGACCACACCTCCGCCTCCTCCGAGAGCGGTTCGCTGACCGGCGGCTCGGCGAGCGGTTCGTAGGCGGGCAGCGGTTCGGCGGAGAGCACCCGCCGGTTGACGTGCAGCCCGGCCAGCTCGCCGTCGGCAGCGTGCCCGCCCGCGTCGATGTCCATGTCCAGCACGAGCAGGTGCTCGGTGAACTGCGGCGCCCGCGCCAGCAGCCTGCCGTCCGCGGCGACCACGATCGAGTCGCCGTCGAAGACCAGGTCGTCCTGGCCGCCGACCTGGTTCGTGTAGACCAGCGGCGCGCCGGCCTCGGCCGCGCGGCGCGCGATCAGCGGCAGCCGGATGTCGTCCTTGGACCGCTCGTACGGCGAGGCGTTCGGCGCCACCACCAGGTCCACCCCGGCCTTGCCGAGCGCGGCGATCGGCCCGCCGTCCTGCCAGATGTCCTCGCAGATCACCATGCCGATGTCGATGCCGTGCAGCCGGACCACGTCGAGCGTGGTGCCGGGCTTGAAGTAGCGGTGCTCATCGAACACGCCGTAGTTGGGCAGGTGGTGCTTGAACTGCCTGGCCACCACTTCGCCCCGGTACAACGCGGCCGCGGCGTCCCGCGGCCCGGCGTCGTCCAGATCGAGGTAGCCGACGTAGGTGAGCACCTCCCCGCAGCCCGCGTCGTCGAGCCGCCTGGCCACCTCGTCCACCTTGGCGCGGGACGCCTCGGCGAAGGTCTTGCGCAGTGACAGGTCCTCGACCGGGTAGCCGGTCAGCGACATCTCGGGAAAGACCACCACGTGCGCGCCGGCCTCGACGGCCTTGCGCGTCCACTCGACGGTCTGGTCGGCGTTTCCGGCGAGGTCCCCGACAGTGGGGTTGACCTGGGCCAACGCGAGGCGCAGTTGTGGCATTGCGCCATTCTCGCTCACGTCGGCCCGCCCGGCGACCAAGTGTGCGCAACTCCGCCCCCAATAGGGTTGGCCGATGAACCGAGAGCAGTACCGCGCCGAGCTGGAGCGCTACGGGACCGCACTGGCCGCGGCGGCCACCGACCTGAGCAGGCCGGTACCCAGTTGTCCGGACTGGACGGTGGGCGACCTGGTCTGGCACACCAGCGAGGTCTTCTACTTCTGGCGGCTGCAGTTGAGCGGGCTGCTGAACGGGCCGGACAACTACCAGGAACCGGAGCGACCGGGCGACGACGAGGTGCTCGACCGGTACGCGGACAACCTCCGCCACCTGGTCGAAGCCGTCCGGCGGGCGGATCCGGCGAAACCGGTGTGGACCTGGTCGGCGGACCGGACGGCGGGGTTCGTCCAGCGCCGGATGGCCCACGAGGCCGCGGTCCACGCCTGGGACGCTTTGGTGGCGGCCGGCCGCGACGAGCCGATCGGGCGTGAACTCGCGGTGGACGGGATCGACGAGTTCCTGACGCACTTCCTTCCGTCGTCGCCGTCGTCGTCGCTGGGCGGGACCGTGCACCTGCACGCCACGGACGGGCCCGGCGAATGGTCGATCGCGCACGACGGGACCGGCTGGCAGGTCACGCGCTCGCACTCGAAGGGCACGGTCGCGGTGCGCGGGACCGCGTCGGACCTGCTGCTGGTGCTCTGGCGTCGGCGGGCGGTCGGCGCGGTGGAGACCTTCGGCGACACGGCCGTGCTGGACCAGCTGCTGAAGTCCGCCGAAACTGCATGAATTCGTCTCCAGCCGGGAGTTGTCGGGGCCGGGGGCTACCGTCGTTTCCGTGACCAAGTTCCACGCCATCCACACCGAGCGCCTCATCCTGCGCCCGTTGCGCCAGGACGACCGGGCCGCCGTCGTCCGCATCCAGTCCGATCCCGAGACGAACCGGTACAACGCCGACCCGCCCGACGCCGACCAGGCGGGTAAGCAGTTCGAGTACTGGCTCTCGCACTGGGCTGAGCACGGCTACGGCTACTTCGCCGTGGTCGAGGCCGCGACGGGTGAGGTCGTCGGCGTGGGTGGGGTGCAGTCGAAGGAGATGCACGACGAGAAGTTGCTGAACCTGTACTACCGCTTCCGCGCCTCGAGCTGGGGCAAGGGCTACGCGACCGAGATGGCCGAGGCCGCGGTCGAGTGGGCGGAGCGGGAGGTGCCCGAGCGCCCGGTGGTGATCTCGGTGGCACTGATCAACAAACCGTCCCGGCGGGTGGCCGAGAAACTCGGCTTCAAGCCTTATTCGGAGGAGGACTACCAAGGACAGCGGTCAATCCACTACCGCCGTTGACTGTCCACAATGGTCACCTGATGGTTTTCCCACTCGCCGTCCCAGTCCCGTGGCAGCGGCACGGGCGTTTCCGGGGCGATGACGGAGACCAGGTGGTCGAGCACCGCGTCCGCGTGCCCGACCAGCAGGTGCCCGGCGCCGGGCAGGGTGATCACCCGCGCCTGCGGGATCATCGCGCACCCCTCACGAACGTGCTCGGGTAACCGATAGTCGTCGAACTCCGGCACCAACGCCACCACCGGCTTACCGGTAGCCGCCCAAGCGGCCCGCTGCACCGGGCTGCTCCAGCGCAACGGAGGCGCAATCAACACAACGCCCTCGACGAGGCCGGTGGCGTGTTCGGTGTGCTCGGTGCCTTTGGCGCCCCCGGTGCCATCGGCGTCGCCGGTGCCTTTGGCGTCGCCGGTGCCATCGGCGCGCTCGGTGCGATCGGCGCGTCCGATGTCGAGGGTGCGTTCGACCCGTCCGACGCGCTCGGCACTATCGGCGCGCTCGGCACTATCGGCGCGCTCGGTACCATCGGCGCGCTCGGTGCCTTCCGTTCCGTCGGCGCGCTCGAGGTCGTAGGTGTCTTCGGCGTCGCCAGTGTGCTCGGTGTCGCCACGATCGTCAGCACCATCGCGGCGATCGGCGCCATCACGGTCGTCAGCACCATCAGCGGCGCCGCGACCATCGGGACCATCGCGGCCGTCGGCACCATCCCGAACGGTGGCGCCATCACGACCGCCGGTGCCTGCGACGTCGCGGGAGCCTTCGGCGGCGTCGATGTCCTCGGTGCCTTCACTCCGCTCACGGCTGTCGATGCCGTGCATGAGTGCGAGGTCGCTGCCGAACGACCAGCCGGCCAGCCAAACCCTGGGCAACCCCCGGACCCGGACGAAATCGAGCGCGGCCGCGACATCGAAGCGTTCGCCTTCCGCGGCGCCAAAGGTGCCTTCGCTACGCCCGGCTTCGCTGGCCGCACCGCGCGTGTTGAACCGCAGCACCGCGAGCCCGGCCAGTGCGGGTAGGCGGAAGGCGGCCTTGCGCAGCACGTGCGAATCCATCATGCCGCCGTGCGTCGGCAGCGGGTGGAGCAGCACCACGGTGGCCACCGGTGCGCGGTCGGCGGGCAATGCCAGCTCGCCGACCAGTCGGAGGCCGTCCTCGGTGTGCAGCGTCACGGCCTCCCGGCGCGCGGGCAGCTTGGTGTTCGGTCCGATCCTCACCACCGGTTGGGCCTCCTTCGCGCCCGCGCGTCCCAGCAGGGGCGGTGCCAGTGCCGCCGGTCGGTCACCGACCCGGTCTCGTCAGCGGGCCACACCACCACGTGCGGCACACCCGGCCGAATCTCGTGGTCGCACCCGGGACACCGGTAGAACTTGGTCGCCTGCGCGCCCGGCACTGAGCGGACGAGCCAGTCACCGTCCGGTGCGGACTCGGTGCTGGCCCACCCCGTCGCGCCACCCATTTCACGCGCGGGCAGGCTCGCGCGTGAACGCGAGGGCTTGTTGCGTCGGGGCACGCGGCCACGGTATCCGCCGCCCCACCCCGAAGTACGCACCGCCCGCCCGCACCCATGACCGACACCACGCCCGCGAATGTGGCCTTCACGGCGGATTCGGCCGTAATTGTGGCTTTCACGGCACTCGCCCGTAAAAGCCCCATTCACAGCACCCGGCCGTGAAGCCACATCCACAGCACCCGGCGGCGCCCTCGGCCACATCCACAGCACCCGGCGGCGCCCTCGGCCATGGCTTCGACACCAGCCGAAGTCCCAGCCACCAACCACCAGGCACCAGGCACCAGGCACCAGGCAGAGCTTGGCACCCGCCCGAGGGCGCCGCACTCTCCCAGGGGCGCGGCTCGGTCGTGGTCGCGACCCACCAAGGCCCCAGCACCTGGCCGAGGCGAGGGCTCAGCCGAAATACCGCCCCGGCGGCACACCCACCGCGCGGTGGAAGGCGGCGGCAAAAGCGCTCGGCGACGAGTAACCCACTCGCTCCGCCACAGTCGCCAGTGAACGGCCATCGGCCAGCAGGGGAAGCGAGGCACGCAGCCGCGCCTGGGTTCGCCATCGTCCGAAGCTGAGGTGAGTTTCGGCGAGGAAGAGGCGCGCCAAGGTTCGTTCACTTGCACCTACGGCTCGGCCGAAGTCGTCGAGGGTGCGGGGGTCGGCGGGGGTGGCGATCAGGGCATCGGCGACCTGGCGTGCCCGCGGGTCGACGGGCAGGGGCACGCTGATCGGGGTAACCGGCACCGGCTCCAGCAGGTCGAAAGCCACGGCTTCGGCGCGGCGACGGGCGTCCTCGGCGAGGCCGCCGGCGGTCAGGTGGTCGAGCAGCTCGCGCAACAGGGGACGCACGCGCACCAACCGGAGTTCCGGCCACGAGACCGGCGACCGCGCCGCGTCCATGAAGATTCCCCGCAGCACGGCGTTCCCTGACGAACCGGTGCGGTGGACCGTGCCCGCCGGAATCCACAGCGCCCGCGCGGGCGGCAGCACCCAGTGCGCCGACCCCACGTTGACCGCGACCACCCCGCGCGCCGCCCAGGCGAGCTGGTGGTGGTCGTCGTGCACGTGCCAGTCGAGCCAGGTGCCCGACGGCAGGTCGTAGTCGCCGAACAGCATCGCCTCGGGTTGTCCGGTTGACGACATGAATTGGCAGCCTATCGCCTTTCGGCCAGCGCACCGCGGCCTTACCTTCGGCCACATGGCGATGAACTGGTACCACCGGCGGCTCTGCAGCTCCGAAACGTGGGCGAAGCGCGTCGAGGAGCAACTCCTGCCGTGGTCGCTCGACGGCGTGGACCTCGGCGACAACGCGCTGGAGATCGGCCCCGGCTACGGCGCGAACCTGCGCGTGCTGGTGGACATGGTGCCGAACCTGACCGCACTGGAGATCGACGCGGAATTGGCGCGCGGCCTCGAACGCGACCACGGCACCCGCGCCAAGGTGATCCACGGTGACGGCACCGCGATGCCGTTGCCGGAGAACGAATTCAGCTCGGTGGTCTGCTTCACCATGCTCCACCACGTGCCGACCGCCGCCCAGCAGGACCGGCTGTTCGCCGAGGCGTTCCGTGTGCTGCGGCCGGGCGGCGTTTTCGCCGGCTGCGACGGCGTCCACGGCATGCTGTTCCGCCTGATCCACCTCGGGGACACCTACAACCCGATCCCCCACGACTCGCTCCCCCGCCGGCTCGCCGCGGCCGGCTTCGAGCGGATCGAGGTGGCCAACCCGGACGGACGGCGGCAGCGCTGGCGCGCGGTCAAGCCCTAGCACTCAGCACGCATGCACCGAGCGGCCAGCCGCCCAGCACTCAGCCACCAGCGCCAGCGGCCAGCACGCACCTAGCACCTAGCTGGCTAGCCGGCTGGCAGCTGGCGGGCTGATGGCCGACGGCTGGCGGCTGGCGGCTGGCGGCTGGCGGCTGAAGTCCAAGTCGAAGTTCCGGCTCCCACCACCACGGCGGCGTCCCAGGTCCGAGGCCTGGGGCGCCGCTGTCGCAGGTGCACGTTCGGCCGTTGACTCACCCATCGGGGTCTGCAACTCTTGAACAGCTCCCCGCAAGAAGTTGACATCACGTCGAAAAACTCGCACCTCAACGGAGAGGTCCCGGTGATGACGGTTCTGGTGAGATCGACAAAACGACCCCGCGCGGCCGGTCTGGCTCTGGTTGCGCTTCTGGTGGCCGCTCCGACGGTCGCGCTCCCGGCGCTCGGTGACACCGCGCCCACCGCGCACGCCAGCAGTGCCGCGGACACCGCCTCCAACATCAACGACGGTGACCAAGGCACCTACTGGGAAAGCCGCGGGACCGCGCTGCCGCAGTGGGCACAACTAGACCTCGGCGCCGAGCGCAGCGTCGACCAGGTGACGCTGAAGGTGCCAGAAGACTGGTCCACGCGGCAGCAAACACTGAGCCTCCAGGGCAGCAGTGACGGCACCGGCTTCGCGACCATCACCAGCGCGGCCGAGTACACCTTCACCCCCGCCGAGCAGAACACCGTCCGGATCGAATTCGCGCCGACCGTCGCTCGTTTCCTCCGTGTGGAGTTCGCCGCGAACTCCACCGCACAGCTCGCCGAATTCGAAGCCAGGCCCGCCGAGTTCCGGCAGCTCGCCGCGACCTACACCGCCAGCAGTTCGCATCCCGAATACCCGGCGGCCAACGTGGGCGACGGGAATGTCGCCACCTACTGGGAAAGCGCGAATGGCGCCTTCCCGCACTGGATCCAGGCCGATCTCGGGGCCGCCGTCCCCAGCAGCCGGGTCGAGTTGAAATTGCCGAACGGCTGGGGCATGCGTACGCAGACGCTGAGCCTTCAAGGCAGCACCGACGGCACCAACTTCACCGATCTCGCCGCCTCCTCCGACAAAATCTTCAACCCCGCCAGTGGGAACGCCGTCACCATCGACTTCACCACCGCCACCGTGCGGTACGTCCGCGTGCGGATCACCGCGAACACCGGCTGGCCGGCGGGCCAGGTCAGCGAGTTCACCGTCTCCGGACCGTCCACAGGGGACACCGAAGCTCCACAGGCACCGGCGAACCTGGCCTTCACCGAGCCCGGCAGCGACCAGATCCGGCTCACCTGGTCCCCCGCCACCGACAACGTGGGCGTGACCGGCTACGACATCTACGCCAACGGGGTACTGCGCACCAGCGTCGGCGGCACCGCGCTGACCCACACCGACACCCAGCCCGCAGGAACCACCGTCACCTACTTCGTGCGCGCCAAGGACGCCGCGGGCAACCAGTCGCCGAACAGCAACACGGTGACCCGCGCGGGCACGGCCGCCGGCACGAATCTCGCCCTGGGCAGGCCGATCACCGCATCGTCCACTGTGCACAGTTACGTCGCGGCCAACGCCAACGACAACAACACGGCGACCTACTGGGAAGGCAGCGCCTACCCCAGCGTGCTGACCGTCGCGCTCGGCTCGAACGCCGACCTGGGTTCCGTGGTGGTCAAGCTGAATCCCGACCCGATCTGGGCCAGTCGCACGCAGACCATCGCGGTCGAGGGCCGCGAGCAGTCGGCGACCGAGTTCACCACGCTCGTGGCCGCGAAGTCGTACAGCTTCGACCCCGCGACCGGCAACTCGGTGACCATTCCGCTGACCGCCAGGGCCGCCGACGTCCGGCTCCGGATCACCAGCAACTCCGGCGCCCCCGCCGGGCAGGTCGCCGAGTTCCAGACGCTCGGTGTGCCCGCGCCGAACCCGGACCTGACCGTCACCGGGCTGTCCTGGACACCGGCGAACCCGGTGGAGACCGACGAGGTGACCGTCTCCGCGACCGTGCGCAACGCCGGGGCGAGCCCTTCCCCCGCCACCGACGTGAACCTGTACCTCGGCACCACCAAGGTCGGCACGGCTCAGGTCGGCACGCTGGCCGCGGGCGCGTCGACGACCGTCACGGCGAACATCGGGCCTCGTGACGCGGGCAATCACCCCTTGAGCGCCAAGGTCGACGAAGGCAACGCGGTGATCGAGCAGAACGAGGTCAACAACGCCTACGACAACCCGTCGCCGCTCGTGGTGTCCCCGGTGGCCAGCTCCGACCTGCTCGCGTCGCCGGTCGCCTGGACTCCGGGCAATCCGTCCGCCGGTACCGCGGTGAACTTCTCCGTGGCGATCAAGAACCAGGGCTCCGTCGCGTCGGCGAGTGGCGCGCACGGGATCACGCTCACCATCACCGACAGCACCACCGGCGCCGTGGTGCGCACGCTCACCGGCAGCCACGCCGGCGCGATCGCCGCGGGTGCCACCACCGCACCGGTGTCGCTGGGCAGCTGGCCCGCGGTCAACGGCAAGTACACGGTGAAGACGGTGATCACCAACGACGCCAACGAACTCCCGGTCAAGCAGGCCAACAACACCACCAGCCAGCCGTTCTTCGTCGGACGCGGCGCGAACATGCCGTACGAGTCGATCGAGGCCGAGGACGCCGCGGTGTCCGGTGGCGCGGCGGTGGTCGGTCCCAACAGGACGATCGGGCACCTGGCGGGCGAGGCCTCCGGACGACGGGCGGTGACGCTCGACAACACCGGCAGCGCCGTCGAGTTCACCACGAAGGCCAGCACGAACACGCTCGTCACCCGATTCTCCATTCCGGACGCACCGGGCGGCGGCGGGATCACCGCCACGCTGAACGTCTACGTCAACGGCACCTTTCTCAAGCCGATCACGCTGAGTTCGAAGCACGCGTGGCTCTACGGCCCGGAAGCGGGCCCCGGCAACACCCCGGGCGCGGGCGGGCCACGCCACATCTACGACGAAGCCAGCATGCTGCTCGGCACCACCGTGCCCGCCGGCAGCAAGATCAAGCTGCAGAAGGATTCCGCGAACACCTCGCAGTACGCGATCGACTTCGTCAACTTCGAAGAGGTGGCGCCGCAGGCGAACCCGGACCCGGCGCGTTACGCCGTGCCCGCCGGATTCACCCACCAGGACGTGCAGAACGCGCTGGACAAGGTGCGGATGGACACCACGGGCACGCTCACCGGCGTCTACCTGCCCGCCGGCGACTACCCGACCTCGACCAAGTTCCAGGTGTACGGCAAGGCGATCGACGTGATCGGCGCCGGGGTCTGGTTCACCCGGTTCACCGCACCGGCCAACCAGGAGAACACCGACATCGGCTTTCGCGCCGACGCCACCGCGAACGGTTCGAAGTTCTCGAAGTTCGCTGTGTTCGGCAACTACACCTCGCGCAATGACGGGCCCGGCAAGGTGTTCGACTTCTCGAACGTGTCGAACATGACCATCGACGACCTCTGGGTCGAGCACCAGATGTGCCTGCTGTGGGGTTCGAACACCGACAACACCAAGGTGTACAACTCCCGCATCCGCGATCTGTTCGCCGACGGGCTCAACTTCACCAACGGCAGCACGGGCAACCACATCAGCAACAACGAGGCCCGGTCCACCGGTGACGACAGCTTCGCGTTGTTCGCCGCCACCGACAACAACCCCGGCAACCAGACCGGCAACGTCTACGAGAACCTCACCGCGATCCTGCCGTGGCGGGCCGCGGGGCTGGCGGTCTACGGCGGGTACGACAACACCTTCCGCAACCTCTACCTCGCCGACACGCTGACCTACTCGGCCATCACCATCTCGTCGCTCGACTTCGGTTACCCGATGCACGGTTTCGGGCCGGGCACGACGAACTTCCAGAACATCTCGGTGGTGCGGGCCGGTGGCCACTTCTGGGGCGCGCAGACCTTCCCCGGGATCTGGCTGTTCTCCGCGTCGAAGACCTTCACCGGCATCCGGGTGTCCGATGTGGACATCGTGGATCCGACCTACCACGGCATCATGTTCCAGACGGACTACGTCGGCGGGCAACCGGCCAATCCGGTGCAGGACACCGTGCTCACCAACGTCGGCATCAGCGGCGCACGGCTGAGCGGCGACGAGTTCGAAGCGAAGTCCGGCTTCGGGATCTGGGCGAACGAGCTGCCGGAACCCGGTGAGGGCCCGGCAGTCGGCACGGCCACCTTCAACAACCTGAAGCTGAGCGACAACCACGTCGACATCCGGAACACCACACCGGGGTTCAAGATCGTGCGGAACCCTTAGTGGTGACCAGTTAGCTAACGCCCGCCGGCCACCGCGAGCGGCACCAGCTGCTCCGCGGTGGTCAGCGAGCCGTGCTGACCGACCAATGAGGACTCCACCGCCTCCGCGAGTTCCCGCACCATGCCGAATTCACCCTTCGCGGCGGCGACCACGTCACCGATCCGCGGCCGGACACGATCGCTGACCGTCGGCCCGAACAGTCCACCCTCGATGGCTTCCTCACGGCCGTACACCCACGCCCGATCACCGAGGACTTCCCGCCAGGCAGCCAAAACCTCGGCCGAAGCACCCTCCTCGGCGTAGACGTGCCGCGCCCGCGTCTCGCCGCCGATGGAACGCACGCCGGCCAGCAGTTCGGGGGTGTCGTCGAGGTCGAGCTTCTCGCCGATCCGCACCATTCCATGATCGGCCACCACGGCCAGCATAGCGCCCGGCGGCAATCCCTCCACAATGGACTCCACCAGCCGGTCGACCTGGCGCAGCTGCATCCGCCACGCGGCCGATCCCGGCCCGTAGATGTGACCGAGGAAATCCAGCTGACTGTGGTACGAGTAGCAGAAGCTGCGGGGTTCGGCCAGCGCGTCGAGCGTGCGGGCGGCCAGATCCCCGAGCGCGTGCACGCCGAGGTAGCGCGCACCCCGCTGCACCGCCTGCGTCAACGCCGAATTCGCGAACTTCGCCTCGGACACCACGCTCGTGCGCACCCCGGCCGCCGCGGCGCGGGCGAAGGTGGTCGGCAGCGGCTGCACCTCCTCCGGCGGCAGCGTGCCGCGCAGGTCGCCACCGTCGTCGTGACTGCACCAGCGCAGCGCGTTCAGCACACCGGCGCCGGGCACCTCGAAGGTGTAGCCGACCATGCCGTGCTCCCCCGACGGCAGCCCGGTGCCGATCGCGGCCAGCCCGGCGGCGGTGGTCGACGGATAGCCCACCCGCAGCTGCGACGACCGCAGCTCGTTGAGCACCGGAGCGTCGGCCGGATGCGCCTTCAGCAGCTCCCAGCCGAGGCCGTCGACGAGCAGCACGCACACACCGGACGCCTCGCCGAAGCCGAGCGTGTCGGCGAAACCGCCGACCCCGAGCGCGGCGAGTGCGGACGGCGCGACCTGGGACAGGTGGGGATGATCGGTCAGCACGACGCCAGCTTCCCACTTCCGGCCCCCGGCCGCGATAATGACCTCATGCCGACCTACGCCTACCGCTGCCGGGAATGCACCGAGACCTTCGAGCTGGTCCGCCCGATGGCCGAGTCCGGCGCACCGGCGCCCTGCCCCGGTGGGCACGCCGACACCGTGAAGCTGCTGACCACCGTGGCGCTGACCGGCTCCTCCGCCGCCCCCGCGCCCGCCGGTGGTGGCGGCGGTTGCTGTGGCGGTGGCTGCTGCTCGTCCTAAACCGTGTAGTCGCGGAAGCCCTTGCCGGTCTTGCGGCCGAGCCTGCCCGCGGTGACCAGGTGCTCCAGCAGCGGCGCCGGCGCGAACCCGGCCTCGCGGAACTCGTTGTACAGCGTGCGCTGGATGGCCAGTGACACGTCCAGCCCGACCACGTCGAGCAGTTCGAACGGGCCCATCGGCAGGCTGCAGCCGACCTTCATCGCGGTGTCGATGTCGGCCGCCTCGGCGTAGTGCGCCTCCAGCATCTTCACCGCGTCGTTGAGGTACGGGAACAGCAGCGCGTTGACGATGAAGCCGGCCCGGTCACCGCAGTGCACCGGGTGCTTGCCGACCGACTGGCAGACCGCGTGCGCGGTGGCCACCACCTCTGGTGCGGTGGCGATCGTGCCGACCACCTCGACCAGCTTCATCACGGGCGCCGGGTTGAAGAAGTGCAGGCCGAGCACCTCGGTCGGGCGCGAGGTGGCCGCGGCGCATTCGATCACCGGCAGCGAGGAGGTGGTGGTGGCCAGGATCGCGCCCGGCTTGACCGCGTCGTCGAGCGCGGCGAACACCGCGCGCTTGACCTCCAGTTCCTCGGCGACCGCCTCGATCACCAGGTCCACGTCGGCCAGTTCGGCGAACTCGACCGCGGGCCGGATGCGCTCCAGCGCGCTACCAGCCTCTTCTTCGGTCAGCCGCCCCTTCTTCACCTGGCGGTCCAGCGACTTGCCGACCTTGCCCAGCGCCGCCCGCGCCTTCTCCTCGCTGCGGGCACGCAGCACCACGTCGAACCCGCGCTTCGCGAACACCTCGGCGATCCCGGTGGCCATCGTGCCGGTGCCGACCACGCCGACCACCCGCACCTCGCGCGGGGCCGCGTCCACAGTGGACGAGTCGGTGACGCCGTCCACCACCACCGGCGAATCCGGGGCCTGGTAGGCGTAGAAGCCGCGGCCCGACTTCCGGCCGAGCAGGCCCGCGGTGATCATCTGCTTGAGCAACGGGGCCGGCGCGTGCAGCCGGTTGCGCGACTGCCGGTACATCGATTCGAGGATCTCGTACGCGGTGTCGAGCCCGATCAGGTCCAGCAGCGCCAGCGGGCCCATCGGGTAACCGCAACCGAGCCGCATCGCCGCGTCCAGGTCTTCGCGGGTGGCGTAGCGCGCTTCGTACATCCGCACGGCGTGGTTGAGGTAGCCGAAGAGCAGCGCGTTCGCGATGAAACCGGCGCGGTCACCGGTGACCACCGGTTCCTTGCCGAGCCGCCGCGCGAAGTCGACCACGTCGGTCACCACGTCCGGCTCGGTGACGACCGTGCGCACCACCTCGACGAAGTTCAGCACCGGCGCGGGATTGAAGAAGTGCAGGCCGACCACCTTGCCCGGCCGGGAGGTGTGCACGCCGATCTCGGTCACCGACAGCGAGGAGGTGTTCGAAGCCAGGATCGCCTCCGGCTTGGTGACCTTGTCCAGCTGGGCGAAGACGTCCGCCTTGAGTTCGAGGCCCTCCGGCACGGCTTCGACGACCAGGTCCACGTCGGCGAGTTCGGCGATCGAGGTGGTGCAGCGCACGCGCCCGAGCAGTGCCGTGCGCTCGTCCTCGGTCAGCTTGCCCTTGGCCAGCGCGCGGGAGGTCGAGTGCTCCAGGTGGCCGCGGCCCCTGGTGATCCCGGCGTCGTCGAGTTCGACGGCCACCACGTCCAGTCCGCTCCTGGCGAGCACCTCGGCGATTCCCGCGCCCATGGTGCCCAGCCCGACCACTCCCACGCTCGAGAACTCCCGTGCCACGATTGGCCTCCACTGGCTTTTCGGGGGCCCGGGGGTCGTCCCCCGAGCAATGCCACAGTTACTCGCCGGTAAGGCACCGATAGTGACACGAGAACGGCGTGGTGGCAGTTCGGGATCGAGCAAGATGGGGGCAGACTCACGCGGGCAGGCGAGGGAACACCGTGTTCGCCACGTTCCGCATCACCCCGCACGGATCACCGCCGCTGTCGGTCGTGACGAACACCGAAACGGTCTCCACCTCGCCGTTCTTCGCGCCCGGCCACGGCTTGAGCGTGGTCTGCCCGGAGCAGTAGCTGCCGGTGCTCGTCCACACCATGGCCTGGCGCCCGCCCAGCGTCTCCGGCAGGTAACCGGCGTCGGTGGTGATCGGCTTGTCGATGGAGAAGTACAGCGACACGTAGTCACCGCCGGAGCGGCCCCAGCGGCAGCTGTGCTTGGTCGGCGTCTTGCGCGCGGTCTCGAAGGTGCCGAGGTGGGCGCCGATCTCGGCGTCGCTGACGATTCCGCAGGCGTCCACCGTGCCGAGCGAACCGGCCGGGAAGTCCAGGTGGCCGACGCGCTTTTCCACCACCACCGTGGCGGCCTGCTCCAGCACGTCCTCGACGATCGGGCACAGGCGCTCGGACGAGACGTCGGAGCCGGTGGTGCTGAAGGTGTTGATGCTGCCCTGCAGGCTGAGTTCGTCGGCGAACACGAGGTAGCGGTAGCAACCGCCGTCGTAGTCGCTGGACGGCTTCTCGATGGTGAGCCGCCGCTTGAGCTCGGGACCGCCGACGACCTCGGTGGTGAAGGTGTATTCGTTGCGCGCCTGCTCGTCGATCACCCCGCCGAGCCAGAGATCGGCCTCCTGGCCGTCCACCTTGACCCGGGCGATGCAGTTGTCCAGCGACACGCGTGGTTGCTCCACCACGTCGTTCGTCCGGCCCAGCGCGGTGGCGTCGAGCAGGGAGCAGTAGTCGACGGTGGTGAGGTCCCCGAAGGCGGTGGCCGCGTTCAGTGGCAGGCGCTCGTCCTCGATCCGGGCCAGTTCCGCCCGATCGGGTGAGGGTTTGCCGATGAGCACGCTCGTGCAACCGCCGAGCAGCGTAACCAGCACCAGAATTCCGGCCGCCAAGCCGGCCCGGTTTCTCCGCATGGACAACGCTAACGCGCGCGGAACCCGTTGGTGGACGGCATTTACACCGGTTCGGACACTATTGGCCCGCCCCGGGCGCGAGCGACCCGGGGCGGGCGGGGGTCACTCGCCGAAGTTGGTGTCGACCAGCTCCTGGGCGCGCCGGATGGCTTCGGCGGCCTGGGCGCCCCTGGCGTCGATGTGGATGGTGTCGCCCTGGCGGGCACCCAGCGACATCAGGCCCAGCACGCTCCGCGCGTCCACCTCCGAATCGCCGAGGCGCACCCGGACTTCGGCGTCCACGTCCGCCAGCGTCCGCGCGAGCAACGCGGCCGGGCGCGCGTGCAGGCCGACGTCGTTACGCAGCGTCAGTTCCGCGGTCTCCTCCGCCGGGGTTTCCGCGGCCTCCGCCAGATCCGGCGCGGCCCCGGCCGAGGCGGCGGCGTAGACCACCGCGGTTTTGTCACCGCCGCCCTGCGCGGCGACGGCGGCCGCGATCGCGCCCTCGACCAGTGGCGCGTCGGCGACCACCGCGGCGTTCGGGTCCGCCAGCGATTCGGTGGCCAGCTCGGCGGTCATCTGCGCGCTGCCGAGGTCGTAGAGCAGGACCACCCCGCTGCCCGAATCGGCCCGCTGCACCGCGGCGACCACAGCGTCGTAGTCGGTGCCGAGACCGCCGTCGGGCAGGCCACCGGCGGGCACCACGGTCACCTCCGGAGCCATCTCCGCCGCCAGTTCGGCCACGCCCTCGGCGAGCTTGGCGCTGTGCGAGACCAGGACCAGACCCACGCGGCTCATCGGGCGGCCTCCGCGAACGCACGCAGCAGCAGTGCGGTCGAGCGCGCGCCGGGATCGGCGTGGCCCACCGCCCGCTCGCCAAGGTACGAGGCGCGCCCCTTGCGCGGCACGAGGTCCACCGTGGACTCATAGCCCCGGTCCGCGGCGTCCGCGGCGGCGGTCAGCACGGCGGCGATGTCGGCCCCCTCCTGCTTCGCGGCCGCCTCGGCGGCTTCCACCGCGGGCGCCAGCGCGTCGATCATGGTCGCGTCGCCGACCTCCGCCTTGCCCCGCGCCTTCACCCCGTCCAGCCCGGCCCGCAACGCGGTCACCACGGCTTCGGGGTCCAGTGCGGACTGCGTGCCGAGCGACGTCGAGGCCCGCAGGAAAGCCGTGCCGTACAACGGCCCGGCCGCACCGCCCACCTTCGAGATCAGCGTGGTGGCCACCGTCTTCAGCACCGCCGCCGGGGTTTCCGGCGTCGCGCTGTCCAATGCGGACACCACGGCGGTGAAGCCGCGGTTGAGGTTCTCACCGTGGTCGGCGTCGCCGATCGCCCGGTCGAGGTCGATCAGTTCGGTCCGGTGCTCGGCCACCACCCCGGCCGCCGCGCGGATCGCCCGGCCGGTCCCGTTCGCGTCGCAGGCCACCTCAGACTCCCCACCGCAGCGCCGCCGTGTTGACCCACGAGTCCCACAGCTCGACCAGTTCGTCGTCCAATTTCAGCAGCGTCAAGCTGATCCCCTGCATTTCCAGGCTGGTGATGTACGGCCCGACCAGCCGCCGTTCCACGGTGATGCCCTGCTCGGCGAGCAGGCGCTCGGCGATGCCGTGCGCGAGGTACAGCTCGACCTGCGGGGTGCCGCCCATCGAGTTGGTGAACAGCAGCACCCGGTCACCCCGCTCGAACGGCAGGTCCTCGGTGATCGCCGCCAGCATGCGCGCCACCAGCTGGTCGGCGGGCTCGGCCGGGATGCGCTCACGGCCGGGCTCACCGTGGATGCCGATGCCGAACTCGATCTCGTTGTCCGCCAGGGTGAAGCTCGGCTCACCGGCGTGCGGCACGGTGGGCGGGGTGAGCGCGACGCCGATCGAGCGCACCTGGCCGATCACCCGGCGGGCGACCGCCTCCACGTCGTCGAGCGAGTACCGGCGCTCGGCGGCGGCCCCGGCGATCTTCTCCAGCAGCACGGTGCCGCCGACCCCGCGGCGGCCGGCCGTGAAGGTGGAGTCGGCGACCGCCACGTCGTCGTCGATCACCACGCTGCGCACCTCGGCGCCCTCGGCGGCGGCCAACTCCGCGGCGGTCTCGAAGTTCAGCACGTCACCGGTGTAGTTCTTCACGATCAGCAGCGCGCCCGCCGAGGAGGTGGTGGCCTCGACGGCGGCCTGCACCGCGTCCGGCGTCGGCGAGGTGAACACCGCGCCCGGCACCGCCGCGTCGAGCATGCCCGGGCCGACGAACCCGCCGTGCAGCGGCTCGTGCCCGGACCCGCCGCCGGAGATCACCGCCACCTTGCCGTCCACCGGCGCGTCCGACCGGACCACCAGTGCCGGGTCCTCGACCACCCGCAGAATGCCCGAATGCGCCGCGGCCAGGCCTCTCAGTGATTCGACGACCACGTCGGCCGGGTCGTTGATGATCTTCTTCATCGAAGCCTCCCGCATTGGACAACCGCTGCGGGACCTTACTACCGCCCCGGGCCACCCGGCGCCAAGGAACGACGCGCGTCAGGCCTTCGGCAGCTTGGCGACCACGGTCTTGGCCACCTTGACCGCCTTGTCGCAGGAACCGTCCGACTCCGCCGTGCCGTCGGCGCCGCTGTAGTCCACTTCGGCCCGCTCGGCGTTCTCCATGCCGTACTCGTCGGTGCCGATCACCCGGTGCCGCCAGGTCACCGTGCACTCCGGCTCGTCGTCCACCCTGGTCTTGGCGAAGCCCTGCACCCCGCCGCCGAGATCGACCGGCGAGGAGCCCTCCTCGTCGGCGGGCGCGGAGGTGGGCCGGAAGGTGATCATCACCTGCGGGGTGCGCGAGCGGATGGCGCAGCCGTGCAGGCCCATCGGCGACGGGGCGTCCGGCTTGCCGCCGAGCACCTCGGCGACCACCGCGGTGTCCACACTGGTGCAGGCGTCGGCGGTGAGCACCGTGCCAGGGGCTTCCGGGTGCTTCTTCGGGTTGCTGTGCAGCTTCTTGACCATCCGCTGCATCGCGGTGCGCCCGGCCCCGCACGGGTCACCACCGGTGTAGTCGACCTGGAGCACGATGCCGGACTTCGGCTGCTTCGAGGTCACCGCGGTGACGGTGCAGGTGTCGCCGTCCTTCTTCTCCAGCTGCGGCAGGCCCTCGACGGCGGTTTTCGCGTCCTCGATCGAGCCGATGATGATGCCGCCGACCTCCAGCGAAAGCTTGATCTTCTTCTGCCCGGCGTCGGTGACGTCGGCCGCGCAGCGGTCCCAGCCGCTGGGTCGCGGCTCGGCCGGGGTGCCGATCCCGCTGAAGGTCTCCGCCGAGAGCAGGCCGCACGGGTCGATCGGCCGCAGCGACTTCGCCGACACCGCCGGGTCGCTGATCTCCCCGTTCGGCGCCGGGCCGGTGCCGCCCGACGCGCCCGGCTCCGGCGGCACCGTGGTGCGCTGGAAGTTCGAGCGGGCCAGGTCGGCACCGCAGCCGGCGACCGAACCGAACAGGACCACCGCGGCGACCGCGGTCACCACGGTCCGGAAACGCACTGCTGAAGACACGGGTTGCACGGTAGCGGCCCGCAGGCCGCCACGCGTGCACAACCTCGTCTTTTGGTTATTCGGTGGCCGAGGGCGGCACCACCAGCGGCCGCAGCTTCGCCCACACCACGAAGACCGCGGTGGCGACCAGCATGCCGATGCCCGCCCACAGGTTGATGTTCAGCCCGTCGGCGCGGTTCAGCTCCTCCTCGGTGGTGAAGCCGATGCCCATCACCAGCAGCACCAGGCCGTAGAAGCCCAGCAGCAGGGCGATGATCAGCCGGATGTCGAAGCCGCCGGCGCGGCGCGGGGTGGATTCCGTGCTCATGTCCCGGCCCTCCTAGAAGATGATGTTCAGCACGATGGTGATCGCCAGCACGATGCCGGCCAGCAGGCCGGGCTTGCGGTACCAGCCGCTGTCCTCACCGGTGTCCGAGTGCTTGAGCGAGTCCTTCGGCGTCAGCGAGTAGACCAGGCCGACCAGCTGTGCCTCCGACTTGGGCTGGGTGGCGTAGGTGACCGCCACGCTGACCGCCACGTCGACCACGAAGGCCGCACCCGCACCGATGAAGCTGGCGCCCTGGCCAGGCAGGTCCCACACGCCGGTCTCGGCGAGGATGAACACGCCGATCGCGGCCAGCGTGCCCGAGACCAGGCCGGTCCAGCCCGCGGTCGCGGTCATCCGCTTCCAGAACATGCCGAGGATGAACGTGGCGAACAGCGGCGCGTTGAAGAACGAGAACAGCTGCTGCAGGTAGTCCATCAGGTTCGAGTAGCTCGAGGCGATGAACGCGGTGCCGATGGCCAGGATGGTGCCCGCGGCGGTGACCAGGCGGCCGAAGCTCAGGTAGTAGCCGTCCGGCTTGTCCTTCTTGATGTAGGACTGCCAGATGTCGTAGGTGAACACCGTGTTGAACGAGCTCAGGTTCGCCGCCATACCGGCCATGAACGAGGCCAGCAGACCGGCGATGGCGATGCCGAGCATGCCGTTGGGCAGCAGGTCGCGCATCAGCAGCAGCAGCGCGTAGTTGTAGTCGACGCCTTCGACGTCGGCGCCGCCCTTGAACTGCACCAGCTCGGTGACGGTGACCGCGGCGATCATGCCGGGAATGATCACGATGAACGGGATGAGCAGCTTCGGGAAGGCACCGATGATCGGCGTGCGGCGCGCGGCCGACATCGACTTCGACGCCATCGCGCGCTGGACCTCGACGAAGTTCGTGGTCCAGTAACCGAAGGAGAGCACGAAGCCGAGGCCGAAGACCAGGCCGAGCACGGACAGGAAGTTGTTGCCGAAGCCGGTCAGCTCGTTGCCGGGCCAGGAGTTCAGCTGCTCGGCGCCGCCGGGGCTGGCGGTGACCTTGTCGACCAGGCCCTGCCAGCCGCCGACCTTGTACAGGCCGACGAAGGTGAGCGGCACCAGCGCGGCGACGATCACGAAGAACTGGAGCACCTCGTTGTAGATGGCGGCGGACAGGCCGCCGAGCGCGGTGTAGGCGAGCACGATCACCGCGGCCAGGATCACCGACACCCAGATCGGCCAGCCGAGCAGCAGGTTCACCACGGTGGCCAGCAGGAACAGGTTCGCGCCGGCGATCAGGATCTGCGCCACCGCGAAGCTGATGCCGTTGACCAGGTGGGCCGGTTTGCCGAAGCGGCGGAGCATGAACTCCGGCACGCTGCGAACCTTGGAGCCGTAGTAGAACGGCATCATCACGATGCCGAGGAACAACATCGCCGGCACCGCGCCGATCCAGAAGTAGTGCGCGGTCGGCATCCCGTACTGGGCGCCGTTCGCCGACATCCCCATGACCTCGATCGCGCCGAGGTTCGCCGAGATGAAGGCGAGGCCGGTCACCCAGGCCGGCAGCGACCGGCCGGACAGGAAGAAGTCGAGACTGGTCGACACCTGCCTGCGGGCGAGGTAGCCGATGCCCAGTACCAGGACGAAATAGAACGCGAGCAGGACGTAGTCCACCACGTTCGCGTCTAGCCGCAGGTTCGCTTGCGCGAGCACACCCACCGGCCACCTCCAAGTTCAAACATTATCCAACAAGACTCACCAACGGGCGGACCTTACTGCATCTGGCTGAACCGGTACAGGGTAGGTTTCCGAACAGTTGCCCGGAAATTACGCACAGGCCGGTGACCGGGGCCGTGGTGAGCGTACGACTCCGGAGCGTGTTCTGCTGGTCAGCGCGCGGAACGTGGCACTCACGGGCACCGAACAGGCCCGAACGGACACGAATGCCCGGTGAAGCGACCGGACTCGGAAGTGGCAGAACCGGCCGTTGACGTCCGCGCGCGAGAAGCGGCGGGGATCAGAAGAGGCGGAACTCGTCCGACTCGGTGCCGCGGAGCTTGTCGTAGTCGAGGGTCAGGCAGCGGATGCCGCGGTCCTCGGCGAGCGTGCGGGCCTGCGGCTTGATCTGCTGCGCGGCGAACACCCCGCGCACCGGCGCGAGCAGCGGGTCGCGGTTGAGCAGTTCCAGGTACCGGGTCAGCTGCTCGACCCCGTCGATCTCACCGCGGCGCTTGATCTCCACCGCCACCGAGGCGCCGTCGGCGTCGCGGGCCATGATGTCGACCGGGCCGATCGCGGTCGGGAACTCGCGGCGGACCAGGGAGTACCCCTCGCCCAGCTCGCTGATGTGCTCGGCCAGCAGTTCCTGCAGGTGCGCCTCGACCCCGTCCTTGACCAGGCCCGGCTCGGCGCCCAGCTCGTGCGCGGAGTCGTGCAGGATCTCGGCGAGGCTGATCACCAGCTTCTCCCCGGCCTTGTTCTGCACGGTCCAGATGTCGCGGTCCTCGATCAGCCAGCACGGCGGGCTCATCCAGTTCAGCGGCTTGTAGGCCCGGTCGTCCGAGTGGATCGAGACCGAACCGTCGGCCTTGATCAGCAGCAGCCGGGTGGCCATCGGCAGATGGGCGGTGAGGCGGCCGGCGTAGTCGACCTGGCAGCGAGCGATGACGAGGCGCACCCGGCGAGGGTAGGGCAACGGCGCGCCCGCGTCGGCAGACACCCCGATACTGGGCGGGTGATCGAACGCATCAGCTCCCGCGAGGTCTACCGCAACAACTGGCTGACCGTGCGCGAAGACGACATCCGGCGACCCGACGGCAGCACCGGCATCTACGGCGTGGTGGACAAGCCCGAATTCGCACTGGTCATCGTGCTCGACGGCGACCGGCTGCACCTGGTCGAGCAGTACCGCTACCCGCTCGGCGAACGCAGCTGGGAGTTCGTGCAGGGCACCGCGCCCGACCGCGCCGATGTCGACGCGGCCGAACTCGCGGTACGCGAACTGCGCGAGGAGACCGGACTCGAAGCCGGTTCGATGGTCGAACTGGGCAGGCTGGACCTGGCGCCGGGATTGACCAGCCAGCGCGGCCGGGTCTACCTGGCCACCGAATTGCGCGAGGGCCCGCCGCAGCGCGAGCACGAGGAGCAGGACATGCGCACCGGGTGGTTCAGTCGCGAGAAGTTCGAGCAAATGATTCTCGGTGGGGAAATAACCGACGCTCCGACAATTGCCGCATACGCCTTGCTCCGCCTGCGCGGGCATTGAAGACAATAGAAGTCAAGCAGTTCGCGCTAAGTCACAAAAGCCTTGACCTCCAGCCCGAAGCTGGGGGTTTCAGGCTGACCTGAAACGCGGGAACAGCAGCCGGAAAACAGGTCCACAGGAACGTGAAGTTCGTGTAGATTGGTCAATGCACAGGGCCGAGGGTGCGCATTCGGGGACGCGCCTTTCGTATTCTGGGGAAATGCGATATCCGTGCTATTCGACCAAAGGACAGTTATGTCTTTGCGCAGTTCTGCCATCGGGGTGGCCGCCGCGGCGCTGGCCGTGCTGGCGATGGCGCCCGCCGTTTCGGCCGCACCGGACGGCAGCCCGTTCGCCGGCCGCGACCGGGATTTCACCCTCGACGCCAAGGAGGACCTGCTCTCCCGCAAGAGCAACGGTCAACTGGCCGTCTCCCCGCACGTCGGCGCCTACGCCTACGCCCCGCAGGTGGCGATCAACAACGGCTGGAACAACGCGCACTGGCTCTCCGCCGGTGACGTCACCGGTGACGCCAAGCCCGACGTGCTCGCCGAGGTCAACGGCATCATCACCGCGCACAAGCACTCCGGTGCCTACAGCGCGGACAACCCGTGGGGCACGCTGAACGGCACCGCGCAGTACGGCGGCTGGGGCTGGAACTTCTTCGACCACAAGGTGCTCTACGACGAGGACGGCAACGGCCTCGTCGACGTCACCGCGCGGGAGATCAGCACCGGCAAGATCTTCGTCTGGCTGACCGGCATCGAGAACGGCCAGATCGTGGTCAGCCCGGCGTTCGAGATGGGCGCCGGCTGGGGCGGGATCGACCAGTTCGACATCGCCGACCTGAACTTCGACGGCATCAGCGACTGGGTGGTCCGCCAGGGCACCAAGCTGGTCGCCTACTACGGCCAGCCCGCGCCCGTCGCCAAGTCGGCGGGCCTGGCACCCAAGCGCGCGGTGACCGATGCCGCCGCACCGGGCGCCAAGGCGGCCGCCGCGCCGGAGTTCCAGGTCCTCAGCGAGGGCTGGGATCTGGCGAACGCCTTCGAGATCAAGGACGTCAATCTCGACGACAAGCCCGACCTGCTCGGGCGGCTGACCGCGAACGGGCAGCTGGTGGCGTTCTACAACACCACCACCGAGGTCGGCGGCTTCACCTGGTACACCGGCCAGAACCCGCTCGGCACCAACTGGGCGAGCGACAGCTTCCTGTCCTAGCCGAACCAGGCCGGGGTGCGCGCTTGCTGGGGGTGAGCGCGCGCCCCGGTTGCTCGGTCCGGGAACAGGTCAGTCCGGCCAGACCGGCTGCCGCTTCTCCAGGAACGCCGCCATGCCCTCCTTCGCGCCGGGCAGCTGCGAGGCGGCGGCCATCACCTCCAGCGCGATCGCGTAGGCGTCGGCCTCCGGGCGGTCCAGCTGCGCGTACAGGGTCTGCTTGCCCAGCGCCTTGCTCGCCCGGCTGCCCCTGGTCGCCCTGGCCAGCAGGTCCGCCACCGCGTCGTCCAGCTCGTCGTCCGGCACCACCCGGTTGACCAGGCCCCAGTCCAGCGCGGTGGCCGCGTCCACCACGTCACCGGTCAGCGCCAGCTCCATCAGCCGCTTGCGCCCGATCGCCCTGGCCACCGGCACCGCCGGGGTGTGGCAGAACCAGCCGCCCTTGCCGCCCGGCAGCGCGAACCCGGCGGACTCCGCCGCGATCGCCAGGTCGCACGAGGCCACCAGCTGGCACCCGGCCGCGGTCGCCAGGCCGTGCACGCGGGCGATCACCACCTGCGGCACCGACTGGATCGCGCGCATCAGCTCGGTGCACAACCGCAGCAGCTCCCGCGCCCCCGGCAGGTCCCGCGCGGCGACGTCACCGAAGTCGTGGCCCGCCGAGAACACCGGCCCGGCGCCCGCCAGCACGATGCCCGTCGCGTCGGACTCCCCGGTTTCGCGGAACGCCGCGAGCAGCTCGGCCAGGTGCTCCTCGGACAGCGAGTTCCGCCGCGCCGCCCGGTTCATCGTGATGGTGACGGTGTCGCCGTCCCGCTTGTGGATCAGGTGCTGGTACTCGCCCATACCGTGACCGTAGGCGCCGCCGCGCGCCCCCTCAACCGCCGTGCGTTGTGGCAGGCTGAGCGGGTGCTGCTCGATCTACTCGGAGTCGAAGACCCGCAGACGCTGAAGACCGCGTGGAGCACCGGCCTCGACCTCCGCACCCCGCTCGGGCACGGCGAAACCGGCGAGCCGGTGGAGCTGGACCTGGCCGCGCACTGCGTCTGCGTCGGCATGCCCGGCAGCGGGAAATCCGAGCTGGTCCGGACCGTGGTGACCGGCCTTGCCGTGCGGAACTCCCCCGAGTGCCTGAACTTCCTGCTCGCCGGGACAGCCGACGGGCTGGCGAAGCTGCCGCACGTGGCCACCGTCGCCCGCGACGCCGACCAGCTGACCGACCTGCTCGACGACGAGATCCGCCATCGCCTGCGCCTGCGCGAGTCCGGTGACATCGGCCGGGCACCCGCGCTGGTGGTCGTGGTCGACGAGATCGGCGAGGCGAGCACCCGGAAACCGCTGCTCGCCGACGCGCTGCTGCGGGCCGCCCAGCTCGGCGACGACCTGCGCCTGCACCTGTTGCTGACCGCCCGCACCACGCCCACCGGCGCGATGCGCGGGCTGTACGCCTTCGCGCCGTGCCGGATCGCGCTGCCCGGCGCCACCCGGTCCGCGGACGGCCAGATCCTCGGCGTGCCCGACGTCGAACCGCTGCCCGCCCTGCCCGGCAACGGCTATCTCAAGAGCGACTTCACCCAGCCGCCGCGGCGGTTCGAGCTGGCCAGGGTGCCCGAGGGCATGCTCGCGCAGCTCGGCGAGCTGATGTCGGTGCACGGCAACCGCGCGCGGCCGCTGTGGCCGCCGCTGGGCACGGTCACCTACGACGTGGTGAACGAGCGCAACGAACTCGCCGGCATCCCGTTCGCGCTGCCGGAGCAGTACTACTCACCGCTGGTGCTGGACTTCAAGGCCGAACCGCACCTGCTGGTCTTCGGCGGTCCGCGCGCCGGGAAGACCTCGGTGCTGCGCACGGTCCTGCGCGGGATCATGAACGAGTACACCGTCGCGCAGGCCGTGGTCGTGGTGGCCGACTTCCGGCAGCGGCTGCACGGGATCCTCGAGCCGGAGCGCCTGCTCGCCTACGCCACCACGCCCGCCGAGCTGCGCACCATCGTCGGCGACGCGGTGAGTTCGATCCGCAAGCGGCTCGGGCAGGACTGGCACGGACCGGACCTGTTCATCGTGGTCGACGACTACGACGCGATGCCGCCGGGAGCCGACGAGCTGCAGCCGCTGGTGGACCTGCTCGGTTACGGCAAGCAGATCGGCCTGCGGTTCATCGCCGCGGGCACCGACGCGATGGCGGCGAACCCGATCGTCACGGCGCTGCGGGAGTCGCCGATTCTGCGGCTGACCGGCCAGATGCTGCCCGGCACCGCGCCCGGCGGACGGCCCGGCCTGCCCGCGGTCGGCGAAGCCGAGTTCGGCGGCGAGCCGGTGCGCGTGCCGTGGCACCAGTCCTCAGTGTTGTCCGCTCGGGGGACGACCCCCGGACCGCTAGGAGAGTCCGCGTGACTCCCGGACCACGGTCACGATCTCGTCCATGATCTCGGTCAGCTCGTAGTCCTTCGGCGTGAAGACCCTGGCGATGCCGCGATCGGTGAGCAGCTTGGCGTCGTCGGGCGGGATGATGCCGCCGACGATCACCGGCACGTCACCCGCCCCGGCCGCGCGCAGGCCGTCGACCACCTCCGGCACCACCTCCAGGTGCGAGCCGGAGAGCACGGACAGCCCGATCACGTGCACGCCCTCCTGCACGGCGGCCGCCACGATCTGCTCCGGGGTCAGCCGGATGCCCTGGTAGATGACCTCGAAGCCGGTGTCGCGCGCCCGCACGGCGACCTGCTCGGCGCCGTTGGAGTGCCCGTCCAAGCCGGGCTTGCCGACCAGGATGCGCAGCCGCTCGCCGAGTTCGTCGCCGGTCTCCCTGACCCGCGTGCGCACCCGTTCGAGCTGCTCACCGGACCCACCGGAGGTCGACGCCGCGCTCACCCCGGTCGGGGCGCGGTACTCGCCGAAGACCTCCCGCAGCGCGCCGGACCACTCCCCGGTGGTCACCCCGGCCGCCGCGCAGGCGAGCGTGGCCTCGAACAGGTTCTCCGTGGTCTTCGCGACCGCGCGCAAGTGCTCCAGCGAACTTTCGACGGCGGCGTTGTCCCTGGTGGTACGCCACTCCTCCAGCGCGCTGACAGCCTGCTTCTCCACCACCGGGTCGATGGTCTCGATCGCCTTCGCGCCCTCGGCCTGGAGCGGGCTCGGCTCGGTGGTGTCGAACTTGTTCACCCCGACCAGCACCTGCTCGCCGTTCTCCACCTTGCGCCGGTAGTCGGCGAACGACGCCACCAGCTGAGACTTCATGTAGCCGCTCTCCACCGCGGCCACCGCGCCGCCCATCTCCTGCACCCGGTCGATCTCGGCGCGAGCCCCGGCGACGATCTCGTCCACCTTGGCCTGGATCACGTGCGAGCCGTCGAAGATGTCCTCGTATTCCAGCAGGTCCGTCTCGTAGGCGAGCACCTGCTGCATGCGCAGCGCCCACTGCTGGTCCCACGGCCGCGGCAGGCCGAGCGCCTCGTTCCACGCGGGGAGCTGGATGGCCCGCGCCCGCGCGCCGCGCGAAAGCGAGACGGCCAGCATCTCCAGCACGATCCGCTGCACGTTGTTCTCGGGCTGGGCCTCGGTCAGCCCCAGCGAGTTGACCTGCACGCCGTAACGCAGCCGCCGGGCCTTCGGGTCCTCGACGCCGTAGCGTTCCCTGGTGATCTCGTCCCAGAGCGCGGTGAACGCGCGCATCTTGGACATCTCCTCGACGAAGCGCACCCCGGCGTTGACGAAGAACGAGATCCGCGCGACCACCTTGGCCATGTCGGACGGCTCCACCTGGCCCGAGTCGCGCACCGCGTCGAGCACCGCGATGGCCGTGCACAAGGCGTAGGCGACCTCCTGCGTCGGCGTCGCGCCCGCCTCCTGCAGGTGGTAGCTGCAGATGTTGATCGGGTTCCAGCGCGGTACGTGGTGCACCGTCCAGGCGATCATGTCGGTGATCAGCCGGAGGCTGGGGCCCGGCGGGAAGATGTAGGTCCCGCGGGAGAGGTACTCCTTGATGATGTCGTTCTGCGTGGTGCCGGTGAGCTTCGCCAGCACTTCGCCGACATCGCGGCCCTCGGCCTCGGCCTGCTCCTTCGCCACGGTCACGTAGAGCGAGAGCAGCCACATGGCGGGCGCGTTGATGGTCATCGAGGTGTTCGCCTCGGCCAGCGGGATGCCGTCGAACAGGCGCCGCATGTCACCGATGTGCGCCACCGGCACGCCGACCTTGCCGACCTCGCCCTTGGCGAGCTTGTGGTCGGCGTCGTAGCCGGTCTGCGTCGGCAGGTCGAAGGCGACCGACAGGCCGGTCTGCCCCTTGGCCAGGTTCCGCCGGTACAGCTCGTTCGACGCGGCGGCGGAGGAGTGCCCGGCGTAGGTGCGCATCACCCATGGCCGGTCGCGCTCGCGGTCCGTCGGATAGGGCACGGCAACCTCCCGATAGGGCGTTTACCGGAGCATACTCGCCGGTAACATAACTCGGGGAGTGGAACCGGACACGTGACACGATCCAGTGGCCCAGGACTGTGACCGAAATCTGCGAGCGTCGTGATCGGTTCACCCGTTAGCCTCAACACCCGTGACCTGGAGTGTGTACGGAAGCTATCTGGCCGTGGTGGTGGCGGTGGTGCTGGCGCCCGGCCCGGACACCATGGTGGTGCTGAAGAACTCGCTGGCAGGCGGATTCCGCGGCGGCCTGGTGGCCAGTTCCGGCATCCTGGTCGGCAACCTGGCGCAGGGCACCGCGGCCGCGCTCGGCCTCGGCGCGGTGATCGCGCATTCGCAGCCGCTGTTCCTCACGCTCAAGTGGCTCGGCGTCGCCTACCTCTGCTACCTGGGCTTCCAGGCGCTGCGCGGGGCGTGGAAGGGCGACTACCAGTCGATGGAGGACGGCGAGCAGAGCAAGGCCCGCGGCTTCCGCCGGTTCCGCGAGGGCTTCCTGTCCAACATCACCAATCCGAAGGTGCTGATCCTCTACCTGTCGGTGCTGCCGCAGTTCCTCGACCCGGCGGTGACCACCACGCTGGACGCGCTGCTGCTCGCCTACACCGTCGGCGTGCTGGGCTTCGCCTGGCTGCTGGTGCTGCTGTTCTTCGTGCACCGGGTGCGGGTCTGGCTGCGGCGCCGCCGGGTCCGGCGCACGCTGGACGCGGTCACCGGCGGCGCGCTGGTCGGCTTCGGCGCCCTGCTGGCCGCCGAAGCCTGACGCTCAGCCCTTGCGGTAGTCCGTGCTGAGCCAGCGCTCGGGACGCATCCGGATCAGCACCGATTCCTCGGGCTTGAAGTTCTGCTCGAAGAACTTCTCGCCCTCGTCCTGGCCCAGGTAGCGGATGGAGATCGCGCGGACCTCGTCGACCGGGGCCGGCTCGTCGAAGCCGACGACCGGGCCCTCCGCGGTGACGTACCGGTACGGCCAGTCCTCCACCTGCGCGGTGATCGCGAACCGCCCGGCGGCCTTGATCAGCTTGCCCTTGACCGAATCGGGGCTGGTCCAGAGCTGCACCTCACCGCCCGGCCGGTAGCCGTACCAGATCGGCACGGCCAGCGGCGCGCGATCCGGCCGCTCGATCGCCACCACCCCGACGTGGACCTCGGCGAGAAAGGCCTCGCGTTCCTCGGCGGTCATCGTGAACGACATCGGAACCCCCTGTGCTCTCGCGGATTACTTGGCGCGGTCGGGGTCGCCCGCGACGCGCTCGATGCGTGCACCCAACCGGTTCAGATTCTCCACGAAATGCGGGTAGCCGCGGTCGATGTGGAAGACGTCCCACACCTCTGTCACCCCGTCGGCGCACAGTCCGGCCAGCACCAGCCCGGCGCCGGCGCGGATGTCGGAGGCCCAGACCGGCGCGCTGGAGAGCTGCTCGACCCCGCGGACCACCGCGTGGTGGCCGTCGGTGCGGGCGTCGGCGGACAGGCGCACCATCTCCTCGATGAAGCGGAACCGCGCCTCGTAGACGTTCTCGGTAATCATCGAGGTGCCCTCGGAGACCGCCGACAGCGCCACCGCGAACGGCTGCAGGTCGGTGGCGAAGCCCGGGTAGGGCAGGGTCACCCAGTCCACCGCGGTCGGCCGCTCGGCCTGCACGATCCGGAAACCCTTGTCGTCGAAGGTGGTGACCTCGGCGCCGGCCAGCCGGAACTTGTCCAGCACCAGCTCCAGGTGGTGCGGGTTGACCCCGCGCACGGTCAGGTCACCGCGGGTCATCGCGGCGGCGAAGGCCCAGGTGGCGCCCACGATCCGGTCGCCGATCACCTGGTGGCGGGTGGGGTGCAGCTGGTCCACCCCGTGCACGGTCAGCGTGGAGGTGCCCGCGCCCTCGATCTTGGCGCCCATCTCGGTGAGCATCTGGCAGATGTCGACCAGCTCCGGCTCGCGCGCGGCGTTGTCGATCACCGTGGTTCCCTCGGCCAGCACGGCCGCCATCAGGATGTTCTCGGTGGCGCCGACGCTCGGGAAGTCCAGCCAGATCTGCGCGCCGTGCAGCCCCTCGGCCTCGGCGACCACGCAGCCGTGCTCGATGGTGCTGGTGGCCCCCAGCTTGCGCAGGCCGTTCTGGTGCATGTCCAGCGGCCGCTGGCCGATCGCGTCCCCGCCGGGCAGCGCCACCACGGCCTTGCGCAGCCTGCCGACCAGCGGGCCGAGCACGCAGACCGACGCGCGCAGCTTGCCCATCGCGGCCGAGTCGGCGCGGTGCGACAGCTCGGCGGGGGTGGTGATGCGCACGGTGCCGCCGTCCAGCTCCACCTCGCAGCCGACGCTGCGCAGCACGTCCGCCATCAGCGGTACGTCCAGGATCTGCGGGCAGTTGGTGATGGTGGTGGTGCCCTCGGCCAGCAGGGCCGCGGCCATCAGCTTGAGGACGCTGTTCTTCGCCCCCACCACGTCGACCTCACCGACCAGCCGGGCGCCGCCATGGACGTCGAAGTGCTCGCTCATGGGCGCCAATAATGCCTGCCGCACAAGGAGCACCGGTGGACGGGTCGGTCCTTTTCCCCCCGCGAGCGGCTAGCCTCGGCGTCATGCCTGTACGGATCAACCGCGTCTACACCAAGGTCGGCGACAACGGCACGACCGCGCTCGGCGACGGCTCACGCGTGCCGAAGACCTCCGCGCGCCTGGGGGCCTACGCCGACGTCGACGAGACGAACTCGGTGCTCGGGCTGGCCATCGCCGTCGGCGGACTGCCGGACGAGCTCACCGAGGTGCTGAGGTCGGTGCAGAACGACCTGTTCGACGTGGGCGCGGACCTGTGCGCGCCGGTGGTGGAGAACCCGCCGTACCCGCCGCTGCGCATCACCGAGGCGTACGTGGAGCGGCTGGAGAGCTGGTGCGACACGTTCAACGAGCGCGTGCCGAAGCTGACCTCGTTCATCCTGCCCGGCGGCACCCCGGGAGCGGCCTTCCTGCACCAGGCACGCACCGTCGCGCGGCGGGCGGAGCGCTCGGGCTGGGCCCTGATCGAAGCCGAACCGGACACCACGAACGCGGTGGCCGTGAAGTACCTGAACCGCCTGTCGGACCTGCTGTTCATCCTGGCCCGGCTGGCCAACCCGGGCGGCGACATCCTGTGGACGCCCGGCGGCGCGGACCGTTCGTAGGCGGCGTTTGCCGAGCGGGCGGAGTTCGAGCAGCACTTCGGCAAGCGCGAGATCGCCGGAAATCGGCTGGCGGCGAGGTCAGACTGCTCAGTAGGCTCCGACGCCGTCAGGAACGATCCACTCACCAGAGCGCGGAGGGGTGCACGGTGTTTCAGGAGGCAACGCCGACCACTGTGCTGTGGCGGCCGACCGGTCCGGAGGAGTTGGAGCTCGTCCGGCAGTCCGGGTGGCGCGCTTGGCCACCCCGTCTCCCCGAGCAACCGATCTTCTATCCCGTGCTCAACGAGGAGTACGCGATCAAGATCGCCCGGGAGTGGAACGTCCCGAACAGCGGAGTCGGCTACGTCACTCGCTTCCGGGTCGAGTCGGAATTCCTTCAGCGCTATCCGGTCCAGCAGGCCGGCGGCAGGACCATCCTGGAGTTGTGGGTGCCTGCCGAGGAACTCGACGAGTTCAACGCGCACCTGGCCGGCCCGATCGAAGTCGTGCACGAGTTCCGGTGAACAGTCAGCCCCAGTGGACCCGGCGCCCCGGCGGGGCGGATTCGAGCCAGGAGAGGAAGCCGGTCAGCGCGCCGGGGCCCATCGCGATCTCGATCGGGTTCCCGCTGCCCAGATCGCAGCGGAGCACCTTCGAACCGGCGGGCACGGCATAGGACTCGTACCCCTCCGGATCACGCCGGTCGGCGATCTCCAGGTTCTCCCGGCGGTACACCCGGTCCGGCTTCAGCCGCAGGCTCCACACCCGGTACCAGACGAACTCCTCGCCCTCGTACCGGCCGATCCCCAGGTGCCAGCCTTCCCGGCTGTCGTCCGGCCGCCAGCGCAGCGCGACGCTCACGCCGCCACCACGCCGCATCCGGACCCACCGCAGCGCGTACCAGACCGCGACCAGCAGCAGGGCCAGCGGAAGCCACAAGACGATCAAACTGACGTCCATGGCCGGCTCCCGCTCGTCGCCCGCTCGCTCAGGCCGTCTGCCCGGCCGCCCGCAGCCTCGCCGCGGCCCTGGCTCGCTCGGCCTCGTCCCCGGCCTGGAGCGCGGACCTGGCCTCGGCCACGTCGATCTCGTCGGCCAGCTCGGCGGACTCGGCGAGAATGATCACCGTGGTCGCCGTGACGGACAGGAATCCGCCGTGCACCGCGGCCACGAAGGTCTCGCCGTCGGTGGTGTTCACCTTGACCACACCGCCCTCGACCAGCTGGCCGAGCACCGGCTCGTGGCCCGGCATGATGCCGATCTCACCTTCGGTGGTCTGGGCGACCACGAAGGTGGCCTGGCCCGACCAGAGGCGACGCTCGACCGCGACAAGCTCAACGGACATCTCAGCCACGTGGCTCTCCTTCACATCGGGCGCGCTTGTACTTGAGTGTAATAGCAGGCTCGCCGCGCGCCGGGCCCACTACCAGACGGCGGGGCCGGAGTCCACAGAGGACACCAGCCCCGCCACCGGTGGAACGACTACTTCTTGGTGATCTCGCGGTACTTCTTCTCGAGGTCCTCGAGCCCACCGATACCCAGGAACGCCTGCTCCGGGTAGGTGTCGAAGTCGCCCTTGGCGATCTTGTCGAAGGCCTCGATGGTCTCGGCCAGCGGCACGGTGGAGCCCGGCTGCCCGGTGAACTGCTCGGCGACGAGCATGTTCTGCGACAGGAAGCGCTCGATGCGACGCGCCCGGTTCACCGTGAGCTTGTCCTCCTCGGACAGCTCGTCCATCCCGAGGATCGCGATGATGTCCTGCAGCTCCTTGTACTTCTGCAGGATCGCGATGACCTCGGAGGCCACCCGGTAGTGCTCCTCACCGACGATCGCCGGGTCGAGGATCGTCGAGGTCGACGCCAGCGGGTCCACCGCCGGGAAGATGCCCTTCTGGAACACCGACCGGGAAAGCTCGGTGGTGGCGTCCAGGTGGGCGAAGGTGGTCGCCGGAGCCGGGTCGGTGTAGTCGTCCGCCGGCACGTAGATCGCCTGCATCGAGGTGATCGAGCGACCACGGGTCGAAGTGATCCGCTCCTGCAGCTCACCCATCTCGTCGGCCAGCGTCGGCTGGTAACCCACGGCCGAGGGCATGCGGCCCAGCAGGGTCGAGACCTCGGAACCGGCCTGGGTGAACCGGAAGATGTTGTCGATGAACAGCAGCACGTCCTGGTTCTGCACATCGCGGAAGTACTCCGCCATGGTCAGCGCGGACAGCGCGACCCGCATACGGGTGCCCGGCGGCTCGTCCATCTGGCCGAACACGAGCGCGGTGTCGTTGATGACGCCGTCCTCGCTCATCTCCAGGAACAGGTCGTTGCCCTCACGGGTGCGCTCGCCGACGCCGGCGAACACCGAGGTACCACCGAAGTTCCTGGCCACACGGGTGATCATTTCCTTGATCAGCACCGTCTTGCCGACACCGGCACCACCGAACAGGCCGATCTTGCCACCCTGCACGTACGGGGTGAGCAGGTCGACCACCTTGAGGCCGGTCTCCAGCATCTCGGTCTTGCCCTCGAGCTGGTCGAACGCCGGCGGCTTGCGGTGGATGCCCCACCGCTCCAGGTCGGCGCCGTAGCCCGGCTCGTCGAGGCACTCGCCCAGCGCGTTGTAGACGTGGCCCTTGACCTTGTCGCCCACCGGCACGCTGATCGGGCCGCCGGTGTCGGTCACCTCGGCACCACGCACCAGGCCGTCCTGCGGCTGGAGCGAAATGGTGCGGACGAGGTTGTCACCGAGGTGGCTGGCCACCTCGAGGGTCACCGTCTTGCGCAGCTGCTCGAACTCGATCTCGACGGTCAGCGCGTTGAACTGGTCGGGCACGGCACCGCGCGGGAACTCGACGTCGACGACCGGTCCGGTCACCGAGACGATCCTGCCCTTGGCGGCTGCGGATTCAGTCGTAGTCATCAATCATCACTTCCCACTCCGGCGAGCGCGTCAGCGCCACCGACGATTTCGCTGATCTCCTGGGTGATCTGCGCCTGGCGCGCCTGGTTCGCTTCCCGGGTGAGCGAGTTCACCAGTTCGTTCGCGTTGTCCGATGCCGACTTCATCGCGGTCCGCTTCGCGGCCAGCTCCGAGGCCGCCGACTCCAGCAACGCCGCGTAGATCCGCGTGTTGATGTACTTCGGCAGCAGGGCGGCGAGCAGCTTCTCCGCGCTCGGCTCGAACTCGTAGGAGGACTGCAGGCCGCCGGGGGCCTCCTGGCCTTCCTCGGTGTACTCGACCTCGAGCGGGGCGACCCGCTTGGCGACCGGCTTCTGGGTCAGCATCGAGTGGAACTCGGTGTAGACCACGTGGATCTCGTCCACGCCGAGCACCCCGTCGGGGCCGGGGCCGTCACCCTCGTTGTCCGCCCCGGCCAGGAACGCCTCGACCAGGGTCTCGGCGGCCGGCTTGGCGTTCTCGAAACCGGGCTGCTGGGAGAACCCGGTCCAGCTGTCGACGACCTCGCGGTCGCGGAAGCGGAAGTAGTTCAGTCCCTTGGCACCGATCACGTAGACCTGCGGGGTCTTGCCCTCCGAGCGCAGCAGCGACAGCAGCTCCTCGGCGGCACGCAGCACGTTGGCGTTGTACCCGCCGCAGAGGCCCTTGTCGCTGGTCACGATCAGCACGGCCGCCCGGCGCGGGTTCTCCCGCTCGACCAGCATCGGATGGTCGAGGTTCGCCGCCCCGCCCGCCAGCGCGGAGAGCACGTTCGTGATCTCCTCCGCGTACGGACGGGAAGCGGCCACCCTGGCCTGCGCCTTGGTGATGCGCGAGGTGGCGATGAGCTCCATCGCCTTGGTGATCTTCCCGATCGACTTGGTCGCGCGGATGCGCGACCGCAGTTCGCGTAGCTGTGCGGCCATGGCGCTCTACTTCTTCGGGGCGGGCTTGTTGACCTTCACGGTCTCCTGCCCGACCTTGTCGGCGTCCATCGCTTCGGCCTCGGCCTCGACCAGGCTGTGGCCCTCCGAGGTGACGAAGCCCTTCTTGAACTCGTCGACCGCTTCGGCGAGTTCCTTGGCGTCCTCGTCCTCGAACTTCTTGGTCTCGCGGATGCGGCCGAGCACCTCGCCCTTGCGGCGCAGCGAGTCGATGAACTCGTTGTTGAACCGGCGCACGTCCTCGGTGGGCACCGAGTCGTAGTGGCCCTTGGTGCCCAGGTGCACGATCGCGACCTGCTCCTCGGCCGGGATCGGCGAGTACTGCGGCTGCTTGAGCAGCTCGTACAGCTTCTCACCGCGGTCCAGCTGCGCCTTCGACGCCGCGTCGAGGTCGGAGGCGAAGGCGGCGAACGCCTTCAGCTCCTGGTACTGCGACAGGTCGATGCGGAGCGAACCGGAAACCGAGCGCATCGCCTTGATCTGCGCCGAACCACCGACTCGGGACACCGAGATGGTCACGTCCACCGCGGGCCGCTGACCGGCGTTGAACAGGTCCGACTGGAAGAAGCACTGGCCGTCGGTGATCGAGATGACGTTCGTCGGGATGTAGGCCGACACGTCGTTGGCCTTGGTCTCGATGATCGGCAGCCCGGTCAGCGAGCCGGCGCCCAGCTCGTCGGAGAGCTTCGCGCACCGCTCGAGCAGCCGCGAGTGCAAGTAGAAGACGTCGCCGGGGAAGGCTTCGCGGCCCGGCGGGCGGCGCAGCAGCAGCGACAGCGCGCGGTAGGCGTCAGCCTGCTTCGACAGGTCGTCGAACACGATGAGGACGTGCTTGCCCTCGTACATCCAGTGCTGGCCGATCGCGGAACCGGTGTACGGCGCGATCCACTTGAAGCCGGCGGAGTCCGACGCCGGGGCGGCGACGATGGTGGTGTACTCCATCGCGCCCGCCTCTTCGAGGGACCGCTTCACCGACGCGATGGTGGAGCCCTTCTGGCCGACGGCGACGTAGATGCAGCGCACCTGCTGCTTCGGGTCGCCCGTCTCCCAGTTGGCCTTCTGGTTGATGATCGTGTCCACGCAGACCGCGGTCTTGCCGGTCTTGCGGTCGCCGATGATCAGCTGGCGCTGACCGCGGCCGATCGGGGTCATCGCGTCGATCGCGGTGATGCCGGTCTGCAGCGGCTCCTTCACCGGCTGGCGCTCGACCACCGAAGCGGCCTTGACCTCCAGCGGGCGGCGCTCGGTGGTCTCGATGTCACCGAGACCGTCGAGCGGCTTGCCCAGCGGGTCGACCACGCGGCCGAGGTAGCCCTCGCCGACCGGGACCGACAGCACCTGGCCGGTCCGCTTGACCTGCTGGCCCTCCACGACCGTCTCCGAGTCACCCAGGATGGCGACACCGATCGACCGCGCGTCCAGGTTCAGCGCCACGCCGAGCACCCCGCCGGGGAACTCGAGCAGCTCGTTCGCCATGGTCGAGGGCAGGCCCTCGACGTGGGCGATACCGTCACCAGCGTCTACGACGACGCCGACCTCTTCCCGGCTTACGTCCGGGGCGTAACTCGAGACGTAGTTCTCGATCGCGTGGGCGATCTCACCCGAGGAGATCGTCAGCTCCGCCATGTCCGTTCCCGCTCTCGCTTCGTTCTTGCCAGTGTGCAAAGTAGTTGTGCCAGGCGCTAGGCCAGGCTGCGCCGCAGCGCGTCCAGCCTGCCCGCGGCCGTGCCGTCGATGACCTCGTCGCCGACCTTGACCTTCAGGCCGCCGATCAGGGACGCGTCCACCTCGACGTGCAAGGCGATCGGCCGGGCGTAGATCCGCTGCAGCTTCTCGGCCAGCTGGCCCTGCTGCTCGTCGGTCAGCTCGCTCGCACTGGTCACGTAGGCCACCGAGCGTTCCCGCCGCTCGGCCGCCAGTGCCACCAGCTCGTCCAGGCCGGCGCTCACGCTCCGGCCCCGGTGGCGCAGCACCACCTGCTCGGCCAGCAGCTGGACCACCGGGTCCACCTTGTCCGCGAACAGCGTGCGGACCAGCGTGCGCTTGGCCTCGGCGGACGCGGTCTGCTCGGCCAGCGCCCGCTCGAGCTCCGGCTGACCGGCCACGATCCGGGCGATGCGGAACAGCTGGTCCTCGACGGAGTCGATGTTCCCGGCCTTCTCCGCGCTGCTCAGCAACGCGGACCGGCCGAGCGACTCGAGCCCGTCGGTCAGCTCACGCGGGCTGGACCAGCGGTTGCCGGCCACCGCGTCGAGCACCGACAGGGTCGGGGCGCTGACCTTGTTCTCCAGCAGTCCCCGGAGCAGTCCCGTGCGCGCTTCCGGCGCGGAGGAACCGTCGGCGACCGCCCGGCGCAGGCCGAGCTCCCGGTCGAGCAGTGCCACCACGGCGAGCAGTTCCTCGCCGACAGCTGACGGGTCGGTGCCCGCCTCACCGAGGACCTCGCCGAGACGGGTCTCGGCGAGGCCAAGAGCCTCCCGGCTCGCAGCGTGCAGCGTCATGCGTCTCTACTTCCTGGCTCCGGCCACACCGTTGGCATCGAGTTCGGCGAGGAACCTGTCGACCGTTCCGCGGCGGCGCGCTTCTTCTTCCAGCGACTCACCGACGATCCGGCTGGCCAGCTCGACCGCGTTGCGGCCGAGTTCGGACCGCAGCTCGGCGACGATCTGCGCCCGCTGCGCCTGCAGCTGGGACTCGCCCTGCTGCACGATCCGGCGCTGCTCGGCCTCGGCTTCGGCCCGCAGCTCCGCCTTGATCTGCTCGGCTTCGAGCCGGGCGTCGTCGCGGATCTTCGCGGCCTCGGACCGGGCTTCGGCCAGCTGCGCCTTGTACTGCTCGAGCGCCGCTTCGGCTTCGGCCTGGGCCTTCTCCGCCTTCTCGATCCCGCCCTCGATCTTCGCCGTCCGCTCTTCGTACAGCTTTTCGAAGCGGGGCACCGCGTACTTGCGGAGCAGGAAGAGCAGGATCAGGAACGCGATGAGGCCGAGAATGATCTCCGACGGATGCGGGATGATCGGGTTCGGCGCGCCTTCGGCGGCCAGAACCATCTGCGTTTTCAGCACAGCGTCTCCTTACGCGTTGAGCGGAGGAATCAGCCCTGCGCCAGGAAGAACATGACGATACCGATCAGCGCGAGCACCTCGACGATGGCGAAGGTGGTCCACGCGAGGCCGAGCAGCTTGCCCTGCGCCTCGGGCTGACGGGCGGTGCCGTTGATGACGGCGGAGAAGATCAGACCCACACCGATACCGGGGCCGATGGCGCCCAGGCCGTACCCGATGGCCGCGAGGCCGGGGTTGATGTTGACGGCGGCTTCGGCGGCCTGAGCGAGAACCATGTTGCTCACTTGCGTATTCCCTTTCACTCGGTCCGCAGGTGCGCGGATCGGGGGCTTGTGTGTTTCTTCTTTTTTCTCAGTGGTCGGCGGACAGTGCCGCGCCGATGTAGTTGGCCGACAGCAGGGCGAAGATGTACGCCTGCAGGACCTGGATCAGGGCTTCCAGGAAGGTCATGGCGATGGCCATGCCGAACCCGAAGACCGAGAACACCGGGAAGATCCCACCGCCCGCTTCGAGCAGCAGGTATTCGCCACCGAGAGTGAAGACCAGCAGCAGCAGGTGGCCCGAGAACATGGCCGCGAAAACACGGAGGGCGAGCGTGGCCGGCTGCAGGATGAACTTCGAGAAGAACTCGATCGGGATCAGCAGCGGCAGCACGAAGCCGGGGGCCCCGGGCGGGATCAACTGGTTCTTCATGTACCCGCTGAACCCGTGGCGCTTGATGCCGACGTAGTTGTAGATCGGGTAGACGATGAGAACCGAGATCGCCAACGGGAAGCCGAAGTGCGCCATCGTCGGGAACTGCACCACCGGGATGATCCCGAAGATGTTGTTCACCAGGATGAAGGTGAAGATCGACAGGATCAGCGGCACGAACGGCCGGAAGTCCTTGGAGCCGATCTGCTCACGGGCGATGTTGTTCCGGCCGAAGTCGTACACCGACTCGGCGATGAACTGGGCCTTGCCCGGAACGATCTTCAGCTTCCTGGAGGAGATCATGAAGAACGCCGCGATGATGATCACCGAAAGGATGACCAGCAGCATCGGCTTGGTGAGAAAAGTGCCCTCGCCGAAGATCGGGCCGAGGTCGAAGTCCTTCGCACCCGGGGCGACGAACTCGCCACCCTCGGCTAGTACCAGCGCGCCCAACTGGGCTCCTTCCGGTTCTCCCGGCCGGCGTTCACTCCGCCGGGGGAATCGTCACGATCTGGACTTAACGTACCCGACACGGATCGGGCACCCGGAGGCGGATACCACTGTGGGTAGACCAGGGCCTTACTTCCCGGGATCGGCCAGCCGGACGCGGTGGGCAGAGGGCGATCCGACTGGTTCGCCTCTTCGCGTTCCGGGGCTTAGACCCGGGAGAACGGCCTGAGCGCCGCCTCCATGCGCGGACGATACCAGCCGGTAAAACCGTGCCGTACGCCCGTACTCCTTAGCGCCGCCCCGGCGCTGATCAGGGCGTTCCCAGCTGGTGGTCAGGCGGGGATGATCGTCGGGATCTTGGTGCGGCGGAACGCGCGCATCTCGGCCACCGCGGCGATCAGGATGACCGCGATCATGGTGATGCCGACCGACAGCTCGTGCAGATAGGTGACGTAGCGCAGCGCGAACATCACTCCGAAGAGGACAAACAGCTTCACCGCGTAACCACCGAGCGCTACCACCAGCACGAAGCTCGGCGGCAGGTGCGCGGTCTTGCGCATCATCAGGATGGTGCCGACCGCCGACAGCAGCGCGATCACCCCGCCGACGAGCGCGCTGACCAGGCCGGGAAGGCCCTGCCAGATGGTCGCGGCGACCACCGCGACGGCGACCACGGCCCCCCCGGCGACCAGCATGTCCCGCTGCATCGCCGAGGCCAGCTTGAGCACGGCTTCGGCGTGTGGGTCCGGCTTCTCGGCCGCGGTCTCCGGCTGGGTGTCCGGCTCGGTCGTTTCGGCGTCGCTCACCCCCGCAGTGTAGAACCGCCCGATATCGGGCCGCCGCGAGTGGTCGCCGATCCGGCAATTCACCGGCTATTCATCCGGTGTGCGCTCAATGGACGGAGACCGCGGTTCCCGGCTTCAGCTGCGCGAAGATTTCGTCGATCGTCGAGTCGGTCAGTCGGATGCAGCCGTTGCTCGCGGGCCGGTTCTCCACCGGTTCTCCGCCGTGCAGCGCGATTCCGGTGTCGGTGATGTAGGAGGGCCGGTACATCGGCCCCAGTTTCGCGTGCCGCCACCCGTTGATCTGGTACCGCACGCGGAAATCGCCGGTCGGCGTGTGCTTCCCCGGTTCGTCGCGGCCGGTCGAGGCGTCGTAGATCCGCACCACGCGGCCGTCTTCGACCCGGTAGAGCACCTGCTTCGCGAGATCCACCTCGAAGCCGGGACCGTTTCCGCGCGGCACCGGGGTGACCGGTGCGCGCAGGGCGCGGTCGGTGGCCCGGTCGACCACCCCGGTGCGTGGCAGCCCGTGCACCTTCTGGAAGGCGGTCACCGCGTGCCGGGTCTCCTCGTCGACCGTGCCGTCGGTGCGCCGGACCTGGTAACCGAGACCCTGCAACGACAGCTGGACCTGGGACAGCGCCATGACCGGGGGCTCGGGCGGGGTGAGCACGACGGGCACCGGTGGCGGTGGTGGTGGCGCCGGTGCCGGTTCGGCTTCGACCGCCGCGCAACCGGCCATGATCACCGCCAGCAACGGCAGGCACCACCGAGCGTTGCGCATACTGTCCCCTTCCGGTCTTTCCCCGTACTTGGCGCGAAGCGGCACCGGCGCAACGTGTTGCGCTCGGCGGGGGTCGTGCCAAGTACGGGGGAAGGAGGCGGACGCTTGCCCGACGCACCTGATGCGGACGACACGGATCTCGTGCACCGCATCGCGACCGAACCGGCCGCACTGGAGGAGCTGTACCGGCGCCACGTGCGGGCGGTGCTCGGTTATGCCACGCGCCGGATCGGTGACCCGGTGGAGGCGGCCGACGTGGTCGCCGGGGTGTTCCTGGAAGTGGTGCGCTCGGCCGGGCGGTACGAACCGGGCCGCGGCTCACCCCGGGCCTGGATCTTCGGCATCGCGGCCAACCTGGTGGCCGCGCACGGACGGCGGCGGGCGATCGAAACCCGTGCGCTGCAACGGGTCTACGGACGGCGCGAACTGCTGCCCGACGACTTCGCGGAACTGGCGGACCGGATCGACGCGCAGCGCGCCTCACCGCTGCTGCGTGCCGCGGTGGCCGAGCTGGCGCCGGCCGAACGCGAGCTGTTCCTGCTGGTCAGCATGGATGGGCTGAGCCCGGCCGAGGCGGCGGCGGTGCTCGGCATCGCGGCCCCGGCGGCGCGGATGCGGCTGGCGCGGGCCCGGCGGCGACTCCGGGGCGCGATGCCCCAGATCGGAAGTGGCAGATGAGCGACTACGCCGGTGAACTGACCGGCTTCGAGCAGCGGTTGCTGGACGGCCTGCGCGAGGTGCGCGCCGAACCCCCGCGACGACCGCGGCGGAACTGGCGCCCGGTGGCGGCCCTCGTGGCGACCGCGGCCGCCGTGGTGGGCGCGGTGGTGGCCGTGCCCTCGGTGTTCGACCGGGCCGAGCCGCCCGCTCCTCCGCCACTCGCGCAGCCCGTGGCGGCCAAGCCGTTCAGCTACGTCAAAGCCATGCAGGGCACCGAGTACGTGACCATGGAGGGTGGCGGCGAAGTGCGCAGCGACATCCGCGCCGCCAGTGAGGTGTGGGTGGGCAACGAGCCGGCCGGAATGCGGCCCATGCGCGCGGTTCTTCAGCCGTACCAACAGGTTTCGTGCACTTCCTCGGTTTCGGACGCGCTCTGCGCGGACTGGCTGGGCAGGCACGGCGAGCTGAAGGTGGACCGCGAGCCGATCGACCGTTCGCTGCCGGAGGTCCGCTATCCGCTCGAAGTGGGCGACACCGCCATGCCGGACCGGATCCGGCCGCTGCTGCCCGACACGCTGGTGATCGATCCGGGCCTGCCGTCCGACCCGGCCGCGCTGGCCGCGCGGGTCGGCGAACTCGCCCGGAGCTGGTACGAGCGCTACCACAAGAGCCCGCTGGATTCCCTGCGGAACCACCTCGAATGGGAACTGCTGGTGGAGATCGCGGGGAAGCCCACGCTGAGCCCGGAAACCCGGTCGGCCGCCTTCGGACTGGCGATGGCGCTGCCGATGAGCCGGGTGGGTTCCGGGGTGGACCGCCTGGACCGCGCGGGCACAAAACTGAGCATCGGCGACGGCAACGCCCCGGACGGCGCGGGCGGCACCGAGGTGATCTTCGACCCGGCCACCTCGACCCTGCTCAGCATCGAAGAACTCCGGGCGGTGCCACCGGACACCAAGCGCCTGCCGCAACCGCTGGTGGTCAGCAACTACACGCTCTTCGAAACGAGCACCACGGTCTCCTCGACCGCTGAACGCCCCTAAACGCGCTGCCGCGACCGCAACCGCGGGATCGCCGAGACCAGGATGGCCAGCAGCAGGCCCGCGCCGACGAGCCAGAACACCGCGGCCGTGTCGAACAGGGTCACCGAGACCACCCCGAAGGCGAGCACCCCCGCCCACAAATAGATGAGCATGACCGCGCGGCGCTGCGAGTGGCCGATCTCCAGCAGCCGGTGGTGCAGGTGCATCTTGTCCGCGGCGAACGGGCTCTCGCCGCGGCGGGTGCGGCGCACCACCGCGAGCAGCAGGTCCAGCAGCGGCACGAACAACACCGCGGCCACCACCAGCAGCGGCGCCAGCAGCGCCAGCGTGTCGGTCGGGTCCACCTGCGAGTACGGGATCTTGCCCGACGCCGAGGTGCTCGCGGCGGCCAGCATCAGCCCGATCAGCATCGAGCCGGAGTCACCCATGAAGATCTTCGCGGGCTGGAAGTTGTGCGGCAGGAAACCGAGGCAGGCCCCGGCCAGCGCGGCGGCGATCAGCGCGGGCGGGTAGCTGCCCACGTCACCGCCGGTGTCGTGCAGCACGCCGAGCGAGAAGGCGCAGGTGGCCGCGGCGGCGATGAACCCGAGCCCGGCGGCCAGGCCGTCGAGTCCGTCGACGAAGTTCATCGCGTTGATCATCAGCACCACCAGGAAGACCGCGAGCAGCCCGCCCTGGTTCTTGTCCAGCACCAGCACCGAGCCGAGGCCGTCGCCCTCACCCCACGGCACCCAGAACGAGACCCACTGCAGGCCGAACAGCACCAGCAGCCCGGCACACATCACCTGGCCGGCCAGCTTGGTCCAGGCGTCCAGCTCGATCCGGTCGTCCAGCGCGCCGATCAGCACGATCAGCCCGCCGCCGATCAGCACGCCGACCGGGTCCAGCGAGTACTCGAAGGCACGCCGCAGCACCGGCAGCTGGTGCGCCAGCGCCATGCCGCCGACCACGCCGAAGTACATCGCCAGCCCGCCCATCCGCGGGATCGGGATGACGTGCACGTCGCGGGCGCGGGGATTGGCCACCGCGCCGATCTTGATCGCGAACCGGCGCACCAGGCCGGTCAGCAGAAAGGTCAGCGCCGCCGCGGTGAGCCCGACCAGCAGGTACTCGCGGATCGGCAGGCCTTGGGTGATCGTGGGGGGCACGGGGAGTTCTCTCAGGTTCAGGAAGTCGACACGGGGACGCCGAGCACTTCGGACACCGCGTCCGCGCGCACCGCGCCCTCGCGCAGCACGACCGGCTGGTCGCCGGTGAGATCGACGATGGTCGACGGCACCGGTTCACCGCTGGGGCCGCCGTCGAGATAGACCGCCACCGAGTCACCGAGCTGCTCCTGCGCCTCCGCCGCGGTGGCCGCCGGTGGCCTGCCGGAGACGTTGGCGCTGGAGACCGCCATCGGCCCGACATCGCGCAGCAGCTCCAGTGCCACCGGGTGCAGCGGCATGCGCAGCATGACCGTGCCGCGGGTGGTGCCGAGATCCCACTGCAGGCTCGGCGCGTGCGGGAGCACAATGGACAAATCGCCCGGCCAGAACGCCTCGATCAGCGCCCTTCCCTGCGGTGGCACGCCGAGCACCAGACCGTCCACTGTGGACCAGGAGCCGACCAGCACGCCGACCGGCATGTCCGGGCCGCGGTTCTTGGCACGCAGCAGGGACTGGACCGCGGCGCCGTCGAAGGCGTCCGCGCCGATGCCGTACACCGTGTCGGTCGGCAGCACCACCAGCCTGCTCGAGCGGACCGCTCCGGCGGCCGCGGTCAGGCCGTCGGCACGGGAATCGGGTTGGCTGCAGTCGTACACCGCGCTCATGCCCCGCAGCCTACTGCTCCCGCTCAGCCACCGAACGGCAAGTCATGCTCGCGCTCTCCACACCCAGGCGGCCCTGGTGACAGGGCAGATCGGCCGAGCACGAGTCCGCCCCGGCCGGACGGCGCCCAGGTCGTGTTTCCTGAGCGGCGGAGCCGCTTGCGGTGGGCCGCCAGCCCGCACCGCCACGCAAACCAGGTAAAACGGTCGCTCAACCTCGGCGGGCTGTCGTGAATCGGGGACGGCCGGCGAGGTCGGGGTGGCAGCGGACGTCGGTGAGCACGCGGCGTCCGGCGATCAGTTCGGGCACCACCGAGCCGTGGGTGTCGTCGTGTTCGATGGCCAGGCCGCCGGTCGGTTTCAGCAGGCGGGCCCCCGCGGCCACGGCGTACCGGATCACCTCGAGCCCGCCCTCCTGGGCGAAAACCGCCTGCGGCGGGTCGAAGTCGGCCACCTCGGGCGGCACCTCGGTGCTCGGCGGCACGTACGGCGGGTTGCACAGCACCAGGTCGACCAGCCCGTCCAGCTCGGCGAACATGCTGCCGTCGGCGATGTCCCCGGAGTACAGCCGGATCGCGGTGTCCCCGGCGGCCGCCCTGGCCTCGGCGTTGTGCCGCGCCCAGGCCAGCGCCTGCGGATCGACGTCCACCGCGTAGACCACGGCGTCCGGCCGCTCGTGCGCGACGGCCAGCGCCAGCGCGCCGGACCCGGTGCACAGGTCGACCACCACCGGGTACTGCCTGCCCTCGATCACCGACAGGCCCCATTCGAGCAGCAGCTCGGTCTCCGGGCGCGGCACGAAGACCCCGGCGCCGACGTCCACGGTGATCCGGCCCATCGGCGCCCAGCCGGTCAGGTGCTGCAGCGGCACCCGCTTGGCGCGCTGGTTCACCAGCTGCCCGATGGCCTCGACCACCGGCGGGTCGACCAGCGGCACCAGCGGCAGGCGCGAGCGCTCCACGCCGAGCACGTGCGCCGCGATCAGTTCGGCGTCGGTGCGCGGGGAGGCGACCCCGGCGCGTTCGAGGATCCTTGTCGCTTCGATGATCGCCAGCCGGAGGGGTTGCCGCTTCACGCTTCCCAGCCTGTCACACCACGGGCAGATAACCGGCGAGCGCACCGCGGTTGCGGCGCAGTGTGTCGATCCGGTCATCCAATTCGGCGAGTTCCGCGCGCAGGGTGCGCACCAGGCTCGGGCAGAGGTCGAGGCGGCTGAGATCCTCCATCACACACGGCAACACCTGGGCGATCACTTCGGTGGACAGGCCGAGGTCGAGCAGCCTCCGGATGTGACGCACGGTGGTGACCGAGTCCTCGTCGTACCGGCGGTAGCCCTTCGTGTCGCGGCTCGCGGTGAGCAGGCCCTGCTCCTCGTAGTACCGCAACATCCGCTGGCTGACCCCGGTCCGGGCCGACAGTTCACCGATCAGCATGAGATCCACCCCACGTGAGCTTGCCCCTGACATCGATGTGAGTGCTTAACGTCGCCGCATGGCTGAACATTTCTCGCACCTGATCCGAGGCTCCGGCCCCGGCCTGCTGCTCGCGCACGGCGGTGGCGGCAGCATCGAGGGCAACTACGGCATGCTGATCGACGAACTGGCCCGCACGCACACCGTGATCGGGCCCGACTACCCCGGCTCCGGCGAGACCCCGCGCAGCGAAACCCCGCTCGACCTGGACTCGGTCACCGACGCGGTGGTCGGCACCGCGGTGGCGGCCGGGGTGGAGCGGTTCACCGTGCTCGGGTACTCGCTCGGCACCGCGGTCGCCGTGCGGGCGGCCACGCGGCACCCCGATCGGGTCACCGGGCTGATCCTCACCTCGGGCTTCAGCCACCCCAGCAACAAGCTGCGACTGGCCGCCGACGTGTGGCGCGCACTGCTGGACGCCGGCGACCGCCGGCTGCTGGCGAAATACCTGATGGTGATGGGCAGTGGCGAGCGGGCGCTGAACTCGCTGAGCCCGGCCGAACTGGACGCCGCGCTCGACGGGCTCGCCGCCTTTGTGCCGGCGGGCACCCCGGAGCACGTCGACCTGGTGTCCTCCGTGGACACCCGCGCCGAACTGGCCGGGATCTCGGTGCCCACACTGGTGATCGCCACGACCGCGGACGCCCTCGCCTCGCCCGCGCTGTCGGCCGAACTGGCCGCCGGAATCCCCGGCGCCCGGCTCGCGGAGGTCGACGCGGGGCACAACATTGGTGCCGAAGCGCGAGAAAAATGGCTGGAAACGATCCAGAAGTTCCTCTCCGAGATTGGCTGAAAATGGACCTGCAAGTGGTGCTGCCGAACGAGTTCCCGGAAATGGCACCGGGCCGTCCGGCCGAGATCGCGGTACGGGCCGAGGAACTCGGCTATCACACGGCCTGGCTGCCGGACCACGTGCTGCCGCCGGGCGAGTACGGCAATACCTACGGCGGTGTGTACGAACCGCTGATCACGCTTTCCGGGATCGCCGCGCGGACCACCCGCATCCGGCTCGGCACGTCGGTGCTGGTGCTGCCGCTGCGGGACCCGTTCTCGCTGGCCAAGCAGGTCGCCACGCTGGACCGCCTCTCCGGCGAGCGGCTCACGCTGGGGCTCGGGGTCGGCTGGGACCGCAAGGAGTTCGAGAACGTCGGCTCCGATTTCACCACGCGCGGAGCGCGCACGGACGAAGCCATCGAGCTGATGCGCGCCCTGTTCAGCGGAGCGCGTTCTTTCGAGGGCCGGTTCTACGGTTTCGACGGTGGTGTGTTCGAGCCGCGACCGCGGGGAAATGTACGGCTGATGGTCGGCGGAATCAGCGACGCCGCCCTTCGCCGGGTGGCGCGGGTGGCCGATGAATGGCAGAGCATCGAGGCCGATCCGGAGAAATTCGCCGCGCAGATCACACGACTCCGTTCCTTCACCGACCGCCCGCTACGGGTCGGCACCCGCATTTCCTGGGACGGCGCGGACTCCACCGCCGCCCGCGTCAAGTCCCTGCGCGAGGCGGGCGCCGACTTCGTCGCCGTCTGGTTCGGCGAGGACAACGGCTACGAAGACCGCATGACCACCCTGATCAACGCGGTCTGACGGTCAGCAGTCGTCTTCGGTGGGCATCGGGCTGGCCGGGTCGAAGTACGCCGGTGGGCGCTTGGGGTCCGGACCGGCGCCCGCCGCCCGGTCGCTGTAGCCCGGAGCCAGCAGGCCCTGCTCCGACGGGCCGCACGCGATCGAGTAGCTGTGCCCCTGACCGGACGGGAGGTCGAGGCCGAGGTCCTCGGCGTACCAGCTCTCGGCGTCGTCGCGGTAGACGAAGTCCAGGTCCCACCTGGTGCTCGCGACCACGTCGAGCGGAGTGGTCGCCTGGCTCGGGTCGTCGATGTCGAAGGCGTAGGCGAACACCAGGTTCGTCCTGATCAGCAGTTCGCCCTCGCGCGCGCCCGGCTCGGCGCGGACCGTGCCGTTGACCTTCGGCCCGGCGGGCAGCAGCCGGAATCCCGGCGCGATCTTGGTGGCGTAGGTGGCCGGCCAGGTCGCGGGAGACTTCAGCTCGGCGTTCAGGGCGTCACGGGCGCTGGGAGCGAGCGGGGCGAGCAGCGGTTCCAGGTCGCCGCCGGTCAGCACCGACCGGTTCAACCGGCTGGCGACCAGGAACTCCTTCACCTTCCCCAGTGCCGTGCCCACCCGCTTCGCCGAGAAGCCACCCGTGGCGACGGACTCCGGCAGCACGATCGCGGCCTCACCCTCGGCCCAGTCCTGCGCGGGCGTGCCGAGAAAGGGCTGGTTCTTGTCCAGCGACCACATGACCTGCTGGAGGTCGGCGTCCGTCCCCACGGGACGCGGATCCTGGGCGGCGCGCGCGAAGTAGATGCCCACCCCCGCGGCGCCCAGCACCACCACCGCCAGCACGATCAGCCACGCCCGGCCACGCCGTTTCGGGGCGCCGTTTTCCGGCAGGATCGTCCGCCCGTACTGATCAGTCTGCATTTCTCCCCCAGTGCCGAGTCGGCTATTTGATCGGCGTTCAGGGGAGGTTCGTTAGCCGGAGTGCGCGGCCAGTCGTTCGTCGCGGTCGGCGGAGCGCAGTGCGTCGAGCACACCGTCGAGTTCGCCGTCGAGCACCTGGTCGAGGTTGTAGGCCTTGTAGTTGACCCGGTGGTCGGAGATCCGGTTCTCCGGGAAGTTGTACGTGCGCACCCGCTCGGAGCGGTCCACCGTGCGCACCTGCGACCGGCGCGCGTCCGAGGCCTTCGCCGCGGCCTCTTCCTCGGCGATGGCCTGCAACCGCGCCTGCAGCACCTGGAGCGCGCGCGCCCGGTTCTGGATCTGCGACTTCTCGTTCTGGCAGGACACCACGATGCCGGTCGGCAGATGGGTGATGCGCACCGCCGAGTCCGTGGTGTTCACGCTCTGCCCACCGGGACCGGACGAGCGGAACACGTCGATCCGCAGGTCGTTCGGGTCGATCTCGACCTCGACCTCCTCCGGCTCCGGATAGATCAGCACGCCTGCCGCGGAGGTGTGGATGCGGCCCTGCGACTCGGTCGCCGGCACCCGCTGCACGCGGTGCACCCCGCCCTCGAACTTCAGCCGCGCCCACACGCCGTCGGCATCGGTGCCCTTGCTCTTGATGGACACCGTGGCGTCCTTGAAGCCGCCGAGGTCCGAATCCACCGAGTCGAGCACTTCGGCCTTCCAGCCGTGGCGCTCGGCGTAGCGCAGGTACATGCGCAGCAGGTCGCCCGCGAACAACGCGGACTCCTCGCCGCCCTCCCCCGACTTGATCTCCATGACCACGTCGGAGCCGTCGTACGGGTCGCGCGGCAGCAGCAACTCGGTCAGCCGCGACTCGAGCACCGGGATGCGCTCGGCCAGCTCCTCGGCCTCGGCCGCGAAGGCCGGGTCCTCGGCCAGCTCACGGGCGGCCCCGAGGTCCTCCCTGGCACTCTCCAGCTCACCGATCGCCCGGATCACCGGGGTCAGCTCGGCGTAGCGGCGGCCGAGCTTGCGCGCCCGGCCCTGGTCGGCGTGCACCGACGGGTCCGCGAGCTGCTTCTCCAGCTCGGCGTACTCGTCCAGGAGCCCGCGCAACGATGTCGAATCCACGCCTGATGTCCCTCTTCCGGTGTACCCGCGTACCGCATGAAAACGGCGCCCACCCGCTGAGCGAGTGGGCGCCGTCGGCAAAGCTAGCTGGCGTCGGACTTCTTCCGCTTGCCGTAGCGAGCCTCGAAGCGCGCGACCCGGCCACCGGTGTCCAGAATCTTCTGCTTGCCGGTGTAGAAGGGGTGGCAGTTCGAGCAGATCTCGACGTGGATGTCGCCGCTCGTCTTGGTGCTGCGCGTGGTGAAGGTGTTGCCGCAGCCGCAGGTCACGTTGGTGACCACGTACTCGGGGTGAATGCCGCTCTTCATGGTGTCCTCTCTTGGCTGGCCGCCGGGTCCCCGGGATTTCACGGGGTGAACCGGAGCCGGACGTCAGCGGGTAATTCTGCCAGACCCGCCGGTAGCCCGTTCAACAGGGCTGGGCCTGCGGATATTCCCCGGCTTGTACGGATCTTGTACATCTTCACGGGATGGTGCTGCGGTTGGTGATTCTGTAACTTCTAGGCGAAGGAGTGAACGATGCGCATCAGGAGACTGCTGGTCGGGACCGCGGTGGCGGCGGCGATGGCGGGCGCCGCGGTGGCCCCGGCCCAGGCGAGCCCGCTCTCGGCGGAGATCACCGCCGCGGACATCAACCCGGCCGCGGGCACGTTCACCACCGTGCCGGAGTCGGACCTGTCCACGCTCGGCGCCGGTGACGGCACGCCGGCAGGCGCGGTGGCCTGGTTCAAGGCCAAGATGGGCAGCACCGCCTACCAAGGCCTGTGCGAGAAGGCGGTGGAGAACGCCTACGGGGTCACCGGCGTCTGGGCCTCGGCCAACGCGCACTGGAACGGCGCCAGCCCGAAGCACACCGACGGCAGCAGGCCGCCGAAGGGCGCCTTCGTGTACTGGAACATCAGCCAGTGGGGGCACGTTGGCATCGCCGACGGCAACGGCGGCATCTACGCCAGTAGCATCGGCGGCAAGATCGGCCACGCCTCCAGCGTCAACTACTTCAACAACTACCGGGGCTGGACCCCGGCGGCCGTCCCCCACCAGTAACCCCGCACCCGAGACCTCTTGGTGGGGACCGGAGGAAAGGCGAAGGGGCCGCACCGGCACGGTGCGGCCCCTTCGTCGTCAGCTGACTCAGTCCTCGTCGGGACCCAGCGCGGTCTTGGAGACCTGCATCAGGAACTCGATGTTGGTCTTCGTCTTGCGCAGGCGGGACAGCAGCAGGTCGATCGCCTGCTGCGAGTCCAGCGCGTGCAGCACCCGGTGCAGCTTCAGCGTCACCGCCAGCTCGTCCGGCGAGAGCAGCAGCTCCTCCTTGCGGGTACCGGACGGGTTGATGTCCACCGCGGGGAAGACGCGCCGCTCGGCGATCTTGCGGTCCAGCTTGAGCTCGGCGTTGCCGGTGCCCTTGAACTCCTCGAAGATCACCGTGTCACCGGTGGACCCGGTTTCCACCATCGCCGTGGCGAAGATGGTCAGCGAGCCGCCGTTCTCGATGTTGCGCGCCGCGCCGAGGAAGCGCTTCGGCGGGAACAACGCGGTCGAGTCGACACCACCGGACAGGATGCGCCCGGAAGCCGGGGCCGCCAGGTTGTAGGCGCGGCCGAGGCGGGTGATCGAGTCGAGCAGCACCACCACGTCGAGGCCCATCTCGACCAGGCGCTTGGCCCGCTCGATGGACAGCTCGGCGACCGAGGTGTGGTCTGACGGCGGGCGGTCGAAGGTGGAGGCGATGACCTCGCCCTTCACCGACCGCTGCATGTCGGTGACCTCTTCCGGCCGCTCGTCGACCAGCACCACCATCAGGTGGCACTCGGGGTTGTTCGTGGTGATCGCGTTCGCGATGTCCTGCATGATCGTGGTCTTACCGGCCTTCGGCGGCGACACGATCAGCGCGCGCTGCCCCTTGCCGACCGGCATCACCAGGTCGATCACGCGGGTGGTGAGCTTGTGCGGCTCGGTCTCCAGCCGCAGGCGCTCGTTCGGGTACAGCGGGGTCAGCTTGGTGAAGTCCGGGCGCTTCTTCGCCTGGTCCGGCTCGAGGCCGTTGATGCTGTCCACGCGCACCAGCGGGTTGAACTTCTGCCGCTGCTGCTCACCCTCACGCGGCTGGCGCACCACACCGGTGATGGCGTCCCCGCGGCGCAGGCCGTACTTGCGGACCAGCGACAGCGAGACGTACACGTCGTTCGGCCCGGCCAGGTAACCCGAGGTGCGGACGAACGCGTAGTTGTCCAGCACGTCGAGAATGCCGGCCACCGGGAGCAGGACGTCGTCCTCGCGCACCTCGGTGTCCGGGCTGCCACCCTCACCGCGGCCACCGCGGCGGCGGCGGTCGCGGAAGCGGCGACCGCGACGGCCGCCCTCTTCGTCGTCGTCGGACTGCGGGCCCCCGCCCCGGTTGTCCTGCTGGCCGCGCTGGCGGTCGTTCTGCCGGTCGCCACGGTCACCGCGGTCGTTGCGGTCACCCCGGTCGCCGCGCTCGTTGCGGTCCCGGTCACCACGCTCGTTGCGGTCGCCACGCTGACGGTCACCGCGCTGCTGCTGGTCACTCCCCTGCTGGCGGTCACCACCGGACTGGCGGTCACCCTGCTGGCGCTCGCGGCGCTGCTCGCGCTCGCCGGAACCCCCGCCGGACGAGTCGGCCGGGCGGTTCGAGCCGCGGCGGCGGCGCCCGCCCTCACGACGGCCACCGTCCTCGCCGGCGGAGGACTGGTCTCCCGACGGCGCCTCGCTCTCGGCGCTCTCGGCGCCCTTGCGCTCGGCCTGCTGCGGCTCGGCGGCCGGGGCCTTGGCGGCCGGGGCCGCCTGCTCGGCCTGCTCCGGCTTGGCCTCGGTCTTCGGCTGCTCGGTGGCCTTGGCCGCCTCCTTGCGCGGAGCACGTGCCTTCGTCTCGGCGGGCTTGCCGCCGTCGATGCCGTCGAGCGGAAGCGTCTCCGCGCCGGTGGCGGTCGCGGCGGCGCTGCCGCGCCGCTTGGTCTTGCCCTGGCGCTCGCGGATGGCCGCGATCAGGTCGCCCTTGCGCATGCCCGCGGTGTCGCTGATACCGAGTTCACCGGCCAGCGAACGCAGGTCGGCGATGACCATTCCGGACAGACCGCCGGGTCGGCGTTTCGGCGCGGCGGTGCCGTTCGCCTGCGGCTCGGCCCCACCAGCGTCACTGGTAGGAGCCGCGTCGCCGCTCAGTAGATCGGTGTTGCTCACACAAGTCCTTCCTTACCGATCCACGCCTCCAGGTGGATCAGCGGACTGCCGCCCGCGTCCGAATCACGAGACGGCTAGTTGTTCCCGTGGCCGGAAGCCAGATCCAGCCGAGACGTACGAGTCACGGCGGGAGAACCGCCGACACGGGAAGTACGTGCCCCATAACGGCACACGCGAAAATTCGTCACCGCGACCGCACCGGAGCCCGTTGCCTCACCCCGGACCCCCGCAGGACCCTGGACTGGACGGGAAAATGCGATCCGGGCTGAACCCCCGGAACCTGCACCGGGTGCGGACTGCGCACGGTGATCGAACGCCCCCGAGGGTAGACCGGCCCGCTTCACCGTGCAACAACCACCCCTACTTTGCGTTCGGCGTGTTATGCCACAGCGACCTGGACACCGGCCGAATCCACGGGCAGAGCGGTGACCTCGAAAGATGTAACGTCCACCACGTCCGGAAGCATTCCCGTGGTGGTCAGCGCCAGCACCGTCGGCCCGGCACCGGAGATGGCCGCCGCCACGCCGTGCTCCCGCAACTGCGCCACCAGCCGCGCGCTGGCCGGGTACGCCGGGGCGCGGTAGCTCTGGTGCAGCCGGTCCTCGGTGGCGGTGAGCAGCAGTTCCGGGCTTGCCGTCAGTGCCCGCACGGCCAGCGCGGCCCGGCCGGCGTTGAACGCCGCGTCGGCGTGCGGCACCTGCGCGGGCAGCAGCCCGCGGGTGGCGTCGGTGGACGAGCGCTGCCCCGGCACGCAGAGCACCGGGCGCAGGTCAGGATGTGGGTCGAGCCGTTCCGCCCCGAACCGGCCACCGTCCGCCCACGCGATGACCAGCCCGCCGAGCAGGCTCGCCGCCGCGTTGTCCGCGTGGCCCTCGAAACCGGCGGCCAGTTGCAGTGCCTCGTCGTCGAGTTCCCGCCCGGCCAGCGCGTATCCCGCGGCCACCCCGGAAACCACCGCGGCGGCCGAGGAACCGAGGCCGCGTGCGTGCGGAATCGTGTTGTGGCAACGCAGGTGCAGCCCCGGCGGGGAAAAACCGAGATGGTCGCACGCGCGGCGGAGCGCGCGCACCACCAGATGGGTCTCGTCGGTGGGCACGTCGGCGACCCCGCCCGCACCGGCGTCGAGCACCTCGACCTTCAGCCCGGCGTCGGTGACCCGCACCTCGACCACGTCGTAGAGGCCCAGCGCCAGGCCCAGCACGTCGAATCCGGGCCCCAGGTTCGCCGTCGAGGCCGGGACCGTGACCCGGAGGCTCACGCCAGCTCCAGCGCCGCGGCCACGGCGGTGGGGTCCACCGCCAGCGGTTCGACCTCGACCACGCCGTTGAGCGCGGTGGCCGGGTCCTTGAGGCCGTGCCCGGTGACCGTGCAGACCACCGTCGAGCCCTTGGGGATCCGGCCGTCGGCCGCGGTGATCAGCAAGCCGGCCACGCTGGTCGCCGAGGCGGGCTCGACAAAAACGCCCTCCTTGCGGGCCAGCAGCCGGTACGCGGAGAGGATCTGCTCGTCGGTGGCCTTCTCGAACAAGCCGCCGGAGGCGTCCTTGGCCTTGACCGCCTTGTTCCAGGAAGCCGGGCTGCCCACGCGGATCGCGGTGGCCACGGTCTCCGGCTCGGTCACCGGCTCACCGTCGACCAGCGGCGCCGCGCCGGCGGCCTGGAAGCCGAACATGCGCGGTGTGCTCTCGACCACACCGTCGGCCGCGTACTCGGCGTACCCGGCCCAGTAGGCGGAGATGTTGCCCGCGTTGCCGACCGGCAGGCAGTGGATGTCCGGCGCCGCGCCGAGCACGTCGCAGACCTCCCACGCGGCGCTCTTCTGCCCGATCAGGCGGACCGGGTTGACCGAGTTCACCAGGGTCACCGGGTAGTCGGCCGCGGTTTTGCGCGCGAGCTCCAGGCAGTCGTCGAAGTTGCCCTCCACCTGGAGGATCTTGGCGCCGTGCGCGACCGCCTGGGCCATCTTGCCGAGCGCGATCTTGCCCTCGGGCACCAGCACCGCGCTGGTCAGCCCGGCCCGCGCGGCATAGGCCGAAGCCGAGGCCGAGGTGTTGCCGGTGGAGGCGCAGATGACCGCCTTGAGCCCGCTGGCCAGCGCGTGCGTGATGGCCACGGTCATGCCGCGGTCCTTGAACGAGCCGGTCGGGTTGGCGCCCTCGACCTTCAGGTACACCGTGCACCCGGTCAGCTCCGACAGGTGCGGGGCGGGCAGCAGCGGTGTGTTGCCCTCGCCGAGGGTGATGATCTTCGCCCCGTCCGGAACGGGGATGCGGTCGGCGTAGGCCTCGATGATCCCGGTCATTGGTCTTCGCCTTCCACGCGCATAACGCTGACCACTTCGTGCACCACGTCCATCTTCGCGATTTCGTCCACAGTGGACTCCAGGGCGGCGTCCGGGGCCAGGTGGGTGACGATCACCAGGCTCGCGGTGGACAGCCGGTCGCGCTGGCGGACCGCGGCGATGCTCACCCCGTTCGCCGCGAACACCTGCGCCACCTGGGCCAGCACACCCGGCCGGTCCGCCACGTCCAGGCTGACGTGGTACCGCGTCGGGGTCTGCCCCATCGGGCGCACCGGCAGCGCGGCGTGCGCGGACTCGCGCGGGCCGAGCCCGCCGAGCACCCGGTTGCGGGCCACCGCGACCAGGTCGCCGAGCACCGCGCTGGCGGTCGGCGAGCCACCGGCGCCCTGGCCGTAGAACATCAGCTCACCGGCGGCGTCGGCCTCGACGTAGACCGCGTTGAACGCACCGCTGACCCCGGCCAGCTGGTGCGTGTTCGGGATCATCACCGGGTGCACGCGGGCGGAAACCGACTCACTGCCGTCTTCGCTGGTGACCCGTTCGCAGATGGCGAGCAGCTTCACCGTGCGGTTCAGCATCTTCGCCGCGGCGATGTCCGACGCGCTCACCGCGGCGATGCCCTCGCGGTGCACGTCGCTCGCGGTCACCCGGCTGTGGAAGGCGAGCGACGCGAGGATCGCGGCCTTCGACGCGGCGTCGTAACCGTCCACATCGGCCGTCGGGTCCGCCTCGGCGTACCCCAGCCTGCTCGCTTCGTCCAGCGCCTCGGCGTAGCCGGCGCCGGTCGAGTCCATTGCGGACAGGATGTAGTTCGTGGTGCCGTTGACGATGCCCATCACCCTGGTGATCCGGTCACCGGCCAGCGATTCGCGCAACGGGCGCAGCAGCGGGATGGCACCGGCGACGGCGGCCTCGAAGTAGAGGTCGGCACCGGAGGCGTCGGCCGCCTCGGACAGCTCCGCCGAATGCTCCGAGAGCAGCGCCTTGTTCGCGGTGACCACGGATTTGCCGGCGCGCAGGGCATCCAGCAGCCAGGTGCGCGTCGGTTCGATGCCGCCGATCAGCTCGACGACCACGTCCACGTCGTCGGCGGTGACCAGCGTCGCGGCGTCCCTGGTGAGCAGTTCGGGCGGCAGCTCGGGGTGCTTGTCCGGGCGGCGGACCGCGATGCCGGCCAGCTCGACCGGCGCGCCGGCGCGGGCGGCCAGCTCGGCGGCCTGCTCGGTGAGCAACCGCGCGACCTCACCGCCGACCGTGCCGCAGCCGAGCAGGGCCACGCGAATGGGTTCGGACCTCACGACACCTCCAAGCCCAGCATGTCCTCGGTGGTTTCCCGGCGGAGCAGCAGCCGCGCCCCGCCGTTGCGCACCGAGACCACCGCCGGGCGCGGCTGGCGGTTGTAGTTGCTGGCCATCGAATAGCAGTAGGCACCGGTCGCGGCGACCGCGAGCAGGTCACCGGGAGCCAGGTTGTCGGGCAACCAGCAGTCGCGGACCACGATGTCGCCGGACTCACAGTGTTTTCCCACCACGCGGGACAACGCGGCGTTCGCTTCGCCGTCCTGGCCGTCACCGGCGGCCCGCGAGACCAGCCGCGCGTCGTAGACCGCGTCGTAGAGCGAGGTGCGGATGTTGTCGCTCATCCCGCCGTCGACGCTGACGTAGCGGCGTACCGCGTTGTCCCCCAGCGTGACGTCCTTGATCGTGCCGACCTCGTAGAGCGTGACCGTGCCGGGACCGGCGATCGCGCGGCCCGGCTCACCGGCGATGCGCGGCACCGGCAGCCCGGCGAAGGCGCACTCCTTGCGCACGATCTCCCGGATCTGGGTGATCATCTGCGCCGGCGGCGGCGGGTTGTCGCGATCGGTGTAGGCGATGCCGAAGCCACCACCTAGGTCCACTATGGACAGTTGGTCGACCAGCTCCGGGCCGTGTTCCTTGCCCAGTTCGGCGATCAGCCCGATGATCCGGCGGGCGGCCACCTCGAAGCCGTCGGCGTCGAAGATCTGCGAGCCGATGTGGCTGTGCAGGCCGATCAGCTTCAGCGAACCGGCGTTGAGCACCCGGCGCACCGCCTCGGCGGCGTCCCCGGAGGCCAGCGAGAAGCCGAACTTCTGGTCCTCGTGCGCGGTCGCGATGAACTCGTGCGTGTGCGCCTCGACGCCGACGGTGACCCGCACCATCACCTGCTGGACGATCTCGCGGCGCGCGGCCACCTCGGCCAGCCTGGCGATCTCGAAGTACGAGTCGAGCACCACCGTGCCCACCCCGGCCTCGACCGCCATCTCCAGCTCGGCGGCCGACTTGTTGTTGCCGTGGAAGGTGATCCGCTCGGGCGGGAACTCCGCGCGCTGGGCGATGGCCAGCTCGCCGCCGCTGCACACGTCCAGGCTCAGGCCCTGCGCGGCCACCCAGCGGGCGACCTCGGTGGACAGGAACGCCTTGGACGCGTAGTGCACCAGCGCCGGGTCGTCGAAGGCCTCGGCGTACTCGGCGCAGCGGGACTTGAAGTCGGCCTCGTCGATGACGAAGAGCGGGGTGCCGTAGGTCTCGGCCAGCTCCCGCACGTCGACCCCGGCTATCCGGACCACACCGTCCGGGGCGCGGAAGGCGTTGCGGGGCCACACCTTCGGGTAGAGCCGGTCCAGTTCGCCCGAAGTGGACGGCGGGAACCCGGCGGTGTCCGCATGGGCATGGACCTCGGCGTACCGGGGTCCCGCGGGGTGAGCCATGAAACTACATCCGTTCCGGCGCCGAAACGCCCAGCAGTTCGAGACCGTTGGCGAGCACCTGGCGCGCGGCCTCGCAGAGCGCGAGGCGGGCGAAGGTGAGCGGCGTGGGGTCCTCCCCGCCCTGCGGCAGCACGCGGGCCACGTCGTAGAACTTGTGGTAGGCGCTCGCGAGGCTCTCCAGGTACCTGGCGACGCGGTGCGGTTCCCGCAGTTCGGCCGCCTTCCTCAGCATTTCCGGGAACTCGCCGATCGTTCGGATCAGGTCGCCTTCCCGCGGGTGGGTGAGCAGGCTCAAGTCCGGCTCCCCGTCGGCCTTGAGGCCCAGTTCGGCGGCGTTGCGCTGCAGCGAGGCCAGCCTGGCGTGCGCGTACTGCACGTAGTAGACCGGGTTCTCGTTGCTGTGCTTGCGCAGCAGGTCCAGGTCGATGTCCAAAGTGGAGTCGACGGAGTAGCGGGCCAGCTCGTAGCGCGCGGCGTCCACGCCGACCGCCTCGACCAGGTCGTCCATGGTGATCACGGTGCCAGCGCGCTTGCTCATCCGCACCGGCTTGCCGTCGCTGACCAGGTTGACCATCTGGCCGATCAGCACCTCGACCACGGCCGGGTCGTCGCCGAGCGCGGCGGCGGCCGCCTTGAGCCGGACGATGTAGCCGTGGTGGTCCGCGCCGAGCATGTAGATGCACAGGTCGAAGCCGCGCTGCCGCTTGTCGTGCAGGTAGGCGATGTCGCCGGCGATGTAGGCCGGGTTGCCGTCCTGCTTGATCACCACGCGGTCCTTGTCGTCCCCGTGGTCGGTGGTGCGCAGCCACCAGGCGCCGTCGGCGAAGTACAGCGCGTCCTCGTCCTTGAGCTTGGCCACCAGCCGGTCGACCTCGCCGTTCTCGTGCAGCGAGTTCTCGTGGAAGAACACGTCGAAGTCGGTGCCGAACTCGTGCAGGGTCTTCTTGATCTCACCGAACATCAGCTCGATGCCGACCTTGCGGAAGGTCTCGTGGCGCTCGGCGTCGGGCAGCGACAGCGCGCTCGGCTCCTGGCGCAGCACCTCGGCGGCGACGTCGCTGATGTAGGTGCCCGCGTAACCGTCCTCCGGCGCGGGCTCGCCCTTCGCGGCGGCGATCAGCGAGTTGACGAACCGGTCGATCTGGGCGCCGGCGTCGTTGAAGTAGTACTCGCGGGTGACCTCGGCGCCCTGCGCGGACAGCACGCGGCCCAGCGCGTCGCCGACGGCCGCCCAGCGGGTGCCGCCGAGGTGGATCGGCCCGGTCGGGTTGGCCGAGACGAACTCCAGGTTGATCTTGAGCCCGCTCAGCGCGTCACCGCGGCCGTACGCCTTGCCCGCGGCGAGCACCTGGGTGATCTGCGCGCCCTGGGCGTCCGCGGCCAGCCGCAGGTTCAGGAAGCCGGGACCGGCCACCTCGGCGGCTTCGACCCCGTCGGTCTTGGCCAGCGACTCGGCCAGCGCGTCGGCGAAGTCCCTCGGCTTGAGCCCGGCCTTCTTCGCCACCTGCAGCGCCAGGTTCGTGGCGTAATCTCCGTGCTCGGGGTTCCGGGGTCGCTCGATCGTCACCGCGTCGGGCAGCACCGCCGGGTCGAGACCGCGTGCGGTCAGGACGTCCACGGCGGAGATTCGGACAAGTTCGGCGAGATCGGCGGGAGTCACCCGCAGAATTCTAGGTGTGCCCCGCTGACCGGCACGAAGACGGTCCCAGGACCGGGTGAAAGGCGAACGAGGGATGAACTCGAGGACGACGTCGCTGGTCATCGCGCTGGTGAGCGTGCTGCTGGCGGCTGCCGCGCTGACCGGCGTGGCGCTGCTCACGGCGGAACGGTCGGTGGCCGGGCAGGCCACCGTCTCCGAACGCGACCGCAAGCTCGCCGCGTTCATGCCATCGGAGGACAATCCCGACCCGTCGGGGTCCATCCCGGGCATCGTGCGGCGTGACTACGACCCCGGGCTGCACGTGGTCGCCCCGCAGCGGGTCGCCTACGACCACTCCCCGCCCTTCGGCGGCAGGCACGACCAGGTGTGGGCCGCGTGCAACGGCGTGGTGTACCCCACGGCCGTGCGCACCGAGCACCTCGTGCACTCGCTGGAGCACGGTTCGGTGTGGATCGCCTACCACCCGGACCAGGTCACCGGCGACGAGCTGGCGAAGCTGGCCGAGCGCGTCGAGGGCAAGCCGTACCTGGTGATGTCGCCCTACCCTGGTCTGGACCAGCCGATCTCGCTCCAGTCGTGGGGGCACCAGCTGAAGGTCACCTCGGCCGACGACGAGCGGATCGACCAGTTCATCACCGCCCTGCTGCTCAACCCGGCGACCTACCCGGAGCCGGGTGCCCCCTGCGACAGCATGGCCTTCGACCAGGACGCACCGCCCCCGTTCGACCCCACTCCCCCGGGTGCCGACGCGCAGCCGCCCATCTAGGAGAGCTTTGCTCAGCGGCGGAGCCGCCAGCTCGTTCCGCCACCCGCACCGCCACGCAAACCCGCCGGGACCTTTCGTAGCAGCACCCTCCGAAGCGCCCTACACCGACCAGACACGCCATCCCTACACTGGCCGGGGTGCTCCATGACCGGGGCGACGACGAGACGAGGTCGGTACAGCACGATGGCAAGCGGCACGAAGAAAAAGGGCAAGCCGAAGAGCGCCGTGAAGTCGGCCCGCAGCTCAGTGGTGTCCAAGAAGGGCACCCCGTGGGGCACGATCATCGCGGTGGTGGCCATTCTCGCGCTCGCCGGGGTGGTGTTCGGCTACTACTACGTCAACTCGGCGGACAAGCGCGAGCAGAAGAGCCGTGAGGAAGCGGCTGCCGCCTTCGCGCCGTCGGCGGAGAATCCCGACCCGTCGCTGAAGATCCCCGGTATCGTCACCCAGCAGTACGAGGCCAGCGTGCACGTGCTGCCCACCGAGCGCGTCGCCTACGACAAGACCCCGGCCTTCGGTGGCCCGCACGACGGTTTCTGGGCCGCCTGCACGGGCATCGTCTACCCGAACCCGGTGCGCACCGAGAACATGGTCCACTCGTTGGAGCACGGCGCGGTCTGGATCGCCTACAACCCCGACCAGGTCACCGGCGAAGCGGTGAACAAACTGCGGGTGCGGGCCGACGGCAAGCCGTACACGATGATGTCGCCGTTCCCCGGCCTCGACAAGCCGATCTCGCTGCAGGCCTGGGGCCACCAGCTCAAGCTCGACTCGGTCGACGACGAGCGCATCGACCAGTTCATCGCCGCGCTGCGGCTGAACCCGAGCACCTATCCCGAGCAGGGCGCGTCCTGTGACGCGATGGGCCCCGGCCGCTTCGACGTGGACGCCCCGCCGGCGTTCGACCCGACGCCGCCGGGACCGGACGCCAAGCCGATGGACTACAAGGGTTCCGAGGGCGCCGAGCAGGAGAGCACCGGCATGCCGGGCGGGGTCCCGGGCGGTCTGCCCGGTGGCACGCCCCCGGTCGGCCAGCAGCCCCCGGCCGGCGGATGAGTTCGGCCGAACCCGAAGAGGTGGACCCCGGCGAGCGCGAAAGCGCCGCCGAGGCCCGCCCGGCCTGGTCGCGGGTGGTCATCCTGGGCGCCGCGACGCTCGCGGTGCTACTGGTCGGCGCGACCATCGGCATGTTCCTCACCCAGTCGCTCGAGCAGGACACCCCGTCCGCCAACCCGTCGCCCGGCCCGGTCGAGGTCGGTTTCGCGCAGGACATGGCGGTGCACCACCTGCAGGCGGTCACCATGGCCAACTGGGCCCGCGACCACTCCACCGATCCGCAGGTGCAGCAGCTCGCCTTCGACATCGCCAGCACCCAGCTCGAACAGGTCGGCCGGATGAAGGGCTGGCTGATGCTGTGGAACAAGCCCGAGCAGGCCATCGGCGGTTACATGACCTGGATGACCGAGCCGGGCGGGCACAGCCACGGCACGGCGGCGAGTTCGACGGTGCCGGGCGGGCCGCTGATGCCGGGCATGGCCACCAACGACGAGCTGGCCAAGATGCGCTCGCTGTCCGGCAGGGAGCTGGACGTCTACTTCCTGCAGCTGATGCTCCGCCACCACCAGGGCGGCACCGAGATGGCGCAGTACACGCAGGACCACACCGGCCTGTCCGCGGTGAAGTCGCTGACGAACAGCATTCTCAAGTCGCAGGGTGCCGAGGTCCGCGTGATGACCGGCATGCTCGCGGACCGCGGTGCCTCCCCGCTGCCGTTCAGCTGATCTTCGGCGCCTTCTGCAGGAAGTCGAAGTCGCAGCCGTCCGGTGACTGGAGCACGTGCCGGTGGTACAGCAGCTCGTAACCGCGTGAGGGTCCCTCCGGCGGGGTGAACTCCGCCTTCCTGCGTTCGAGTTCCTCGGCCGGGACCAGCAGTTCCAGTCGTCCGGCGTCGACGTCCAGCTCGACCAGGTCGCCGTCGCGGACCAGCGCGAGCGGACCGCCGACCGCGGCCTCCGGGGCCACGTGCAGCACGACCGCACCGTCTGCGGTCCCGCTCATCCGGCCGTCCGAGATCCGCACCATGTCCTCGACGCCCTCACGCGCCAGTTTCGCCGGGATCGGCACGTGCCCGACCTCCGGCATGCCCGGTCCGCCGACCGGGCCGACCCCGCGCAGTACCAGCACCGAATCGGCGTCCACCGGGAGGCCGGGGTCGTCGATGCGGGCGTTCAGGTCGGTCACGCCGTCGAAGACCAGCGCGCGGCCGGTGTGCCGCAACAGCTTGTGGTCCATCGCGGACCGCTTGATCACCGCACCGTCCGGGGCGAGCGAACCGGTCAGCACGGCCAGCGCTCCGCCCGCGGCCACCGGCCGGTCGAACGGGCGCAGCGCCCCACCGGTCTTCGGCTCGACGGCGGCCACCTCGTCGGCCCAGGTCGCGCCGCTCGCCGACGGCCGGTCGAGGTGCAGCACGGGCGCGAGTTCCTTGACCACGGCCGGAATCCCGCCCGCCTCGGCCAGATCCTCGAGCAGGTACGGACCGGACGGCCGGACGTCGCCGAGCAGCGGGGTGGTCCGGCTCCAGGTGGCGAAGTCCAGCGGTGCGCCGATGCGGCCGGCCATCGCCGCGATGTGCACCATCGCATTGGTCGAGCCGCCGATCGCGCACACCACGCGGAACGCGTCCTCGATCGCCTCCGCGGTGACCACTTCGGACGGTGGGCGGCCCTCCTTCGCCAGTGCCACCGCCCGTGCGCCGGTGCGCACCGCCGCGTCCTGGCGCGCGGAGCCGGTGGCGGGCAGCAGCGTCGAACCGGGCAGGGCGAGCCCGAGCACCTCGGCGACGGTGGCCATGGTGGTCGCGGTGCCCATCACGTTGCAGGTGCCGACCCCGCTCATCAGGCAGCCTTCCAGCCGGTTCCAGTCCTGATCGGACAGTTCACCGCGGCGGCGCCGGGCGGCCAGCGGCCAGAAGTCGTCCACGGTCAGCACTTCGCCGTTGAACCGCCCCACCGGCCGCGGCCCGGCGGCGATCAGCAGTGCGGGCTTCCCCGCGCTCAGCGCGCCCATCACCTGCGCCGGAATGGTCTTGTCGCACCCGCCGAGCAGCACCACCGCGTCCACCGGGCTGGAGGTGATCATCTGCTCGACGTCCATCGCCATCAGGTTGCGCAGGAACATCGAGGTCGGCCGCACGAACGCCTCGGAGATGGAGATGGTCGGGAACACCACCGGCAGCCCGCCCGCCGCCAGCACCCCGCGCTTGACCGACTCGGCCACCACGGAAAGCCCGGCGTTGCACGGGTTCAGCTCACTGGCCGAGGAGCAGATGCCGATCACCGGCCGCTGCCGCACCTCCTCACCGGAGCGGCCGGTCGCCCGCAGGAACGCCCGGTGCAGGAACCCGTCCATCGAGTCCTCATTGAACAGTGATCCATCCCCGCGGCGCGTTTCCTCTTGGGACACAAGCGCTCCCTTCAGTGCTCAGCGAGCCGTCCGGCTCTGCCATGAAGGTAACGCTGCTGTGGCAGGCTCGTCGCGCGGCTCGCTGCGGCCACATAGGACTCGCGTGCGCCGTCCAGATCACCTGCCAGTTCCAGCAGGTGACCGCGCACCGCCTCCACGCGGTGGTCACCGGGCAGGCGGTCGTCCACCTCCGCCAGCAGTTCCAGTCCGGCACGCGGTCCCCGCGCCATCGCCACCGCGACGCAGTGGTTCAACGCCACCACCGGGTTGTCGGACAACCGCATCAGTGCTTCGTAGAGCGCGATGATCTGCGGCCAGTCGGTTTCCGCCGCGCTGGGTGCCTCGTCGTGCACGGCGGCGATCGCCGCCTGCAACTGGTACTCCCCCACCGGGCCGCGGGGCAGCGCGGCGGTGATCAGCTCGACGCCCTCGGTGATATTGGCCTGGTTCCAGCGGCTCCGGTCCTGTTCGGACATCGGCACCAGCGCACCACCCGGCCCGGTGCGCGCGGCACGACGGGCGTCGGTGAGCAGCATCAGCGCGAGCAGTCCGGCCACCTCGCTGTCCTCGGGCAGGAGCGCGTGCAGCACGCGTGCCAGCCGGACCGCCTCGGCGGTCAGTTCGGTTCGTTGCAGTTCCGGGCCCGAAGTGCTGGCGTAGCCCTCGTTGAAGATCAGGTAGAGCACGTGCAGCACGGCGGCCAGGCGCGCGGGATCCGCGGGCATTCCGAACGGCACACCGCTGTCCTTGATGCGCTGCTTGGCGCGGCTGATCCGCCGGGTCATCGTCGCCTCCGGCACGAGGAAGGCCCTGGCGATCTCGGTGGTGGTCAGGCCGCCGACCGCGCGCAGCGTCAGCGCGATCTGCGAAGCCGGGGACAGCGACGGGTGGCAGCACAGGAACAGCAGCACCAGCGTGTCGTCGGCGACCGGCTCGGACCGATCCGCGGCGGGGGCCAGCCATTCCTCGGGCAGCACCTGCTGCGCCACGGTGTCCTCGCGGCGACGGCGGGCGTACTCGCTGCGCAGCAGGTCGGTCAGCCGCCGGGACGCGACGGTGATCAGCCAGCCTCGCGGGTTGTCCGGCACCCCGGCGCCGGGCCACTGCGTGGCGGCCGCGAGCAGGGCCTCCTGCACCGCGTCCTCCGCGAGGTCGAAGTGGCCGAACCGGCGAACCAGCGCGCCGAGGACCTGCGGCGCGAGCGGGCGCAGCAGGTCCTCGACCTCGGTACCGGGCATCCTCAGAAACCGATGTCGTCCACGGATTCCATCAGGGGCCGGACGTCCGCGTAGGCACCTTCGGCGAGTCCGGCCGGCGCCGGGCAGTCCGCGAGCCGTGCGGCGAGTTCGGTGGCCCGGTCGAAGCTCTCGCACTCGACGATCCAGTACCCGGCCAGCACTTCCTGCGTTTCGGCGTACGGGCCGTCCGTCCACACCGGAACGCCGTCCTTGCGCCCGGTGACGCGGCGGGTGTGCACGGGCGCGTTCAGGCCGCGGGTCTCCACCAGTTCCCCCGAGGCTTCCAGCTCGGCGTTGAACTTGGTCATGAACTCGTGCATCGGGGCGAAGTCCTCGGGCCGGAAGCCGCCCTTGCCCGCCATGGCGTCGTACTCCTGCTGCGAGCCGTAGCTGAGGATCATGTACTTCATCGGGTTCTCCTCGGTCGTCGGTGCCCTTTCACCGGAGACGTCGGAGCCGCGGCGCCCATCCGGACACCCATTCTCGCTTCAGACGGTGAATTCCGGGGAGGCTCGATCGAGGATCGCCGCCCTGGGGTGAGCCAGTTCCTTCTCCAGGGTGCTGACCAGCGATTTCACGTCCTCGGCCGCGGTCTCGTGCAGCGCCTCGGCGACGATCAGCACGGTCTCGGTGCCCTCCCGGACCGCCGAAAGCCCGCTCTGGCGGTTCGTCCAGCGACGCGCGTGCGCCTGCCCGGCGTCGTCGGCGAAGACCACCTCGCCGGGTTGCGGGTTCTCGATCTCCCCGCCGAAGGTCAGGTACTCCTCGTCGCCGGTGGCGTACCGCACTTCGAGGTCACCGGAGATCCGCGCGAGATCGAGCACGGCGACCGGGATGGCGTAGGCCATGGAGACCGCGTTGCACAGGTCGATCACCGGGTGGATGCGCGGGAGCACCTTCTCCTTGCGGAAGCGGCGCAGCAGGGCTTCCGAGGCGCAGCGGTACTGCGTCGGTTTGAGGCCGAGCTGGGTGTAGGCGCGGCGCCAGGCCTGGATCTCGGGGAGCTGGGTCTCGGTCGTACCGTCGAGGCGACGCTCGGCTGTCTCGAGGTACTCGGTGAGGTCATAGGCCTCGCGGAAGCTTTCGACGTGCAGCACGCCGGGCACGAGCTGCGGGAAGTCGGCCCAGAGGGCGTCGGAGTGGCGGAAGGTGCTCACGCTTCGGTCACCGCCAGCTTCAACGCCAGCCCGGCGAACGCGGCGGCGAAGGTGCGTCGGGTCCAGGCGAGCACCTTCGGGCGGTTGATGACATGGTCGCGCACGGCGGCGGCGAAGGCGCCGTAGCCGAGGAAAACGACCAGGGTGAGGCCGGTGAAGACGGCGCTCAGTTCCACCATCCGCCACACCGGTTCGCCGGGCTGGACGAACTGGGGCAGGAACGCGAAGAAGAAGATGGTCAGCTTGGGGTTGAGCAGGTTGATCAGGATCCCTTCGGCGATCACCCGGCTGGCGGAGGCGGGTGCCTTGCGGGGTTCGAAGGTGCTCTTGTCGCGCAGTGTGGCCCACGCCAGGTAGAGCAGGTAGGCGACGCCGAGGTACTTCAGCACTTCGAAGGCGACGGCACTGGTGTGCAGGAGGGCGGCCAGGCCGGTGATCGCCGCGAACAGGTGGGGCAGCGTGCCCAGCGTGCCGGCGAGGGCGGCCACCGCACTCGCCTTGAGCCCGCGGCTGAGCCCGGCGGCCACCGTGTACAACGCCCCGGTCCCCGGCGTGGCCACGATGACCAGCGCGGTCAGGAAGAACTCGATACTCACGAAGATCATGATGGTGTACGGGGTGGACCAGGGACCAGGTCCACTCCGGCGGTGGCGAACTGGTCCACTTCCCGCACCGGAATTCGCCCGGCGGTGGAAATTTCGATTTCACGCGCATTTACCGCGCTTGTCCTGATCTCCCGCCCAGCGCAATTCGCTCAACTGAAAGAGCTTCGGCCCAGCGACGAATCCACACAGTTGAACTAAAAAATCGGCCCCTACCGCACAGTTGCGAGTAGGAGCCGGTTTGTGTGTGCCCTCGGCAGGATTCGAACCTGCGACACCTGCCTCCGGAGGGCAGTGCTCTATCCCCTGAGCTACGAGGGCCCATCGCCTGAGCGACATCGAGAAGCCTAGCGCATGCCCAACCGGCACTGACACCGGGTTGACGATCCCGCCGCGCGGGAAGCCCCGGTTGGAGGGTTGGGCAACGCGGACGACCGCCGTACCGTCAGCGGTGAGCTTAGGCTCACCTGTATTGCACTCATGCGCATGTCACTATATATTCCCTCCGTAGCCGATACGGGAGGCAGTGAATGGGCCACGGACACGGCCACGGGCAGGTCCCCCCAACGGGCGCGTCCGGCAGGTACGTCAAGGCGCTGACCGCCGCGTTGTTGATCGGCGCGGTCTTCATGGTGCTCGAGTTCGCCGTCGGGTTCGCGACCTCGTCGCTGGCGATGATCTCCGACGCCGCCCACATGTTCACCGACGTGCTCGGCGTCGGCATGGCGCTGACCGCGATCCTCCTCGCCCGCCGCAGCGGGCCGACCTTCAGCCGCACCTTCGGCCTCTACCGCGCCGAGGTGCTCGCCGCGCTGGCCAACGCCGTGCTGCTCTTCGGCGTCGCCGGGTACGTGCTCTACGAGGCCACCACCCGCATCACCGACCCGCCCGAAGTTCCCGGCTTACCCGTGATGATCGTGGCCGCCGTCGGGCTCGGCGCCAACGTGGTGTCCTTCCTGCTCCTGCGCGACGGCGCCAAGGAGAGCATCAACGTCCGCGGGGCCTACCTCGAGGTCATGGCCGACATGATCGGCTCGTTCGGGGTGCTGCTCAGCGGCCTGATCACGCTGACGACCGGCTGGCGCTACGCCGACCCGATCATCGGTGTCGCCATCGGCCTTTTTGTGCTCCCCCGCACCTGGACGCTGGCCCGCCGCGCGCTGCGGATCCTGTTCCAGCACGCGCCCCACGGCGTCGACGTCGGCCGCATCAGCGAGGAGCTGTCCGCCCTGCCCGGCGTCGCCGACGTCCACGACCTGCACGTGTGGACGCTCACCTCCGGCATGGAGGTCGCCTCCGCGCACCTCACCATCGAGTCCGCCGCGGAACACTCCGACGTGCTGGTCGAGGCGCAGAACCTGCTGGCGGGCACCTACGGCATCGAGCACGCCACGCTGCAGGTCGAGCCGAGCGAATCGGCCCGACGCTGCAGCGAGCTTTCCTGGTAACCGCCTACTTCACCTGGCGGGACAGCCACCGCTGCAGGGTGACCACGATCAGCAGGATCGTGCCGCTGACCACCGCCTGCCAGTTCGAGTTCAGCGAGCCGACCTGGTTGATCACGTTCTTGATCACCTGGAGCAGCAGCACCCCGACCAGCGTGCCGAGAATGGTGCCAGCGCCACCGGTGAGCAGCGTGCCGCCGAGCACCACCGCGGAGATCACCTCCAGCTCCATGCCGACGCCGAGCACGGTCACGCCGGACGAGGTGTACGACGCGATCAGCAGCCCGCCGAACCCGGCCAGCAGCCCGGACGCCAGATAGGTGAGCACCTTCGCGCGGACCACCGGCAGGCCCATCAGGTCGGCGGCGTCCTCCTGACCACCGATCGCCAGCACGGTCGAGCCGTAGGTGGTCCGGTGCAGCACCAGCGCCCCGATGCCGAAGGCCACCACCACGATCCAGATCGGGTAGCCGATACCGAGGAAGCTGCCCTGCGCCAGCTCGCGGAACGCCGAGTCCGGCGGCACCTTGTACGTGGTCGCGCCCTCGTCGCTGATCAGCAGCAGCACCCCGCGGGCGAACAGCAGCCCGGCCAGCGTGACGATGAACGGCGGCAGCCCGCCGCGCGCGATGATCAGCCCCTGCACCAGCCCGATCGCCCCGCACACCACCAGCGGCAGCAGGATCGCCGCCCAGGTCCCGTACTGCGCGCCCCAAGCGGCCAGCACGCCGCCGAGCGCGAACACCGAACCCACCGACAGGTCGATGCCGCCGGTCATGATCACGAAGGTCATGCCGAGCGCGACCACCGCCAGGAACGACGCCTGCAACGCGATGTTCGTCAGGTTCCCGGTGGTGCCGAAGGAGTCGAAGGCGAAGGTGGACGCGACCACCGCGATCACCAGGATCACCAGCGCGCCCTGCCGCTGCACCGAACGCGCCACCCTGGCGCGGGTGGCCGTTGGCGTGGTTGTCACGTCGTCACCTTCTTCCGGGACTTCTTCCGGCCGAGCTGCACGTAGACCGCCGCGACCACGATCACCGCCTGCGCCACCTGCGCGGTGGAGTCGGGGATGTCGTGGAAGATCAGCGTCGCGGTGATCAACTGCATCAGCAGCGCACCGGCGATGGTGCCGGCGATGCGCACCTGCCCGCCGGACAGCGGCGTGCCGCCGATCACCACCGCGGTGATCGCGGACAGCTCCACCAGCAGGCCGAGCTTGGTCGGGTCGCTGGCCTGCGACCGCGCCGCCATCAGCACCCCGGCCAGCGCGGCGAGCAGCCCGCAGATCACGTAGGTGGTGATCAGCACCCGCTTCACCGGCAGCCCGGCCAGTTCCGCGGCCCGCTTGTTGCCGCCGATGGCCACCAGCTGGCGCCCGTAGGTCGACCGCCGCACCAGGAACCACGCCAGCGCGGCGACCACCGCCGCGATCAGCACCACGTACGGGATGCCGAGCACGTCACCCGAGCCCAGCTCGACCATGCCGTCGTCACGGATGCTCTTGATCTCACCGCCGAACACGTTGGCCAGCCCGCGCCCGGCGACCATGATGCCGAGCGTGGCGATGATCGGCTGCACGCCGACCTTCGCCACCAGCACCCCGGCCAGCACCCCGGTCACCGCGCCCGACGCCACTGCGATCAGCAGTGAAACCACTGTGCCGTAACCGATGTAGAGCGGTACCAGTGCTGCCGCGATGGCCATCACCGCGCCGACCGAGAGATCGATGCCCTCGGTCCCGATCACCAGCGCCATGCCCAGTGCCACCAGCAGCACCGGTGCCACCTGGATCAGCTGCAGGCGCAGCGTACCCGCGCTGACGAAGTTGTCGGTGATCACGATGTTCACCAGCAGCAGCAACGCCAGTGCCACGTATACGCCGTTGCGGCGCACCCAGTCCTTGTCGAACCGGCTCATTCGCCGTCCTCCCCCGCCAGCGCGGCCAGCAGCTCCGCCCCGGTGACCTGCTCCCCGGTCAGTTCCCGGCTCACCGATCCGGTGTGCAGCACCACGATCCGGTCGGCACCCTCCACCAGTTCCTCCATCTCGCTGGAGATCAGCACCACCGCGAGGCCCTGGTCGGCCAGTTCGTCGATCAGCCCCTGCACCTCCAGCTTCGCGCCGACGTCGATGCCGCGGGTCGGCTCGTCGAGCAGGAACACCTTCGGCTCGGTGCACAGCCAGCGCGCCATCAGCACCTTCTGCTGGTTGCCGCCGGAGAGTTCACGCACCTTCTGCGCCGGGCTGGATGCCTTGATGTGCAGGCGTTTCATGAACGTCTCGACCAGTGCGTCGATGCGGGACTCGGAGACCAGCCCGCCCTTGGAAAACCGCGGCAGCACGGCCAGCGCGATGTTGTCGCGCACCGACAGGTCCGGGATGATGCCCTCGGCCTTGCGGTCCTCGGACAGCAAGGCGATCCCGGCGCGCAGCGCGTGCCGCACGGAGTTCGCCCGCACCTTCTTGCCCCGCACCGAAACCGATCCGGCCTGTGTGGGCAGTGCGCCGTAAACCGCCTTGACCGTCTCACTGCGGCCGGAGCCGAGCAGCCCACCGAGGCCGACCACCTCCCCGGGCCGGACCGTCAGCCCGACGCCGGACAGCCGGTGCCGGACGTCCAAACCGGACACTTCCAGCACCGGTTCCTCCCGGCGCGTGTGGTCTTCACCGAACTCGGTGGCACCTTCGCGTTCCACCTTCTCGATGTCCCGGCCGAGCATGCGCGCGACCAGGGTGACCCGGTCCAGCTCGGCCATCGGGCCGGTGTGCACCCGCTCGCCGTCCCGGAGCACGGTCACCCGGTCGCACAGCTCCCACAGCTCGTCGAGCCGGTGCGAGACGAAGATCAGGCCCACCCCGCGATCCCGCAGGCCGCGCGCCACTTCGAAAAGCGTGGCCACCTCACGGGTTTCCAGTGACGAGGTGGGTTCGTCCATGATCACCACGCGGCTGTCCACCGACATCGCCCGCGCGAGCGCCACCATCTGCTGCACACCGAGACCGAGCCTGCCGAGTTCGGCGGTGACGTCGATGTCCAGCCCCAGCTGGCCGGTCAGCTCGGCGGCCTGGCGGTTCATCGCCGCCACGTCGATCAGCTTCCACCGGTTGCGCGGCTCGCGGCCGAGAAAGATGTTGCGCGCCACCGAAAGCAGCGGCACCAGGTTGATCTCCTGGTAGATCGTGGAGATCCCGGCGTCCTGCGCGGCGGCGGGCCGGTGGAACTCCACCGGTTCCCCGCCGAACCGCACCTGGCCGCCGTCCGGCCGGTACACCCCGGTCAGCACCTTGATCAGCGTCGACTTGCCGGCACCGTTCTCCCCCACGAGGGCGTGGATCTCCCCCTCGGCGAGGGAGAAATCCACGCCCCGCAGAGCGTGCACGCCACCGAAGGACTTGGTGACGCCGGTGGTTTCGAGAACGGTTCTAGAAGGCATTGCCGAGGTTCTGGGCGGCGTTGTCCTTGTTGTACTCGTCGTCCTCGATGATGACGTTCTCCGGAATGGCCTCACCGTTGTAGAACTTCTGCGCGGTCTCGAAGGCCAGCGGCCCGAAGCGCGGGTTCGACTCGATCACCGCGTTGATCTGACCGTCCACAATGGCCTGAACCGCGTTGCGGGTGCCGTCGATGGAGACGATCTTGACGTCCTCGCCCGGCTTCTTGCCGGTCGCGGTCACCGCGGTCACCGCGCCGAGGCCCATCTCGTCGTTGTGCGCGTAGATCGCGGTGATCTCGGAGTTGGCCTGCAGCAGCTGTTCGGCCACCTGCTGCCCCTTCTCCCGCGCGAAGTTGCCGGTCTGCTCGGCGACGATCTGCAGGCCGGGGTACTGCTTGAGCTGCTCCTTGAACCCGGCGTTGCGGTTGTCGGTGACGTTGTTGCCGGAGGAACCGAGCAGGATGGCCACCTTGCCGGTGCCGCCGGTCGCCTTGTTCATCGCGTCGGCGGCACGCTTGCCCTGCTCGAAGAAGTCCGAGCCGAGAAAGGCCACGTAGTCGGTGCAGGCCTGGTTGGTGACCTTGCGGTCGATGGTCAGCACCGGCACGCCCTTGGCCTTGGCCGCGGCCAGCGCCGGGTCGAGGCCGTCGGAGTTCACCGGCGCCACGATCAGGAACTGCGCGCCCTGGTTGAGCAGGTCCTGGATGTCGGCGATCTGCTTGGGCAGCTCGTTGTTGGCGTTGGTCACCAGCAGCTGCTTGACGCCGGCCTGCTCGGCGGCCGACTTGATGGACGCGGTTTCGGCGGCCCGGAAGGCCGCGGTGTCGGGTTCGGACTGCGAGAACCCGACCACCGCGGTCTTCAGGTCCAGCTTCTGCGCCCCGTTCTTCTCCAGGGTGCACCCCTCCCCCGCCCCGGGGGCCTGGCTCTTCACCACCTGGCCGTCACCGCCGGTGGTGCCGGTCGGTGCCGCGGAACTGCCTGAATCTCCGGGATTGGTGCACGCGGTGAGCGCCAATCCGGCGACCGCCATCAGCACGACGGACAGCCGGACTCTTCTGTGGTTCATCGTTGAACTCCTCGTGGCGGGGAAGGGGTGGAACTCAGGGGCGGGTCGCGATGGAGGCGATCTCCTGGTCGGTCAGCGCCCGGTCGAACAGGCGGACGTCGTCCACGTCACCGCGGAGGAAGTCGACCTGGTTGCCGCCGTACTGGCCGCGGCCGATCACCGTCGGGCCGGCGGACTCCGGCGCGGAGCAGGCGCTCTGCGCGGCGACCTTCTTGCCGTCGACGTAGAGCGAGACCGTGCCCGCCTTGGCGTCGCGCACCCCGGTCAGGTGGTACCAGCGGCCGACCTCCGGCTTCTCCGGCGACAGCGCGCGCAGGCCGACGAAGCTCATCGCCCAGCGCTGGTCCTGACCCGAGTACTGCAGGAAGAAGGCGCTGTTGCTGCCGGTGTCCTGGCTGACCACGGTCTGGAAGGCACCGTCGGCCACGTCGAGCTTGACCCACGCCGAGGCCGAGTAGCTGCTCGCGGTGTTCACCAGCGCGCTGCCGGTGTTGGCGAAACCGTTGCCGTTGAAGGAAACCGCGCCACCCTGGACGCCGGTGGCCCATTCCGCCCCGGTGAGCGTCGCGTTCTTGCCACCGACCGAATCGGCGGCCGTGGTGCCGGTGCCCTCGTCGAACTTGTACGCGTTCACCCCGTCGGTGCCCGGCGTGCCGGGACCGGGGTCGGGCGCGCCGGTGCCGCTGCCGTCGGACTCGCGGATGATCTGCTCGTTGATCGCCTTGACCTGGCCGAAGTCCATCTTCTTGACCTGGCGGTCGTAGGTGAAGAAGCCGTTGACCTCGTGCTCGACGTCGGTGATCTGGGTGTAGATCGCACCGCCGATGCCGCAGCGCTGCGCGGCCTTGAGCACGTCGGTCTGGTTCTCCACGTACCGGCGGGTCAGCGTGGCCTGGTCCGGGGTCATCTCGTAGGCGTGGCCCTCGCCGAACCACATGTGGCCGTCGATCTCCAGGCCGAAACCGCCGTGCTCACCGTCCATCGAGGCGCGGTTCGCGTCCGGTACGGGGGTGCCGGGGCCGACGTAGGCGTGCCAGTCGAGCACGTCGCCCTTGCCGGAGTCACCGAGCGAGTCGCAGCAGTTCACCCCGCTGTGCGCGTTGACCAGCCGGGTCGGGTCCTGCGCCTTGACCTCGTCGGCGATGCGGCCGGTGGCGTCGCGGTTCCACTCGCCCCAGCCCTCGTTGAACGGCACCCAGCCGATCACCGAGGTCCAGTTCTTCTTCTCCTCGACGATCTCGTGCAGTTCCTTCTCGAACTGCTGCTGCGCGTCGACCGGCGGGCGGCCGCCGGTGCGCATGGCCGGCATGTCCTGCCAGACCAGCAGGCCGAGGCGGTCGGCGTGGTAGTACCAGCGGTCGGGCTCGGTCTTGATGTGCTTGCGCACGGTGTTGAAGCCGAGTTCCTTGTGCTGCTCGAGGTCGAAGGCGAGCGCCGCGTCGGTCGGCGCGGTGTAGATGCCGTCCGGCCAGTACCCCTGGTCCAAAGTGGACATCTGGAACAGGATCTTGCCGTTCAGCGTCATCCGCAGCTTGCCGTCGGCGCCTTCGATCTTGCCGATCTCACGCATGCCGAAGTAGGAGGAGACCCGGTCGACCGGACGATCGTTGGCGTCGCGCAGGATCACGTCGAGGTCGTAGAGGAACGGGTTGTCCGGCGACCAGAGCTTCGCCTGCGGCACGTCGACCTTGATCTCGCCGGCGGCCGGGCCGCGCTTGCGGCTGACCACGGCACCGCCGTCACGCACGATCACCTCGGCGGTCAGCTTGCTCGCGTCACCGCTGGTCCGCACGGTCAGCCCGAGGCTGTTGGTGTCGATGTCCGGCACCATGTCCAGGTTCTCCACGTGGGCGGCGGCCACCGGCTCCATCCAGACGGTCTGCCAGATGCCGGACGCGCCCTCGTAGAAGATGCCGCGGTCGGGCACGATGCGCTGCTTGCCGACCGGCTGCCAGGTCTTGTCCGCGCGGTCCTCGACGCCGACCACGATCTCCTGCGCCGCGCCCGGCTTGAGCGCGTCGGTGATGTCGGCGGAGAAGGCGCCGTAGCCGCCCTTGTGCTCGGCGACCTTCTTGCCGTTGACGTAGACCGAAGCCAGGTAGTCGACCGCGCCGAAGTTCAGCTTGAGCCGGTTGCGGCTGCCGACCTGCCAGTCGTTCGGCACGGACACGGTGCGGCGGTACCACATGTAGTCCTCGTGCCGTTCGATGCCGGAGAGCACCGACTCGCTCGGGTACGGGACCAGGATGCGCTCGCCCAGCGTCTTGCCGAACGGCGGCGCCTCACCGGCCTTGGCCCCGGCGAACTCCCAGACGCCGTTGAGGTTCTGCCAGTCCTTGCGGGTCAGCTGCGGACGCGGGTACTCCGGCAGCGCGTTGTCGGGGCTGACCAGGTGGGTCCAGGGGGTCGGCAGTTTCGGCGTGCCCATCGCCCACTCCGGCTGGGCCGAAGCTTGCGGGGCCACCACGGTGAGCATCGCCAAGACCGAGGCGAGCGCGGCCGCGGCCCACGGACGTCTGATCTTTCGGCGTCGGCTGACTCGTGACATCGTTGTCGTACACCCTTCAGGTGAGGTCCTGGTGAACCAGCGGCTGCTGGCGCCGGGAAACGAGGCCGCGTGTGCCGGCACGCAGTGGACTCGCCGTGACACATTTCACGCTGCAACTCAACAGATGTCAACACATCCGACCACAGTTACTCAGCTCTCAACATTTGCGCTCGCACCGGCTCTGCCCAGGGAATGTCCGTTTTCCTTGCCGGACGAACAAGATCCCCGGTGCGGTAGGTCGCACCGGGGATCTGTTGATTCTTGTCTCTTTGTAACTGTCCGCCGAACGGGCTAAGCAGAGATCGGATCTCAGAGCAGGCCGCGGCGGACCGCCCAGACCACCGCCTCGATCTGGGTGCGCACGCCGAGCTGATCGCAGATGGCCCGCGTCCGGCGGCGGATGGTGCGCCCGGACAGGCCGAGCCGTCTGGCCACCGCGTCCGCGGGCAGCCCGGAGGCGAGCAGCCGGAGCAGTTCGAGGTCGTCGTGCCGCAGTTCGGTGCGTTCCCTGGTCAACATCTCAAGCCCCCCACCCCATGGCGGCACCACCGGCCCGCTCGGCCTCGATCCGCTGCTGGTAGCCACTGCGGTGGTAGGCGGCGATCGGGTCGGGGTCCAGGCCCATGTCCTGCCGCAGTTCGGCCAGCCGCGGCCGGACGTCGGTGTTGAAGGCGTCCATCACCACCGCGTTCGCGCCGAGCACGTCGCCGTCGGCCTGCGCCCGGGCGAGGGCGTCGGTGTCGACCAGCAGCGCCTTCGCCGTCGCCTCCTGCACGTTGAGCACCGAGCGGATCATCGCCGGCACCTTCGGCTCCAGGTTGTGGCACTGGTCGAGCATGAACGCCACGTTCGCGGCCGGGTCGAGCCCGCCCGCCGCCACCAGTTCGTGCATGATCCGGAAGAGCTGGAACGGATCCGCCGCGCCCACGATCAGGTCGTCGTCGGCGTAGTTGCGGCTGTTGAAGTGGAATCCGCCGAGCCTGCCCTCCCGCAGCAGCACCGCGACGATGAACTCGATGTTCGTGCCCGGCGCGTGGTGCCCGGTGTCCACCAGCACCTGCGCGCGCTCGCCGAGGCGCAGGCACTGGGCGAACGAGGTGCCCCAGTCCGGCACGTCCATGGTGTAGAAGTGCGGCTCGAAGAACTTGTACTCGAGCAGCAGGCGCATGCCGTCCGGCATCCGGTCGTACGCCTCGCGCAGGCCCTCGTGCAGCCGGTCCTGGCGGGCGCGGATGTTGTCCTGCCCGGCGTAGTTGGTGCCGTCGGCCATCCACACCGAGAGCACACCCGAGCCGGTGACCCGCCCGATCTCCACGCACTCCAGCAGGTGGTCGACGGCCTTGCGGCGCACCCCCGGATCGGGGTTGCACAGGCTGCCGAGCCGGTAGTCGTCCTCCTGGAACACGTTGGGATTGATGGCGCCGAGCTCGATCCCGCGATCGGCGGCGTACCGGCCGAGCGCGCCGAAGTCCTCGACCCTGTCCCACGGGATGTGCAGCGCGATGCTCGGCGCGACGCCGGTCAGCTCGTGCACCTTCGCGGCGTCGTCGATCTTCTCGTACGGGTCGCGCGGAATCCCCTTCTGGGCGAACACCTTGAACCGGGTGCCCGAGTTCCCGTACGCCCAGGACGGCGTCTCGATCCGTTGTGCGCGCAGCACCTCGGCGGCCTCTGCCCACGAACTCATGCGGTGCCCCTCTCAGAAATCGAACCGGTCGATGTTGGCCGCGTCGAACACGGTCGGCGGGCCGAGCACGACCTCCCCCTCCGCGCCGATGGTGTACTCGCCCAGTTCCCCGGCGGTGAACTTCTCGCCCGGCGCGCCGGTGATCCGGCCGGAGGCGAGCGCGGTGGCGGCCTGCACGCCGAGGTAACCGAGCTTGTTCGGCTCCCACAACGCGAACGAGCCGACCGTGCCGTCCTTGACGTAGGCACGCAGCTGGTTCGGCGTGCCGAGCCCGGTCAGCGCGACCTTGCCCTTGTACGCCGAGGAACTGAGGTAGCGCCCGGCCGCGGCGAGGCCGACGGTGGTCGGCGAGACGATGCCCTTGAGCTGCGGGTGTGCCTGCAACAGGCCCTGGGTCTTCTGGAAGGAGGTCTGGTCGTCGTCGTTGCCGTAGGCGATCTCGACCAGCTTCAGCCCGGCGTGCTCCGGCTTCGCCAGCTCCTGCTTCATGATCTCGATCCAGGTGTTCTGGTTCGTCGCGTTCGGCGTGGCCGAGAGAATGGCGATCTCCCCGCTGCCACCGACCGCCGCCGAGATCAGCTCGACCTGCTTCACCGCGATGTCACGGGAATCGGCCTGGTTGATGAACACGTCACGGGCGTCGGTTGCCACGTCGGAGTCGAGCGTGACCACCTTCATCCCTTGCTGGCGCGCGGTTTTCAGCGCCGGGGCCACCGCGTTCTCGTCGTTGGCCGCCATGATCAGCGCGTCCTGGCGCTGCTGCGCGGCGGTGTTGATGTAGGTGACCTGCGAGGAGGCACTGGCGTCGGAGGGTCCGGTGGCCTTGAACTCGGCCTGCAGCTCGCCGGCCGCCTTCTCCCCGCCCTGCTGCACCACGGTGAAGTACGGGTTGTTCACCTGCTTGGGCAGGAAGGTCATCTTCAGCCCGGTCTTCAGCGGGGCGGCCGGGTTCGCCGCACCGGTGGCCTGCTGCGCCGGTCCCTGCCCCGAGCTGTCCTTTGTGGTTCCACTGCAGGAGGCGAGCAGCAGGGCCATACCCAGTACCGCGACACCTCGTCGTGCGACGGTGCTTGCCTTCATCACGTTTTCCTTCCTGCTGGGAAAATCCGGCTGCCGAGCAAGCGCGGAATGAGCACACCGGCGAGCAGCAGCGCGCCGGTGACCACGGTCAGCACCTCGGTCGAAACGTCGTCGAGGATCAGGAGGTTGCGCAGTCCGCCGAGCAGCAGCACCCCGGCGATGACCCCGCCGAGCGTGCCCTTGCCGCCGAAGATGGACACCCCGCCCAGCAGCACCGCGGCGACCACGGCCAGTTCGAGGCCGTTGCCGTTGTCCGCGCGGGCGCTGGAGAAGCGGAGCGTGTAGACGATTCCGGCGACCGCGGCGATCGCGCCGGTCAGGATGAAGAGGATCAGCTTGACCCGCTTGACCCGGATCCCGGAGAACCACGCCGCCTCCGGATTGGCGCCGATGGCGAAGGTGGACCGGCCGAACGAGCTGTAGTGCAGCAGCACGGCGAACCCGATGGCCAGCAGGGCGAACAGCAGGATCGGGTACGGGAGCTGCGTGCCGGGGATCGGCGTGTTGCCGAACTGGGTGAAGCTGGCCGGGAAGTCGGCGACCGCGGTGTCCCCGAGCAGCACCAGCGCGAGCCCGCGGTACAGCGCGAGCGTGCCGATGGTGACCGCGAGCGAGGGCAGGCCGAGCCGGGTGACCAGCAGGCCGTTGACCGCGCCGCACACCGCCCCGGCCGCGATCGCCACCGGCAGGATCAGTTCCAGCGCCCAGCCCGCGTTCCACAGCGTGCCGACCAGCGCGCTGGACAGGCCGAGCACCGAGGCGACCGACAGATCGATCTCGCCGGACACCACCACCAGCGTCAGCGGCAGCGCGATCAGCGCGATCTCCGAGATGTCCAGGCCGAGGTAGAAGAGATTGCCGCCGGAGAGAAAGGCGCCGTCGGTGCGGATGGTGCCGACGATGGCGACCAGCACCAGCAGGAGCACCAGCACCGACTCCCACCGCAGCAGCCTGGCCATCATGACGCACCCCCACGAGAGTTGTTGCGGCGCAAGGCGGCCGCCAGCCGCAGCGCCACCAGCCGGTCGATCGAGATGGCCACCAGGAGCAGCGCGCCGGTGATCGCCTGCTGCCAGAACGCGGGCACACCCAGCACCACCAGCGAACCGGCGATCGTGCTGAGCAGCAGTGCGCCCAGCGCCGCGCCGAGCACCGTGCCGGAGCCGCCGAAGATGGCCACCCCGCCGACCACCACCGCCGCGACCACCTGGAGTTCGAGGCCGGTGCCCGCCGCCGCGTCGACCGTGCCGTACCGCGCGGCCCACAACGCGCCCGCCAGCCCGGCGATCGCGCCGGACACGGCGAAGGCGGTGAAGGTGCGCCGCCGCACCGGGATCCCGGCGAGCACGGCCGCGTCCGGATTGGAGCCCATCGCGTACAACTGCCTGCCGGAGCGGTACGAGCGCAGGAAGAACCACGCGGCCAGCACCACGACAAGGGTGATCAGCACCAGGTTCGGCACCCCGAGCAGCCGCCCGCTGCCCAGGGCGAGCAGGCTTTCCGGCAGGTCGGCGGCGTTGACCTGCTGCCCGGAGGCGAGCGCGAAGTCGAGGCCGCGGAAGACGTACAGCGTGCCGAGCGTGACCACCAGGCTCGGCACCCGGCCGAGCGCGACCACCAGCCCGTTCGCCGCCCCGCAGGCCAGCCCGATCAGCACGCCCAGCGCGACCCCGGCGACCACCGGCAGGTTCTCGTTCGAGGCGAAGGTGTCCGCGGTGAGGAAGGCGGCCAGGCCGAGTACCGAGCCGACGGACAGGTCGACGTTCCTGGTGATCACCACGATGGTCTGGCCGACCGCGAGCAGCGCCACGATCGAGGCGTTGAGCAGCAGGTCGCGCACGCTCTGCGCCTCGATGAACCGCGGATTGCTCAACGCCGTGCCGCCGACCACGAGCAGCAGCGCGAGCAGGATGCCCAGCTCGCGGACCTTGCCCGCGCGATCGGCCAGCCTGCGGGCGCTGCCACCGCGCTCCACCGCCGCTGAATCGTCCACTGTGGACTGCGCGGTCATGCCCGGCCCGCCGCGGCCAGCGCCACCGACTCCTCGGTGGCCGCCACCCGGTCCAGTTCGGCGGCGAAGCGGCCCTCGTGCATCACCAGCACCCGATCGGCCATGCCGAGCACCTCGGGCAGTTCGGAGGAGATCATCAGCACCGCCACCCCTTCCGCGGCGAGTTCGGACAGCAGCCGGTGGACCTCGGCCTTGGTGCCGACGTCGATGCCGCGGGTCGGCTCGTCCACGATCAGCACGGCCGGCTTGCGGGCCAGCCACTTCGCCAGCACGACCTTCTGCTGGTTGCCCCCGGAGAGCACACCGACCGGATCGCCGAGGCGGGCGAACTTGAGCCGCAGCCGCAGTGCCCAGTCCTGGGTGAGCGCGCGTTCGTCGCGACGGCGGATCAGCCCGCCGCGGCTGAGCGCGCCGAGCGAGGCCAACGCCGCGTTGCGCTCGATGGACGCCTCCATCACCAGCCCCTGCTGCCGCCGGTCCTCCGGCACGAAGCCGATCCCGGCGGCCATCGCGGCGGTCGGTGAGCCGGGTTTCAGCGGCTTGCCGTCGCGCCGCACGGTTCCGGCGTCCGGCCGGTCGATGCCGAAGATCGCGCGGGCCACCTCGCTGCGCCCGGCGCCGACCAGCCCGGCGAGCGCGACGATCTCGCCCGCTCGCAGTTCGAAGGAGATGTCGGTGAACACGCCTTCCCTGGTCAGGCGCTCGACCTGGAGTGCGGTTTCCCCTGGTGTGGTGTCCTGCTTGGGGAAGAGCGTGGACAGCTCGCGGCCGACCATGCGCCGGACCAGGTCCTCGGGCGTGTGCCCGGCCAGGTCGCCGGTCCAGACGTGCTCGCCGTCGCGCAGCACCGTGGCGCGGGTGCACAACTCGAAGACCTCATCGAGCCGGTGCGACACAAAGAGCACCGCCACCTTGGCCTCCAGCAGCGCCCTGACCACGCCGAACAGCCTGCGGACCTCCGCTTCGGACAGTGCGGCGGTCGGCTCGTCCATCACCACCACGCGGGCGTCGAAGGAGAGCGCCTTGGCGATCTCGACCACTTGCTGGTCGGCGATGGACAACCCGCGGGCGGGCCGCGCCGGATCGAGCGCGACGCCGAGCCGCCCGAACAGCTCGCGCACCGCTTCGTGCATGGCGCGTGTGTCGATCCGCCGCCCGGACCGCAGCGGCTGGCGGCCCATGAACACGTTCTCCGCGACCGAGAGATCACCGAACAGCGTGGGTTCCTGGTAGATCACCGCGATCCCGGCGTCCCTGGCGTCGGCGGGCCCGCCGAACCGGCGGGGTTCACCATCGATCAGCACGCTGCCCTCGTCCGGCCGGTATACCCCGGCGAGCACCTTGATCAGCGTGGACTTGCCCGCCCCGTTCTCGCCGAGCAGGGCGTGCGCCTCGCCGGGACGCAGGTCGAGCGACACCCCGCCGAGCGCGCGCACGGCACCGAAGGACTTGGTCACCTCGCGCAGCTCGGCCACCGGTCTCCCTCCCGCGAATAAATCGTTTCAATCCACGGCTGAGGCGAGCCTGCTTCGCAACTGTGACCCATGTCAAGTTTTCGACGGCTTCTGTCCCGGAAATGACGCGTCCGGACACGCTAAGCACACACCTTGTCACGTTATCGCAAGGCGACGATTAGAACGTTTCAAGCCATCACGGCGTGCGTCCCACGAACCGCCACCGGCCGTGCGTAGCCCGGTAGACGGCGCAGCCCCGGTCCATCCGGAGGAACTCGGCGGCCGGGACCGAGGTGACGTCCCCGGCGGCAGCGGCGGGAAGGTGGACTTCGGCGGTGGAGCCGACCGGGACGTCCACGGTCACCCGCAGCCCGCCCCCGACCTTGGCCCAGTTCACGCCCGCCCGTCCGCGCACGGTCTCCACCGTGCTGCCCGCCCAGTGCACGCCGGTTCGCGCATCCGGGCGCACGGTGAAGGTCCGGTACCCGTCGTCGCCGGGCCGCAGACCGGCCACGTTCTCGTGCAGCCACTGCACGACGGTGCCCTGGAAGTAGTGGTCCCGCGACCGCGAGTCCAGCTGCCACATCTCCCACATGGTGTCGGCGCCGTTGTCGAACCAGTAACCCCAGCTCGGATAGCTTCGCTGGGTGGCGATGGCGTGTGCGACGTCCGCGTGCCCGTGCTCGGTAAGCACCCGCAGCAGCACGCTGGTGCCCAGGTTCCCGGTGTTCAGGTGGTCGCCCCTGGCCCGGACGTCCGCCACCAGACTGTCCACAACGGACTTCACCGCACCCGCGGGCACCAGGCCGAACGCGAGCGGGATGGCGTTCGACGTCTGCCGGTAGTCCGGGTCCTTCGCCGTGCGGTAGTGCCCTTCCGGCCCCAGGAAGGCGGCGTTGAGCGCGTCGCGGAGTCCGTCCGCGACCGACCGGTACCGCGCGGCGTCCTCGGTGTGCCCCAGCAGGTCACCGAGTTCGGCGGTGCCGACCAGCGCGCGGTGCAGGTACGCCGTCGCGGTCAGGCGGGTGTCCTCCGGCGGCACGCCGCCGTATCCCGGCGGCAGGTAGTCACCCAGCGCGGTGACCGCCAGCCCGTTCTGCAGGCGGCCGATCTCCCAGTCCAGGTACCTCGTCAGCGGCTGCCAGTGCTCTTCGGCCACCCGCTTGTCGCCGTACCACCGGTACATTTCCCTGACCAGGAAAGGATAAACCGTCGTCCACTCCGGAGCGGGCGCCAGTTCCTGGTACCCCCAGCCACCGCTCGGCACGATCACCGGCACCTGCCCGGGCTCGTTCTGGCTGTCCGCGAGATCGCCGATCCACTTCGTCAGGAACCGCGGCACCTCGAAGGCGTAGGCCAGGCAGGGCGCGCCGACCTGCGCGTCCCCGGTCCAGCCGTTCTTCTCGTACATCGGGGTGTCGGTGGGGATGCCGTGCAGGTTGTTCAGCAGCGTCCGGCGCATCGCGCGGTCGAGCTGTTCGAAGAACGGCTCCGAGCAGCGGAAGGTCGCGACCTCACGAACCTTCGTGTGCACCACCCGGCCGAGCAGTTTCGGTGGCGTGCTGAGCCCGTGCACCTCGACGTACCGGAAGCCCTTGTACGAGAACTTCGGCTCCCAGGTTTCGTCGCCGGTGCCCGCGCAGGTGTAGAAGTCCTTCTGGTGCCTGCCGGGCACGTGCCCGTTCTCCCAGATCACGCTCCCGTCCTCGCGCAGGCGTTCGCCGTGCCACAGCTCGACGGTGGTCCCGGCCGGAGCACGCACGGTCAGCTGGGTCCAGCCCGCCATCGTGCGCCCCATGTCGGCGACAAAAACCCCGGGCCGCAGCGTGGTGACCGACACCGGTGTCACGGTCTCCACGATCTCGATCGGCTCGTGTTGCTGGCCGCGCACCACGCCCTTCGGCGCGCTGTGCGCGACCGGTGCTCGCCAGGCGCTGTCGTCGAATCCGGTCGAGGACCAGCCGGGTTGGACGAGGCGCGCGTCGTAGGATTCGCCCGCGTACAAGGAATCCGAGACGGTCGGGCCGTCGGCGAGGCGCCAAGAGGTGTCGGAGGTGATCGTGGTCCGGCTGCCGTCGGGATGGGTGATTTCCAGCTGCGCCAGCAGTTTCGGCTCACCGCGCCAGTCCGGTTTCTCCCAGCGCCAGACGTTCGGCGTGGTCATGGCGTAGAACCCGCGTCCGAGCGTCACGCCGATCGCGTTGGCTCCCCCGGTGAGCAGGCCGGTGACGTCGTGCGTGGTGTACAGCACGGTCCTGTCGTAGTCGGTGAACCCGGGATCGAGCACCTGCGTGCCGACGCGCTTGCCGTTGATCTCGGCCTCGTAGTACGCCAGACCGCTGATGTACAGCCGCGCACTCGCCACCGGTCTGTCCACAGTGAACTCCCGGCGGAGCAGCGGTGCCGGGATCGGCGGCAGCTGCACGGAAACCCCGCTGCCCCACGGTCCCTGACCATACGGCGCCAGCACCACCGCACCGGCCCAGCCGCTGTCGTCGAAGTCCGGCTGCTGCCACCCGCTCTGCTCGGTCTCGGCGACCTTCCACCCCGCACCGGTGACCAGTTCGCGGGCCCCGGCGCGGAACCGGACCAGCAGCCCGCCCGGGTTGACCGACACCGAGCCGCGGTTCGTGGCCAGCGCGGCGAGCACCACCCGGCCGCCCGCGACCGGGACCTTGGTGTGCCGCGCGGTCCGCCAGCCGTCGACCTGTTCCGGCGCGTGGAGCACCTGCTGCCCGTTGAGGAACAGGGTGAAGTCGTCGTCCGCGGTCGCGACCAGTTCCGCTTCGGTGGCGTCGCCGGGCAGGTCGACGGCGGCGCGGAACCAGCGCGGCCCGGCCGGCGCGTTCCCGGTGGTGCTGCCCGGCGACCAGATCCACGAGGCACCGGTGAAGTCGAGCGGCGCCGCCGGGGCGGGCGCCCCGATCCAGGCGGCCGTCCATTCGGAACCGAGGAAACCGGTCTCCCACCAGCTCCACGCGCTCCAGTCCGACGGCTGCCCGTCCTGGTCCCACACGCGCACGCGCCACCGGTACCGGGTGCGCGGGTTCAGCGCCGGGCCGTCGTAGGCGATCGCGGTCGAGCGGTCGGACTCCACCCGTCCCGGGTCCCAAGTCCCGTCGACCTCGATCTGGTAGGCCGTCTGCCGCGCGTGGTGTCCCCCGGCGACCGGCACCCAGGACAGCAGCGGGCGGGCGGCATCGGTGCCCAGTGGGGTTTCCGCGTACTCGACGGTCAGCCGTTCGGCGCGGAGCACACCCGCCTTCCCTTCTGCCGACGCCGCGGCGGTCGCCGTGGTGGGCAGGGCGAGTGCGCCCGCGCCCAGTGCGGAGGTCTGCAGGAAGTCACGCCGGTTCAGTCCACCAGTCATGACCGGAAGGTACGAACGCGCTCGCGCGAGCGGCAACGCCGACGTCCGGTTTCGGCCGCTTCACCACCCGGTTGCCCCCGGGCGGCCGGGGTTGAGCACGGTTGCGCTCTTCAGCGTCCGCACCACCGGCGCGGTCTCGATCTCCCGGATGCCGGGCAGCACCGCCAGCCGTCGCGTCAGGTAACCGTAGAGGTCCTTCACCCCGGCGCAGACCACTCCGGCGACCAGGTTCGTCCGGCCGGTGGTCGCCGCGACGTAGGCGACCTCGGGATGTTCCTCGGCCATCAGCCGCCCGGCCATCTCCAGGTCGGCGGGCTCCACGGACAACCACAGCAGCACGTGCACGCCGAAACCGAGCAGCCGGTGGTCGAAGTCCACGCTGAACCGCAGCAGGCCACCGGCCCGCAGTTCGGCCAGCCGCCGCCGGACCGTGGTCTGCGACCAGCCGGTCGACGCGGCCAGCTCGGCGATCTGGGTCCGGCCGTCGGTGCGGAGCATGGCGAGCATCGCGCAGTCCTGTTCGGACATCTCGCGCCGGGGCGGCGCGTCGGCGGTCCAGGTCAGCTCCTTGGCCTCCACCTCGGTCAGCACGCGGGCCTTGCGCAACAGGCCCTCACCACCGCCGAGGAACACGTTCAGCACGCACTGCGCGGTCACGTCCAGCACGCGCGGGGTGTGCGGAAGTTGCTGGAGCAGCGGCGTGTTCTCGTCACTGTTGCCGCCGGGCACCCTGGTCACGCAGACGATCTCGGTCCCGCCCGAGGTCAGCTGCACCCACGAGGTGTCGTCGCGGCGGGCGATCGCGCTCGCCACCGCACTCGCCGCGTCCGGTGTGCAGCGCACCCTGGTCAGCCAGAGCACCTCACCGAGCACGTCGGGATCGCTCAGCCCGATCACCTTGAGCGCGCCGTGCGACCGCAGTGCGGTGTAGCGCCGGGCGACGGTCTGCCCGGACACGCCGAGCACCTCGCCGATCCGGCTGAACGAGTTGCGGCCGTCGAGTTGGAGGGCGTGGAGCAAACGGCGATCGAGATGGTCGAACGCGTGCGAAGTCACCATCTGAGGCTAGATCGCGGATGATCCAGCCGACAGCCGCTGATTCACTGGATCGCTCACGTTGGCCCCGGAGAACATCGGTCCATGACCATTCTTGTCACCGGGGCACGGGGTTCCGTCGCCCGCGCGCTCATCGACCAGCTGCTCGCCGAAGGGGAGAAGGTGCGGGCGTCGAGCAGTTCACCCGACGCCACCGTGCCCGACGGCGTGGAACTCGTGCACGGCTTCGACCTCACCGGCGTCACGAAGGTGTTCCTCTACGCCAAGCCCGAGGTGATCCCGGAGTTCCTGGCCGCGGCGAGCGGCGTCGAGCACATCGTGCTGCTGTCGTCCCTGGCTTCGGCCGAGCCGGAGATGGCGCCCGGGATCGCCGAGTGGCACCTGGCGGCGGAACGGCCGATCGAGGCGTCCGGCATTCCGTGGACCTTCGTCCGGCCGGGTGCCTTCGCCACGAACACGCTCGCCTGGGCGCCCGGCATCCGCGAACACGGTGTCGCCAGGGAGGCGTTCCCCGAAATGCACATGAGCTCGGTGCACGAGCAGGACATCGCGCAACTCGCCCTCCACGCGCTGACCCGGCCGGGTCACGCGGGCAAGGCCTACTCGCTGACCGGGCCGGAGTCGCTTTCGGTGCGGCAGCACGTGGACCTCATCGGCGAGGCGATCGGCCGTTCCCTCAAGGTCGAGAAGTTGCCGCGCGAGGAAGCCACCCACCTGCCCGACGCGGCGCTCGACGCGATGGAGGCGGCCGGTGACCAGCCGGGGCCGGTCGGGCCGACCCTGCACGACCACATCGGCGAACCCGCGCGGACCTTCGCCACCTGGGCCAGGGACCACGCCGACGACTTCCGCTGATCAGCGGAACCGGTCGACGGCTTCCAGCAGCGCTTCCCCCATCGCGCCCTTCGCGAAGTGGCCGGCGCCGGGGATCACCTTGAGCTCGGCGTCCGGCCACGCCTTGGCCATGGCCCACGCGGTGCCCAGCGGCGCGCTCAGGTCGAGCCGCCCGTGCACCATCACGCCGGGGATACCGGCCAGCCTGCCCGCTTCACGCAACAGGACGCCGTCCGCCAGCCAGGCGTGGTGGTGGAAGTAGTGCGCCGCGGTGCGTGCCATGGACATCCGGAAGTCCGGGTCCGCCCAGCGCGGATCCGGATCCTCCGGGTCCTCGTCCACCGCCGCGGCCTCCCAGGCGCACCAGTCGCGCGCGGCTTTCTCCCGCACCGCCGGATCGGGGTCGTTGAGCAGCCGGTTGTAGGCGCCGACCACATCGTCATCACCGGCACCTTCGCGGAACCGGTCCCACGCCTCGGGGAACAGGCTGCCGAGGCCGCGGTAGAGCCAGTCGATCTCCGACGGGCGTGAGTTCGTGATCGCCACCAGCACCAGCTCGGTGACCCGCTCCGGGAACCGCTCGGCGTAGGCGAAGCCCAGCGTCGCGCCCCACGAACCGCCGAACACCAGCCAGCGCTCGATGCCGAGGTGCTCGCGCAGCTTCTCCATGTCGGCCAGCAGGTGCTCGGTGGTGTTGACGCTCAGATCGGTCTCGTGGTCGACGACCGACGGTGTGCTGAGGCCGACGCCGCGCTGGTGGAACTGCACCACGCGGTAGGCGGCCGGGTCGAAGTACCGGCGTCCACCCGGCGCGGTCACGCCCGGTCCGCCGTGCAGCAGCACCGCGGGCTTGCCCGCCGGATTGCCCGAGACGTCCCAGTGGACGTGGTTGCCGTCACCGACGTCGAGCAGGCCCTGGTCGTACGGGTCGAGGTGCTCGTACATGCGTCCTCCCAGATGTATTAGCGCTGTTACATTAGCGCCATGACCTCGCCAGCGATCGGCACCCGGCTGCGTCACCTGCTCGAACTGCTCGACGGGGACGTCGCCCGCGTCTACACCGACCTGGGCCTGCCCTGGTTCCGGCCGCGCTTCACCCCGGTGGTGCGCACGCTGACCGGCCACGGCCCGCTGCCGATCCGGGATCTCGCCGAGGCGCTGGGCGTGACGCATTCCGCGGCCAGCCAGACCGTCACCCAGATGCGCAAGCTGGACCTCGTCGAACTGCGGCCCGGCGCGGACGCCCGCGAGCGCATCGTGCACCTGACCGAGAAGACCCGTGAGCTGCTGCCCGTGCTCGACGCCGAATGGACGGCGACCGAAGCCGCCTTCGCCGAACTGGAGGAAGAACTGCCCGGCTCGCTCGCCGAACTCGTCGCCGCCGCGACGCGCGCGCTGGCGGAGCGGCCGTTCCACGACCGCGTGTCCGCCCGGCTCAGAAAAGCCTGAGCTGACCCTCGTGGACCTCCTTCAGGTGCACGTCCGCGCACCGGCGGCAGGTGACCGGCTCGTCGGTCGGGGCCAGGCCGCGCAGCGGGTCCCAGGTGTTCAGCCCAGCACCGCAGACCGGCAGCCAGGCGTCGGTGACCAGGTGCACCGTGCCGGACGGCGTCCGCCCGCGCGCGCCCTCCCTGGCGGGCGGCAGCGGGATCCGGTGGTGCGGTTGACGACGGCGGAACGCCTGCAGCGGCTCGCGGCCGGCCAGCGGCTCGGTGATCTCGAAGGTGTCGGCGGGTTCCACCCCTCGATGGTCGCACGTGGCACCGACAGTCCCAGGCGGGGAAAAGTCCCAGGCAGGCGCCCCGGTAGATTGACGCGGACCCCGACCCCGTTGCGTGAGGACCTGGTGTGGTTGCGCTCATCTGCGGCTGGCTGCTGCTGGCCGCTCTGGTACTCGGCGGGTGGACCCGCGTCTCCGCCAGCCGGGCATGGCGCGTCGCCGCACTGACGCTCGCGGTCGCCTACTCGCTCGCCCACCAGGCGCTGTTCTCCACCGTCGCCGAGGACGCGTTCATCACCTTCCGCTACTCGGAGAACCTGGCCGACGGCAACGGCCCGGTGTTCAACGCGGGCGAGCGGGTCGAGGGGTACTCGAACTTTCTCTGGATGGTGCTGATCGCCATTCCGAAGGCGTTGTTCGGCAAGGGCATCGTGGTCGGCGCGGCGGTGCTCGGCGTGGTCTGCACCGTGGCCTGCGTTGTGCTGTCGTACTTCCTGGTCAACCGGCTGGTGAACCGGGACGGCGACAAGGCGCTCGGGGTGCTCGCGGCGGTGCTCACCGCCGGGGCCAGCGGGCTGGCCGCCTACGGGCCGTCCGGCCTGGAGACCCCGCTGTTCCTGCTGCTCGTGCTCGGCGTGCTGTACGCACTGGCGGCGAAGCGGCCGCTGATCGCCGGGCTGCTCGTCGCGTTGTCCGGGATGACCAGGCCGGACGGACTGCTGATCGCCGTGCTCGTCGGCCTCTACCTGCTGGTGCGCGCGATCCGGAAGCGGACGGACTGGCGTCCGGTGCTCGGGTACGCCACCGGACTGCTGGTGCTGGCGCTGCCGTGGACGATCTGGCGGGTCCTCTACTACGGGCACCTGCTGCCCAACGCGGTCGCGGCGAAGTCGGGCGGTTCGCTCGGCTGGCAACTCGCGCAGGGCGGCGAGTACCTCGGCGGCTTCGCCTTGGCGTCACTGGGTTTCCTGGTGCTCGCGGTACTGGCGATGGTCGGGCTGGCGCGCTTCGGGGGTGACGGCGAGCACCGGTCGCTCGTCTGGCTGACCTTCGGCCTGGCGTTCGCCTACCTCGCGTTCATCACCTACGCGGGCGGTGACTGGATGCCCGCCTACCGCCTGCTCGCGCCGGTGCCGCCACTGCTCGGTGTCGCCTCGGTCGCCGCGTACGGGCTGATGGACACCGAACGCCTGCGGGCGCGCGTGGCCGGGCTGCGCCTGATGCCGCTGGCCGCCGCGGCGATCTGCGGGCTCTCGCTGCTGGTGTCGATCACCGATCCGAAGATGCTCGACCTGATGCACCAGTGGCGCGCGAAGATCGCCGAGATGGAGGAGTTCGGCTCGCTGATCGGGCAGAACCTGCCGCCGGGCACGCTGATCAGCACCTACGCCAACGGCGCGCTGTCCTACCGCGCCGGGCCCGGGGTGCCGGTGGTCGACGTGCTCGGCCTGACCGACGAGCACATCGCGCGCAACGGCCTGCGCACCGAGGAGAGCGGCCCGATCGGGCACATCGCGCACGACTACGACTACGTGGTCAACGTGCGCAAGCCGGCCCTGGGCATCGTCACCGGCAACGGGTTCGCCGTCCGTCCACAGTGCACGGACGACGCGATCTACCGCGACACCTACCAGGTGGCGAACTTCCGCCGCGAGGGCACGCAGCTCTACGCGGTGGTGTTCCCGCGCAAGGACCAGGCCGCGAAGCTGATCGCCGCGCTGGACGCCGATCCGCGGTTCGTCTACGAGCCGTGCCCGGCTAGCGCACCAACGCCCTGACCGAGAGCTTCAGCTCCTCCCGCGCGGCTTCCGGGTCGTCCAGGTAACCACCGACCATCGCGCCGTCACGCAGGAAAACCAGCACCCCGGACAGTTCCGCGGGAATGCCGGCGGCGACGGCCAGCTCGGCGAGCACCTCGGCGAACCAGTCGCGGTGCACGCGCACGGCCTGGCGGACCGGGTGCCCGGGGTCGGGGTATTCGACGGCCGCGTTGATGAACGGGCAGCCGCGGAACCCGGCGCCGCAGATCTGGTCACCGAGCCCGCTGACCAGGCGTTCCAGCAGTTCGCGCGGGTCCTCGGCGCGGGACCGGGCGAGCGCGACCCGCCTCCGGACGGCCTGGTCCTCCGCCTCGAGATAGGCGCGGACCAGCTCGTCCTTCGACGGGAAGTGCCGGTAGAAGGTGGCCCGGCTGACGTCTGCCTCCTCGATCACCCGGTCCACGCCGATCGCGTGCACGCCCTCGGCGTAGAAAATGCGCGCGGCGGCCTCCACCAGCCGGTCCCTGGCGGCCGAGCGGCGCTTTGTCGCGGTAGCCATGAGACGAGTGTAACAGAACGTTCTGTCTCGTTTTCCTTGACGACGACCAGCGAACCGGACTAACTTCACTCAGGTCAGAACGAAACAGAACGTTCTCCCTCATCTAGGAGTCGAGATGGCCACCCCCGCCAACCCGCACAACCTGCCGCTCGAACCGGCCGCCCAGGCCTTCGCCGAAGCCACCGCGCAGCCGCCGTTCCTGTTCGACCTGGCCCCGGCCGAGGGCCGCAAGGCGGTCGACGAGGTGCAGTCCGGGGAGATCGACAAGCCCGCCGCGGAGATCGAGGACCTGACCATTCCCGGCGACGTCCGGATCCGGATCATCCGCCCGGCCGGGCTGACCGGGCCGCTGCCGGTGATCGTCTACCTCCACGGCGCCGGCTGGGTTTTCGGCAACTCGCACACACACGACCGGCTCGTCCGCGAACTGGCCACCGGCGCCGGGGCGGCCGTGGTCTTCCCGGAGTACAGCCTTTCACCGGAAGCCAGATATCCGGTCGCCATCGAGGAGAACTACACGGCCGCCAAGTGGGTCGCCGAGCACGGTGGTGAGCACGGCCTCGACCCCGCGCGGATCGCCATCGCCGGGGATTCGGTCGGCGGCAACATGACCGCCGCGGTGACGCTGCTGGCCAAGCAGCGCGGCGGGGTCTCGTTCCGGCAGCAGGTGCTGTTCTACCCGGTGACCGACGCGAACTTCGACACCGAGTCGTACCAGCGGTTCGGCGAGGGTTACTTCCTGCGGCGGGACGGGATGCAGTGGTTCTGGGACCAGTACACGACCGATCCGGCGCAGCGCGCGGAAATCACCGCCTCGCCGCTGCGTGCCGACGTCTCGGAGCTGGCCGGATTGCCGCCCGCACTGGTGATCACCGCCGAGGCGGACGTGCTGCGCGACGAAGGTGAGGCGTACGCGAACAAGCTGCGCGAAGCCGGGGTCCCGGTGACCGCCGTGCGGTACCAGGGCGTGATCCACGACTTCGTCATGTTGAACGCGCTGCGGGAAACCCCGGCCGCGGGCGCCGCCATCGCCCAGGCCGCCGCCACCCTGCGGACCGCGCTCGCCTGACCCGCGACACGGCTCCCTCCCCCGGCTTCAGCTCGGTGGGAGGGAGTCGTCACGGGCTGTACACGGCTGTCCCGGCTCTGGCAGGATTTCCCGGTGAGGGGGTTCTGCGAACAGTGATGCCGGTTCGTCACCGGCCGGAGTTCGAACCGGCCGAGTTGCCGAAGGCGCGGATGATCCGCTGGTGGTTGTTCAGCGGGACGGCCGCGCTGTTCGCGCTCGCCTTCCTCGTTCTGCCGTACCTGATCAGCGTTCCCGCGGACGCGCCCGTCGGCGCCTCCTTCACGTTGACCGTGGCCCTGTTCACCGGCCTCGTCGTCTCACTGCTCTTCACCCTGTACGGCATCGGCCGCGCCCGGCTCGAAATCGCGGCGTACAACGCCAACGAGGTCGACATCGAGCTGTTCGAGGTCGACGGCGACTCCTCGCCCGCCGAGGTCACCGCGGTGTTCAAGAGCAAGCTCAACGAATCCCGCATGTACACCCCGGCGGTGGTCCCCGGCGTTTCGCGCTCCTACGACTTCATCCAGATCGTGGAGAGCGCGGGTGAGGCAGCGACCGGCTGGTGGCGGGTGGCGTCGCGGCTGGTCAAGCTGGCCCGCCCGCCGCACGCGATCCGGATCAGCGGCCGCCTGCGGGCCAATGCCGAAGGGCAGCACCAGCTGGTGCTCGAAGTGGTGCGACAGCCCGGTTTCGCGGCCAGTCCGCTGCTGCTCACCGACGACGACGAGCAGCGGCTTCTCGGCCGCGCCGCGAACGCGGTGGCCGCGCTGGTCATCCCCCGCAGCAAGTACTGCCGCAACCAGCAGTGGGCCCGCTGGCGCGGCGCGAAGATCCCCGGCGCGCTGTTCGACGCCTACGAGCGCGCCAACCAGTACAAGAACGAGCGCCGCTACGACGAAGCGCTCGCCGAGTACCACCGCGCGATCGAGCTGGACCCGGCCAACGTGCACATCCGCGTGGAGATCGGCAACCTCCAGGAACGCCTCGACCTGCACCTCGCCGCGCTGGTCACCTACGACGACGTGGTGACCCTGTGCGAGAACCGGAACTACGGGCCCTCCACCCCGGAAGCCGCCGCGCTGCTGCTCGCCCGCTACCGCCGCGCGCTGGTGCTCGGCCGCGGTGACTGGCTCGCGCACGACTGGTGGCTCGCCGACCCGAAGACCCGGATCCGGCAGACCCGGATGCGCGAGTCGATCCGCCTCCGGTTCGACCGCTACCGCGCGACCGTGCCCGCGCCCGCCGGTCTGCTCGACGATCCCGACGGCTCCGCCAACGAGGACAAGGCCGCGCGGCTGCGCGCGTACCTCTGCGAAGTCGCCCAGTACGAACTGGAACAGCTCATCGCCGAAAAGCGGCCGAGGCACCTGCGGGAACTGCTGTCGGACAACTGCCTCCGGCTCGGCCTGCTCGCGGTGTACCTGCGCCGCCTGATGGCCAACGCCGAAATGGGCTCACCGCTGAAGGGCTATTCGGCGGTCAAAGGCGTTGCGGTGAGCGGGTTCGAGAAGCTGGCGAACGACACCTCGTGGCCGCCGTCGATCGACGCGCTGATGGACGTGGTCGCCGAGCAGCTCGCGCCGCGTGGCCCGTCGTCGATCTGGCACGAGCACTACAACGCCGCGTGCGTGTACGCGGTGGCCCTGCTGCCGTCCGGCATGCGCGGCGAACCCAGTGCCACCAAGGAAACCGTGCGCGTGCTCGCCGCGGACGAGAAGAAGACCCTGATCACCAAGGCGATCGCGCAGCTGGACAACGCGGCGGCTTCCCGGCATTCCGGTTATCTGGCGCAACGACGGCCGTGGGTGATGTCGGAGGACCCGGACCTGTCCACCCTGCGCGGCCAGCCGGAGTTCCGCGCCTTCGAGATGATCACCTACTCCCCCGACCGCCCGACCCCGCTGCGCCCGCGCCGGGTGCACGCCTGGGAACTGGCCACCTACACCTCGAACCTGGTGCGGCACATCGCCTCGTGCCTGGCGCACGCCTGGCGGCGGCACACCCCGCAACCACGGGCCTTCGTCGACGAAGCGGCCGCGGAATCCTGGCACCGCGCGGAGAACGAGGCGTGGGCGACGGTTTCCCAGCTGGCGTCGGGGAACCAGGAGTGGCAGACGCGCTACCAGTCGATCAAGGCGTTGCAGCGCTGGTCGCGCGCCTCCGGGTACGCCTGCGACGACATCCGCTTCCCGGCCTACTCCGAGCAGGACCTGTTCACCAGGGCGGCCGCGCTCACCGACGACCCGGACCTGCGCAAGGAGTGGCAGCTCCCGCAGGGCGAGGACACCATCAACAAGGAGACCGAGCTGTACCTGCGCCGCTGCGGTGAGCGCCTGGTGGCGCTGTCGCACCTGTTGCGCACGCCCGGCGATCGCGGCGGCGTTCCGCGCACGCGCAAGGAGTTCCAGCAGGTGACCGAAACCTGGGCCGCGCTGGCCGACTGGTTCGCCGACGGCGACTCGCTCAGCCCGGTGTCCACGCGCCAGGCCCGCTTCGAACGCGCGTTCCGCCGGTAGGCCCCGGACACCGGTCCAGACGATCAGCCGGTTGCAGATCCGCTGGAGTTGATCAACTATGGGGCGATGACCGCCAAGCGGACACCGGGGGCCAGCAGTTCCCGCAAGGTGCTGCAGTTGCTGCTGGCGTTCTCCGAGCGACGGCCGGAGGCCACGGTGGCCGAGCTGGCCGCGCTGGCGGGCACGCCGATCGCCACCACCTACCGCTACGTGGCCCTGCTCAAGGAACTCCAACTGCTCGAAGAGGGCCGGGCCGGGTACTACCACGTCACCTCGCAGGTGATGCCGCTCGCGCGGGCCGCGCAGGTGGCGAACGACCTGGCCAGGCTGGCCCGGCCGGTGATGGAGGAGGCGGCCCGCGAACTGCGTGAGACGGTGCTGCTGTTCCAGCAGTTCGGCGACGCGGCGGTCTGCGCGGAGCGGGCGGAATGCGACCAGGCCATGCGGTTCACCTTCCAGCCCGGCCATTCGGTGCCGCTGGGCGTCAGCTCGGCCGGCAAGATGCTGCTGGCCGGCCTGCCGGAGCCGGAGCGCAGCCGACGGCTTTCCGCGGTGGTCGCGCGACGCGGCAGCAGCCTGCGCGACGAGCTGAAACGCGCCGAACTCAACCGGTACGCGGTCAGCTGGGGTGAGGTCGACGAAGGTGTCTGGTCCTGCTCGGTGCCGGTGCGCGCGCCTGGGCAGCGACCGACCGTGCTGACCGTGGCCGGACCGGCCGCCCGCATCGGCGACGAGGCCAAGCGCACCGCGATCGTCGTGCTCCAGTCACACGCGCAGCGCATCCAGGACGCCTACACCCAGTTCGTGCTCTGAGCCGGAACGTCCGGGCGCGCACCGGGGTTCCGTGGCTCTTGTCATGGGCGGAACGACGGAACCGCCGACTCGGCCAGACGTCGTATCCAGTATCCAGTGCGGAGTATCCGGACCGAGGAGTGCCGATGACTGCAAGTGGGCTTGGCCAGGCCGCCGCGATGATGGACGACGCGGCGGAGACGAGCCGGTTCGCGGCCGGGGTGATCGAGCTGGGCCGTGAGGAACCGGACCCGATGACCGGCGGGGCGCCGTTCGGCTTCTCCCCGCAGGCGCGACGGCTCGCGGAACTGTGGAACTCCGCGTTGCGCACCCGCGCCGCGAGCATGCGGGCGCTGGCCGATGCCACCGAGCGGGAGGCGGGCGAACTGCGCGACGCCACCGACGGTCGCGTGCTCCACCACGCCTGAGTGGTCACGATCGCTGAGCGAAGGAACTCCCCGATGGCTTTCATGCACCCCGACCTGCGGACCGCGGCCGGCCACCTGGTCCGGCTGCGGGCGGCGGCCGAGTTGCTGCACGCGCCGGACCCGCTGGACGCGCTGCGCTACACCGACTGCGCGCCCGCCGCGCTGCGCGGCATGGTCGAGCGGGCGCGGACCGCGCAGAAGCCGTTGGCGGAGGCCCACATCGACTACAGCGACGCCAGGAGCCGGGTCCAGTTCGGCAGCCGCGGCGGTGACCTGGCGAAGGTCTACCGGGACGAGCGGGAGGCGACCGAGCGGACCATGCTGGCCGGGCTGCGCGTCGCCGACCAGCTCGACCTGCTGGCCCGCTCGGCGGCCCGGCACGCGGTGGAGATCGCCACCGCGGCGGATCCGGCGTGCGTGCTGGTGCTCGACGGCGACCTCACCCCGGAACCGGCCGAGGCGGTGCACGAGGCCTGTGCCGCGATCGTGCGTTCGGTCGAGCAGCACCTGGCCGCGATCGACGCGCTGGCGTCCGAAATGGACGGTCTCAGCGCGTGAACCCGTCGATCTCCTCGGCGCTGTACCCCAGTTCCGCCAGCACCTCGGCGGTGTGCTGCCCCAGCGTGGGCGGGGCGGAACCGGGCCGCGCCGGGGTTTCCGACGCCTTCACCGGGAATCCCGTGCCGTAGTAGGTGCCGACCGACGGGTGCGGCAGCCGGACGATCTGCTCGCGGTCTTCCGCCCACGGATCCTCGTACACCTCGTCGATGGTGTTGATCGGACCGGCCGGGATGGAGACCTCGTCGAACTTCTTCAGCCATTCCGCGCTCGGGCGCGTGCGCATCACCGCGAAGATCAGCTCGTTCAGCTCGTCCCGGTGCTCGGCCCGCAGCGCGTTGGTGGCGAACCGCGGTTCGTCGGGCAATCCCAGCAGTTCCCGGAAGGCGCGCCACAGCTTTTCGCTGCCCACCGCGACGTTCAGCCAGCCGTCGGCGGTCGGATAGGCCTGGTACGGCACGATGCTCGGATGCGCCGAGCCCATCCGCTCCGGGCGCTTCGCGTCGTAGAAGTACGCGCCCGCCGCGTAGATGTGCCAGGCGAGCTGGGCGTCCATCAGCGACACGTCCAGGTACTGCCCGCGACCGGTGGAATGCCTGGCCTGCAACGCCATCAGCACGCCGATGATGGCCCAGGTGCCCGCGTTCAGGTCGGCCACCGGCAGGCCGACCTTGGCCGGCGGGCCGTCGGCCTCGCCGGTCAGCCCCATCACCCCGCCCATGCCCTGGGCGATCAGGTCGTAACCGGGCCGGTCGCGGTACGGGCCGGTCTGGCCGAACCCGGTGATGGACACGTGGATCAGCCGGGGGTTCAGCTCCGAGAGCCGGTCGTATCCGAGGCCCCAGCGCTCCAGCGTGCCCGGGCGGAAGTTCTCCACCAGCACGTCCGCCCGTGCCACCAGCCGCCGGACGGCCTCCTGGCCGCGCTCGCTCTTCAGGTCGAGCACGATGCCGCGCTTGTTCCGGTTCGCGGCCAGGAAGTAGACGGCTTCCCCGGTGTCGCCGACAAAGGGCGGGCCCCAGTTCCGGGTGTCGTCCCCGTGTCCCGGTGGTTCGACCTTGATCACCTCGGCCCCCATCTCGCCGAGGTACTGCGTGCAGTACGGCCCGGCGAGAATGCGGGACAGGTCGACCACGCGGAGGCCGTCCAGCGGCCGCATCAGCGCTGGATCGCCTTGGTCTCGAGGAACTCCTCCAGTCCGAAGCGGCCCAGCTCGCGCCCGTTGCCGGACTGCTTGTAACCGCCGAACGGGGCCAGCGGGTTGAACGCGCCGCCGTTCACCTCGACCTGCCCGGCGCGGATGCGCCTGGCGACCGCGGTGGCGTGCTCGGCGTCGCCCGCCCAGACCGCGGCGGCCAGCCCGTACTGCGTGTTGTTCGCGATGGCCACCGCCTCGTCCTCGGTTTCGTAGGTCAGCACCGAGAGCACCGGGCCGAAGATCTCCTCCTGCGCGATGGTCATTTCGGGGGTGACGTCGGCGAAGACGGTCGGCCGCACGTAGTAACCCTTGTCCAGGCCCTCCGGCGCGTCCGGGCCACCGGCGACCAGCGTCGCGCCCTCCTCGACGCCCTGCCGGATGTAGTCGCGCACGCGGTCCCGCTGGGCCGCGGAGACCAGCGGCCCGAGCTTCGTGGCGGCGTCGGACGGGTCACCGACGGAGAACTTCGCCACCCCGTCCGCGAGCAGGGCGACCACCTCGTCGCGCTGGTCGCGGTGCACGATCATCCTGGTCAACGCGGTGCAGGTCTGCCCGCTGTTGAGGTATACGTTGCTCAGCCCGGCCTTGACCGCGGTCGGCAGGTCGGCGTCGGGCAGGATCACGTTCGGCGACTTGCCACCGAGTTCGAGCGCCACCCGCTTGACCGTCCGCGCGGCCGCTTCGGAGACCCGCGCCCCGGCGCGCGAGGAGCCGGTGAACGAGACCATGTCCACGTCCGGGTGCGCCGCGATGGCCTCGCCGACCACCGGACCGGTGCCGCTGACCAGGTTGAACACCCCGGCGGGCAGGCCGATCTCGTCGAAGATCTCGGTGAGCAGGTAGGCCGCGAGCGGGGCCACCTCGCTCGGCTTGAGCACCACCGTGCAGCCGGCCGCCAACGCGGGTGCGACCTTCGCCACAATCTGGTGCAGCGGGTAGTTCCACGGTGTGATCGCGCCGACCACGCCGATCGGCTCACGCACGATCAGCGAGTTGCCGACCTCCTCGCCACGCACCGGCACCACCGCCGGATCGCTGTACGTGCCCGCCACCACCGCGGGCAGCCCGGCCTGCACCTTCTGCGCGATCTTCACCGGCGCGCCCATGTCCGCGGTGATCGTCTCGGCGATCACCTGGTTGCGTTCCTTCAGCTTCGCCGCGAGCTGGCCGAGATAGGCGCAGCGCTGCTCGGCGGGGGTGGCGGACCAGCCGTCGAAGGCCCGGCGCGCGGCGGCCACGGCGGCGTCCACGTCGGCCGCGGTCCCGGCGGGCACCCGGTCGATGACCTCCTCGGTGGCCGGGTTGACCACGTCGATGGTCTCCGAACCGGCCGAGGCGATCCACTTGCCGTCGACATAGATCACGTCACGCATCGAGCGAACTCCCTTGTTTGTCCGAGGCCTGCCCCGACCCTAACCCCGGCTCCGCTCGATGACGGCCCAGGCGGCCGCGGCGTCCTGGACACCGACCCCGGTGCTGTTGTAATAGACCAGATCCTCCGGCGCCCGCCGTCCCGGTGCGCTGCCGACCAGCACCTCGCCGAGTTCCTGGAGTTCCGGTTCGGCCAGCGGCGCGTCCACGATCGGCCCGGCGTGCGAGAGCGCGGTCTCGCGGTGGTCGACCACCACCGCCCCGGCCGGTTCCACCACGTCCCGGCCGACCTCCCGCCGGTGCGGTTCGAAGGAGCCGATGCTGATCACCGTGCACCCGGTCGCCAGCCACTCCCGCCGGATCACCGGCTCGGTGCTGACCGTGCACAACGCGACGATCCCGGCACCGCGCACGGCGCTTTCCGCGTCGTCGGTGGCGATCACCCGCAGCCCGAGTTCCTGGGACAGTTCGCGGGCGGCCCTGGTGCGGTGCTCCTCGCTGGGACTGTGGATCCGGACCGTCTCAAGTGGACGTACCGCGGCGATCGCCCGGACGTGCGCCACGCCCTGCACCCCGCTGCCCAGCACGGCCAGCTCGGTGACGTCCGGATTCGCCAGCACGTCGACGGCAACCGCGCTGGCCGCCGAGGTGCGGATGGTGGTCACGGCCGCACCGTCGAGCACGGCCACCGGCGCGCCCGTTTCCGGGTCCAGCGCGACGATCAGGCCGTGGATGCTGGGCAGGCCGTACTCGGTGTTGCCCGGGTTGAAGCTGATGAACTTGCACACCGGTCCGGTGTCCGGGGACAACCGGCACGGGTAGGCCAGCGCCAGCGCGCCGCCGGGGCCGGGCACATGGGTTTTGGCCGGCAGCACGGCGGTTTTCGCGCCGAGCGCGCGGAAGGCGCGCCGCTGCGACTCGATCGCCGCGTCGACCCCGAGCACGGCGCCGATCTCGTCGGCATCGAAGAACCGGGGTGCGGTCATGGGGTCTCCCTTCGGTGGTACGCGGCGAGCAACTGGCGCTCGGCGTCTCGGAGGTAGCGTTCCAGTGCCTGCTCGGCGAGGTCGAACCGGCGTCGCCGGAGGTGTCCGATGATCTTCTCGTGCCGCGCCAGGTACGGCTCGAAGAAGGCCTGCGTGTTCTCGGTCAGCACGAAGAACAACCGCGTCTCGGCGAGCACCTGGCGCATGGTGCCCGCCACCCGGTCGCTGCCGGACAGCTCGGAAAGCGCCTGGTGCCAACGGATGCTGGCGGTGCCGACGGCCTGCCAGTCCTCGTCGCGCGCGGCCTGCTTGCCCTCGGCCAGCGCGTCCACCAGTGCGGTGAGCACCAGGCCGTCGCGGTCGGCGGCCTCACGCACGGCCGCGCACTCCACCATGCGCCGGATCCGGTACAGGTCCACGATGTCCGGCCCGGTCAGCTCGCGGACGAACACCCCCCGGTTCAGTTCCCGCACGGCCAGCCGCTCGTGCGCCAGCAGCTGGAACGCCTCGCGCAGGGTGTTGCGGGAAACCCCGAGCGCCGAGCTGATCGCCGGTTCGGCCAACCGGGTCCCCGGCAGGAAAACGCCCTCGGCGATGCGCTGGCGCAGGATCTGGGCCACCCGCTCGGCGGTGCCCGCACGGGCGAGGGCGCTCCGGTCCCCCGCGAGCACCGCCGACGGATCGCCGCTGGTCATCGCACGCCCAGTTCGAAGTCGAGGGAGTAGCGGTTGCCCGGCATGGCCCCGGCCGCCTTCGCCCCGTCGACCGGCACCACCGCGCCGTTGATGAACCGCGATTCGTCGCTGGCCAGGAACAGCACCGCCTTCGCCACCTCCCACGCCTCACCGACGCGCGCGGCGGGCGTGCTCGCGGTCAGCTGGTGCTGCTTGGCTTCGAAGTCGTCGGGCGAGGCCAGCGTGCTGCGCAGCATGTCGGTGTCGATCGCACCGGGATTGACCGTGTTTACGCGGATCCCGAGGTGCGCGTGCGCCACCGCGAGCGACTTCGCCAGCCCGACCAGCGCGTGCTTGGTGGCGTTGTAGACCGGGTCGGCCGGGCGGCCCATCATGCCGCCGTTGGACGAGGTGAGCACGATGCTGCCGGCCTTGGCCTCGATCATGTGCGGCAGCACCGCCCGGGTGGCCAGGAACGCGGTGCGCACGTTCAGCGCGAAGATGTGGTCGAACTCGGCGAGCGTCGTCTCCGGCAGCGGCTTGCCGAGGTGGATGCCGACATTGCCGAACAACACGTCGATCCGGCCGTGCTCACCGAGCACCTGCTCCACAAAGGACTGGACGGCTTCCTCGTCGGTGGCGTCGACGGTGGTGTGGGTGAAGTTCTGGTGCCCGATCTCCTCGGCGGGCTCGCGGATGTCGCTCGACCGCACGATCGCGCCCTCGGCGAGGAACTCCTTCACCGAGGCCAGGCCGATCCCGCGCGCCCCGCCGAACACCACGACGACCTTGTCTTCCACACGCCCCATGTCAGTCCCTCTCCACGATCTGGTAGTCGGCGGGCAGCCGGACCAGCGCGTCCGGCCTGCCGGTGTAGCGGATTTCGACGCCGTAGACGTCACGGGCGGCCTCGATCGAGACGTACCCGTCGACCACGTCGGCGAGCACGCGTTCCGGGTCGCGTTCGCGCGGATCGCCGTAACCACCCGCGCCGGGAAGCACCACGTCGACGACCGCGTCCGGCTCCAGCGTCACCCGGCGCTTACCCGGCAGCGCGGTGCCGTCGGCCAGGCCGAATCGGCCGGGTGCGCCGTCCAGTCCGCCGTGCACACCGATCGCCGGTGAGCTGGTGCGGTCGACGTTCCCGTTGACGCTCCAGGAAATGTCACCGCGCGCGGTCACCGTGGTCGACTGGCCGAGGCCGCCGCGGTGGGTACCGGCACCGCCGGAGTCGGTGCGCAGCACCCGCCGGGTCTGGACCAGTGGTGCCATGGTCTCGATCACCTCGGTCGGCGTGGCCCGCAGGCCGCTGGGGAACCCGGTGGTGTTGAGCCCGTCCTTGGTGGCTCTGGCCCCGATGCCGCCGGTCTGGAAGACGTTCAGCATGAACTCGCGTCCATCCTCATGCGACTGTCCACGCCAGATGGTCATCCAGAGCGCGTCCGCGCTGTGCGCCATCCGCCCGTCCAGCGCGCCGATCAGCAGCGACGGCAGGAAGTGGCCGATCAGGTGCCGGGAGGCGACCGGCGCGGGCGGCAGGCAGTTGAGCACCGATCCGGCGGGCGCGGTCACGTGCACCGGCCGGAACGAACCCGCGTTGTGCGGCACGCCGGGGGCGATCGCCGCCTTCACCGCGAACGAGGCGTACGCCCTGGTGTAGTTGAGGACCACGTTGATGCCGTGCTTGCTCTGCGGCGACGAACCGGCGAAGTCGATGTCGATGTCCTCACCGCGCACGGTCAGCGCGACCTTCAGTAACACTTCTTCCTCACCGAAGCCGTCGGTGCGCAACTCGCTGCGGAAGGTGCCGTCGGGCAACGCGGCGATGGCGTCGCGCAATGCCCGTTCCGAGCGGTTCATGATCTCCGCGGCGATCTCGTCGATCGAGTCCAGGCCGAACTCCTCGGCCAGGCGCACCAGGCTCGCCGCCCCGACGTCGTTGCCCGCCACCTGCGCGTACAGGTCGCCGATGGTTTCCTCCGGCGTGCGCACGTTCGCGCGGATGATCGCCTCCAGCTCGGCGTTCACCTCACCGGCGCGGAGGAACTTCATGATCGGCAGCCGGAGGCCCTCTTCGAACACCTCGTTGGCCTCGGCCGAAACCAGGCGGCCGCCGATGTCCGGGGCGTGGCAGCACGAAGCGAACCACGCGATCACTCGACCGCGGTGGAAAACCGGGGTGGCCACGGTGATGTCGTTGATCTGGCCCGCCGTCTGCCACGGGTCGTTGGTCAGCAGCACGTCACCCGGCGCCAGCTGTTCCGGCGGGAAGGCGGCGACGAAGTGGTGCATCCCGGTGGCCATCGCGTTGATGTGGCCGGGAGTGCCGCCGACCGACTGCCCGATCATCTCGCCACGCGAGTCGAAGACCGCGCACGCCAGGTCGAGCGATTCACGCACCACCGACGAGAACGCCGTGTTGACCAGTGCGTTCTGCTGTTCGGCCAGGATCGAGTGCAGCCGGTTGCCGACCACGCCGACCAGGATCGGGTCCACGATCACGGGGTCACCACCAGACTGGAGTCGGCCCGCACGGTGCAGCTCGCGTCCGGCGGAATGACCAAAGTGGACTCTCGTTCCTCGATGATCGCCGGGCCGTCGATGCGGTCGTCCGCACGCAGCCGGTACCGGTCGTACACCGCGGTGTCGACAAAACCACCCGGGAAGTAGGCCTGCCTGCTGCCCTTGCGTGCTTCTCCTGTCCCGGCTTCCACGCTGAGCCGGAGGTTCACCCGGGGCACCGGGCCCGACGAGACCACCCGCCAGTTGAGCACCTCGACGCCGACGTCCGGCCCGGTCCGGCGGTACAGCTCGCGGTACGCCTCGGTGAAGTCGTTCACCAAGGTGGCGGGCCATTCGCCCTGGTTCACCGGCACGCGGATTTCGTAGCCCTGCCCCGCGTACCGCATTTCGGCGATCCGGCTGTGCGTCACGGTGTCCACACCGGACGCCTTCAGCAGTTCCTCGCCCTCACGTTCCATCTCGGCGAACAGCGCGTCCACTTCGGACCAGCTCAGCTCGTCGACCCCGGCTCGCGACGTGCGCACGAAGTCGAAAGCCAGTGGTGCGGTGAGGAAACCGACCGCGCTCATCACCCCGGCGGCCGGTGGGGCGACCACCTGCCGGGCACCCAGCGCCCGCGCCACGCCCACCCCGTGCACCGGACCGGCGCCGCCGAAGGTGAACATCGGCAGCCGCGCCGGGTCCTTGCCGCGTTCCACCGCGTGCACCCGCGCCGCGTTGGCCATGTCCTCGTTGACGTGCGCGTGGATGCCGTACGCCGCCTCGGCCAGTCCGACGCCCAGCGGTTCGGCGATCCGCCGCTGGATCACCTCGCGCGCGGCGTCCAGGTCCAGCGCCATTTCGCCGCCCAGGAAATACCCGGGATCGAGATAACCGAGCACCAGGTCGGCGTCGGTGACCGTGGGTTCGGTGCCGCCGCGGCCGTAACACACCGGCCCCGGCTCGGACCCCGCCGAATCGGGGCCGACGGTGAGCAGGCCGAGCGCGTCGATGCGGGCGATCGAGCCACCGCCGACGCCGATCTCGATCATGTCGGTCACCGGCACCTTCACCGGCAATCCGGACCCGGGCAGCAGCCGGTACACCCTGTCCACTTCGAACTCGTGCGTGACCAGCGGCGCGCCGTCGGAGATCATGCACAACTTCGCCGTGGTGCCACCCATGTCGAAGGCGAGCAGATCGGCCTCACCGGCCGCCGCGCCGAACGCCGACGCCGCCAGCGCGCCACCGGCCGGGCCGGATTCGAGGATGCGGATGGGATAGCGGGCCGCGGTGTCCACTGTGGCTATTCCGCCGTTGGACAGCATGATGTGCGGTGCCGGGCCGATTCCGGCGCGGTGCACGCGCTGTTCCAGGTCACGCAGGTATCGCTCGGTCAGGTCCTGCACGTACACGTTCGCGGCGGTGGTCGAGGCCCGCTCGAACTCGCGGATCTCCGGCACCACCTCCGAGGACAACGCGACGCGCAGCCCCGGGGCGACCTCCGCCAGCACGGCCCGCACGCGGCGTTCGTGCTCGGGATTGGTGAAGGAGTGCAGGAAGCAGACGGCCACCGCCTCGATCCCGCGCTCGGCCAGCTCCGTGCCGAGCCGGGCGACGTACTCCTCGTCGAGCGGGGTCTGCACACTGCCGTCGGCGAGGATGCGCTCCGGTACGTCGAACCGGAGATGCCTCGGCACCAGCGGTTCCGGCAACTCGATCTGGAGGTCGTACAGCTCGTAGCGGTGTTCACGGCGCATTTCCAGCACGTCGCGGAAGCCCGCGGTGGCCAGCAGCGCCAGCTTCGAGCCCTTGCGCTCGATCAGCGCGTTGGTGACCAGCGTCGTGCCGTGCACCAGCTTGTCCACTTGGGACGGATCGGGGACGACGTCCCGCAGCAGTTCGCCGACCGCGCGGGCGGGCTCGTCGTGGGTGGTCAGCGCCTTGCCGATGGCCACCACCCCGGAATCGTCGAGCACGCACAGATCGGTGAACGTGCCACCGATGTCGACACCGACGCGCAGCGTCATCACCGCTCCTTCCGGTACCAGCGGGGCGAGGTGTTGAGCGGTGGGCGCATGGCGGCTTCGACCACCAGCACGTTCGGTTCGTCGGCCTGGATGAACGCGCTCAGCTTCCGCCGGAAGGCGCGGCCGAAGCCCTTGACCCGTTCGGAGCGCACGCCGAACGACTTGGCCATCGCGACGAAGTCCGGCCCGACCAGATCGACCCCGCGGTGCGGCAGGCCGCTGTGCTCCTGGTCGAACCGGAGCATGCCGTACCCGCCGTCCTCCACCACGACCACGGTGACCCGCAGGTCCTCCTGCGCGGCGGTAGCCAGATCCCCTACGCCGTAGAGGAAACCGCCGTCACCGGTGACGCAGACCGCGCGCCCGGCACCGGCCGCCGCACTGCCGATCGAGGCGGGAAAACCGAAGCCGAGCGTGCCCCAGCCCATCGGGTAGGCGAGCTTGCGCGGCCCCGGGATGCGGTGGAAACCACCGATCCAGTAACCCGCGATGCACATGTCCGAGACCAGGATCGCGTCCTCGGGCAGCACTTCCTCCAGCGTGCCGAGGAAGTCGGCGGCCTGCGGCTCGTCCTCGCGGATGCGGCGGCGCACGGCCGCGCTCATCCGGCGCAGCCGCGCGGTGAGCTTCTCCAGGCCGTCCTTGGCAGGCAGTTCGCCGAGCAACGCGGTGACCACCGCGCGGGCATCGCCGACCAGGTTCAGGTCCGGCTGGTAGTTCTTCGCCGCGTCCGCCGCGTCGATATTCACCGTGACCAGCGTCGGCGGCTGCGGCATCAGCCAGTTCTGCGTCATCAGCCCGTCGAAGTCGGTGCCGACGCCGAGCACCAGATCGGCTTCGTCCCAGAGCGCGCCGACCTCCGGCGTGTGCACCGAGTTCGGGGCCAGGCAAGGGTGTTCGGGCGGGAGCAGGCCACGCGCGGCGAAGGTGGTGAGCACCGGCGCCGCCAGCTTCTCCGCCAGCTCACCGATGACCGCGCCCGCCCCGGCCCGCAGCGCGCCGCCACCGGCCCAGATCAGCGGCCGCTCGGCGCGCTCGAACAACTCCCGCGCGCGCCCGAGGTCGAGCGGTTCGGGCACCGGCGTGAGATCGGCCGGATCGGGCGCGCGCTTGGCGGCGGCGGACAGGAAGTCGGTCGGAATGCCCAGGTAGACCGGGCCGCTCTGCGGTCGCAGCGCCAGCCGCGCCGCCGCGAGCGTGGCGCCGGCGATCTCTTCCGGTCCGCCGACGGTGTACTGGCCCTTGGTCAGCGGCGCGAACATCGCCGCCTGGTCGCTGGTCTCGTGCAGCACCCCGCGCACCGTGCCGGGACGCCGGAGCGTCGAAGGGATGTCGGTGGCGATGACCAGCACCGGAGAGCCGGAGGCCTGCGCTTCGCCGACCGCGGCGAGCGTGTTCGCCGCACCGGGCCCGGTGGTCACGATCGCGACGCCGAGCTTCCCGGTGGCACGGGCGTATCCGTCGGCGGCGTACGCGGCGGTCTGTTCGTGGCGGACGCCGAGCAACTGGATCCCGGTGTCCGCGAGGGCTTCCCAGATCGGCAGGTTGTGCACCCCCGGTAAGCCGAAGGCGACCCCCACACCCAGTTCACCCAGTGCGTCGGCGAGCTGATCGGCCCCGGACTTCGGCTTGGCATGGCTGACTACCGGCACCGGCACAGCCTACGAGATCGTTCAACGATTGAACACCCCGCCTAGACGATGTTGTACTCCGCCCTCGTCGTCACGCCGCCGTCGAACCGGCGCACGTCCAGCGAGGAGACGTCGATCTCCGGCTCCCGGCCCAGGTAGAGGTCCCGCATCACCGCGCCGACCGCCGGGCCCATCTGGAACCCGTGCCCGGAAAACCCGGTGGCGTAGAGGAACCGCGACACCCCGGCCGCCTCGCCGACCACCTGGTTCCGATCCGGCGTCATCTCGTACAGCCCCGCCCACGCCGTGCGGATGCCCGCGTCGAGCACCGACGGCGCCCGTCGCATCGCGGCTTCGGCCAGCGCGGGCAACCACTCCCCCGGTTCGTACCGCGAGTCGAACCCCGCGTCGCCCGGACCGCCCGGCAGGGACAGCGCCAAGCCGTCGCCCTCGGGGTGGAGGTAGAACGCCGACGGCATTTCCACGGTCAGCGGTACCGATTCCGGTCGTCCCGGTATCGAGCCGGTGAACACCACCTGACGCCGCTCCGGGCTGACCGGCAGCGGACATCCCGCCAGCTCACCGATGCGCGCCGACCAGGCCCCGGCCGCGCACAGCACCACCTCGGTCCGGACCACTCCCCTGGAGGTCTGGACCGCGCGGATCTGCTCGTCGCCACGGTCGATGCCCACCACTTCCACGCCGGTGCACAAGGTCGCGCCCAGTGCGCGGGCGGCCCGCGCGTACCCCTGCACCACCGCGTCCGGAGTGGCACGCCCGTCTTCGGGCGACCAGACCGCGGCGTGCACACCGTCGACCGAGATCAGCGGGTTGTGCCGGACGGCCTCGGCCGGTTCGATCACCCGGCTCGCCACACCGAGGGAGTTCTGCAGCGCCACCCCGCGCTCGAACCGCGGCAGGTCGGCGGGATCGGTGATCAGGTAGAGGTAACCGTCGCGGCGGAAGTCGATCTCCTGCCCGAACCGCGCCGGGAACCGCTCGAACTCGGCGAGCCCGCGCAAGCCCAGTTCGATGTTGACCCGGCTGGTGAACGAGGAGCGCACCCCGCCCGCCGCCTTCGCCGTCGAGCCGGCGCCCAGCGCGCCCCGCTCCAGCAGCAGCACGTCCACCCCGGCCTCGGCCAGTTGGAACGCGCAGCTCACGCCGATCACGCCACCGCCTACGATCACCACGCCGGCCCGTTCGGGCAGGTTCGCCATGATCGCAGGGTAATCGTTTGTTCAGGGCTTTCCTCTTGCTGAACCGTGCGTAGACTCAGCCCTCCGGTGGAACCCAGGATCACCGCTGCTCGACGAAGGGGGCCGGATATGCCGCTGATGCCCGTTACCGACTCGATGTTCCTCCTTGTGGAGTCGCGGGAGCATCCGATGCACGTCGGCGGCCTCCAGCTGTTCCGCAAACCCGAGGACGCCGGACCGAACTACCTCAGCGAAATCCGGCGCAGGCTGCTCGAGCGGTCCGAGGTCAGCCGCGCCTTCCGCCGCCGCCCGGCCCGTCCGGTGAACACCATGGGTTACGCCGCCTGGGCCGAGGACGTCGAACTCGAACTGGACTACCACTTCCGGCATTCCGCACTGCCACAGCCGGGCCGCATCCGCGAACTGCTCGAGTTGACCGGCCGCTGGCACAGCACGTTGCTCGACCGGCACCGTCCACTGTGGGAAGTCCACCTGGTGGAGGGCCTGCGGGACGACCGGTTCGCGATGTACAGCAAGGTGCACCACGCATTGATGGACGGGGTCTCCGCACTCCGCCAGATGCAGTCGACGCTGAGCGACAGCCCGGACGAGCGCGACTCGCCGCCGCCGTGGAGCGGACCGAAGACGCAGGGCGTGCGGCGCAACCGGCGCGACCCGGTCTCGCTGCTCACCGGCACGCGGCAGTCGCTCGCCCAGCTGGCGAAGCTGCCGCGGGCCGCGGTGAAGGTGGCGGGCGAAGCCTTCCGCGAGCACAGCCTGACCCTGCCCACCCAGGCACCGAAGACCATGCTCAACGTGCCGATCGGCGGCGCGCGGCGGTTCGCCGCGCAGTCCTGGTCGCTCGACCGCGTGCGCCGGGTGGCCACCGCGGCCGGCGTCTCGCGCAACGACGTGGTGCTGGCGATGTGCTCCGGCGCCCTGCGCGACTACCTGATCGAGCAGCGGGCACTGCCGGACACCGCGATGGTGGCGATGGTGCCGGTGTCCATGCGCAAGCGGGCCGAAACCGGCGAGGCCGGCGGCAACGCGGTCGGCGCGCTGCTGTGCAACCTGGCCACCGACCGCAGCGACCCGGCCGAGCGGCTCAAGCTGATCCACCAGTCCATGCGGGACGGCAAGCGGATCTTCTCCGACCTGACGCCGTTGCAGGCGCTGATCCTGTCCGGCATCAACGTGGCCCCGCTGGGCGCGTCCACCATCCCGGGATTCGTCAACAACACGCGCCCGCCGTTCAACCTGGTCATCTCGAACGTGCCGGGGCCCCGCAAGACGATGTACTGGAACGGCGCGCAGCTCGACGGTGTCTACCCGGCCTCGGTGCTGCTCGACGGGCAGGCGCTGAACATCACCCTGACCAGCAACGGCGACAACCTGGACTTCGGCATCACCGGCTGCCGCCGCAGCGTGCCGCACCTGCAGCGCATCCTCACCCACCTGGACACCGCGCTGGCCGAACTGGAGAGCGCGGTCGCCTGAGTCATCGGATCATTCTTCTCACCCTGGGTGACACCAGCGCGGCTTTACTACTCCATCAGCGGGACGATGGCTTGGAGCAAGTCAGAAATTAGCCGGCTTCCCTAGATTTCGGTCCGGCGGCGCTTCTAGGGTCGTCTTGCCCGGTCGTCAGTGATCCGAGGAGTCAGCATGATCGAAACCGCTACCGAGGTCTGGACCACTCCGGACTTCGTCGAGTACGAGACCCCGATGGAAGTCACGGCCTACGCGGCCCGGATGGAATAACACGGGCGGGCGGGGGCCCGCGCGGTCCCCGCTCCTCCCGCCTGCGCCTCGACGACCAGGAGGGTCCGCCATGAGCGCGCCGCTCAGCCACGAGGAGTTCGCCGCCGCCCTGCGTGGACTGTCCCACCGCTACTGGGGCACACACCCGTTCCACCACCGGATGCACGCCGGTGAACTGTCCGAACGCGAACTGCGGATCTGGGCCGCGAACCGCTGGTACTACCAGCGCATGATCCCCCAGAAGGACGCCGCGATCATCAGCAACTGCCCGCTGCCCGAGGTGCGGCGGCAGTGGCTCCCCCGGCTCGTCTACCACGACGGCGCCGCGCCGGGCGAGGGCGGGATCGAGCGCTGGCTGCGGTTGTGCGAGGCGGTCGGCCTCAGCCGCGAGGAGGTACTCGACGAGCGGCACGTCGCGCCGGGGGTCCGGTTCGCCGTGGATGCCTATGTCACCTTCGCCAGGACAAAACCGTGGGTCGAAGCGGTCGCCTCTGGGCTCACCGAGATGTTCTCCGGTCATCTGATGAAACGCCGCGTGGCCGACATGCTGGCGAACTACGACTGGATCAACCGCGCCGACCTGGCCTACTTCACCAACCGCATCGACGCGGTCTCCGGAGAGGGACAGGCCACTGTGGACCTCGTGCTGCGGCACTGCGTGACGAGGGAGCAGCAGGACGCCGCGATCGCCGCGCTCTCCTTCAAGTGCGACGTGCTGTGGTCCATTTTGGACGCCATCGAGCGCGCCGCGGCCAAGGAGTGAGCGTGATCCCCCGACTGCGCCGCGGTGTCCGGCTCACCTACGACAAGGTGCGCGAAACGCACGTGCTGCTGTACCCGGAAGGTGTGCTGGTGCCGAACAAAACCGCCGCCGCCGTGCTCGAACTCTGCGACGGGCATACCAGCGTCGCCGACATCACCGCGGCGCTCGGCAAGCAGTACCGCGGGGTCCGGGAGGCGGACGTGAACGGAGTGCTGTCCCGGCTGGCGGAACGGCGGGTCGTCGAATGGACGTGAAGCCCGCCGAGCCACCGCTGGGTTTGCTGGCCGAGCTGACCCACCGCTGCCCGCTGCACTGCCCGTACTGCTCCAACCCGCTCGAGCTGATCACCAGGGACGGCGAACTCGGTACCGAGCAGTGGCTTTCCGTGCTGTCGCAGGCGCGCGAACTCGGCGTGCTCCAGGTGCACATGTCCGGTGGTGAGCCGCTGGCCAGACCGGACCTGCCGGAACTGGTCTCACACGCGAGCGACCTCGGCTGTTACGTCAACCTGGTGACCAGCGGCCTCGGCCTGACCGGCAAGCGACTCGACGACCTGGCCGAGCGCGGGCTCGCGCACATCCAGCTGTCGGTGCAGGGCGCGGACGCCGAGCGCGCGGACCGGCTCGCCGGCACCAGAGCCCACGACCACAAGATCGCCACGGCCGCGCTGATCAAGGAATCCGGCTTGCCGCTGAGCGTGAACGTGGTGCTGCACAAGCAGAACCACGACCAGCTCGCCGGCCTCATCGCGCTCGCCGAGCGCATGGGCGCCGACCGGCTCGAACTGGCGAACACGCAGTACTACGGCTGGGCGCTGAAGAACCGCACGGCGCTGATGCCGACCAGGGAGCAACTGGCCGCCGCCGAGCCGATCGTGCGTGCCGCCACCGAGCGCCTGCTCGGCACGATGGAGATCATCTACGTGGTCGCCGACTACTACGAGCCCTATCCGAAGCCGTGCATGTACGGCTGGGGCGCACGGCAGCTGACCGTGGCCCCGAACGGTGACGTGCTGCCGTGCCCGGCGGCGACCGCGATCAGCACGCTCGAACTGGACAACGTGACCCGGAAGCCGTTGCACGACATCTGGTACGGCTCGACCTCGTTCAACGCCTACCGCGGTGAGGACTGGATGAGCGAGACCTGCCGGTCCTGTGACCGGCGCGGCACCGACCACGGCGGCTGCCGCTGCCAGGCGTTCCTGCTGACCGGGGACGCGGCCGCCACCGATCCGGTCTGCTCGCGCTCGCCGGACCGCGAGATCGTCGACCTGATCCTGAGCGCTCCACCGCCCGCGGTAGAACCGGAGCTGGTCATGCGGCGGGTGGCGCGATGAAGGTGCTGCTGCTCGGGACGGCCGCCGGAGGTGGTTTCCCGCAGTGGAACTGCGCCTGCGCACTGTGCACTTCGGACGCTCCACCCCGGACGCAGGACTGCGTGGCGATCAGCGCCGACGGCCGCGGCTGGTACCTGCTCAACGCGTCACCGGACATCCGTGCGCAGATCCTGGCGTCGCCGGTGTTGCGCGCCGGGCCGGGGCCACGGGAGACGCCGTTGCGCGGCGCGCTGGTCACCGATGCCGAACTGGACCACACGCTCGGCCTGGTCATGTTGCGGGAGGCGCCTTCTTTTGGTGTCTGGGGCCCGGACGCCGCCCTGCACGCGATGCGCGGAGCCCTGCCGGTCGGCCGGTACGGGGACTGGACCTTCTCCCCGGTGGAGCCGGAGATCGGCGGCCTTCGCGTGCGCGCGCTGCCGGTCAGCGACAAGAAGCCGAAGTACGCCCGTGACTCCACTTCGGACGGTCCATGGGTGGTCGCCTACCGGATCGAGGACCCGTCCACCGGCGGTGTGTTCGTCTACGCGCCCTGCCTGGCGACCTGGCCGCCGGGATTCGGCGAGTTCACCGATGGCGCGGACTACGTGCTGCTGGACGGCACCTTCTACGGCGCCGACGAGATGTCCGGGGCGACCCGCGCCGGGGTCGGCTCGCAGGCGCAGCGTGCCATGGGGCACGTACCGATCTCCGGTGCGGACGGCAGCCTCGCCCGGATCCGCGACCTGCCGGGACCGCGCTGGGCCTACACCCACCTCAACAACACCAATCCCGCGCTCGCCCCGGATTCCCCGGAGCACAAGGAAGTACTGGCCGCGGGCGCGGAACTCCCCCTGGACGGCACGCTGCTGACCCTATAGCCACAGCAACCCCCAAAGATTTGTTTGACAGTCGGCGGCCGGTGCCCTGATACTCGGGTCCATGCCGGAGAAGACCTCACTGGTCGAGCTGCGCGTGCTCGCCCATCCGCTGCGCCTGCGCATCCTGTCACTGCTCACCGGGGCCGCGATGAGCGCCGCCGAGGCTGCCCGCGAGCTTCAGGACACGCAGGCCAACGTGAGCTACCACCTGCGGCGGCTGCATGAGGCAGGGCTGCTCGAAGTCGCCGAGGAGGTCCGCATCCACGGCGGGCTGGCGAAGCGCTACCGGCACGTCCCCGGCAACGCTCCCCGGTGGAACCACGAAGATCACGAGGGTGAGCAGCTGTTCGCCGAGACGCTGGCCGGTGAGCTGCGCCGCCGCACCGTGGACCGCGAGCCGTCCGGACGGTCCGCCGTCACCGACGCCGAGGTCTGGCTCAGCCCCGCCGACTGGGAACGCGCGGTGGAGCTGGCGAACGAACTCGGCGACCTGCTGCACAGCGAGGCACAACCGCCGCGCACGCCGGAGACCCGGCGAGTCAGCGCCACCATCGCCCTGTTCGAGATGGTGCGGCCATGAGCTTGCGGGAACCCTTGCAGCACCGCAGTTTCCGGTGGCTGCTGGCCGGGCGGACCGGCGCCGAACTGGCCAACGCGATCGCGCCGGTGGCGCTGGCGTTCGCGGTGCTCGACCTGACCGGCTCGGTGGTCGACCTCGGGCTGGTGGTCGGGGTGCGCTCGCTGGCCAACGTGATCCTGCTGCTGTTCGGCGGTGTGCTCGCCGACCGGCTGCCGCGTGCGCTGATCCTGCAGGGCACCGGCCTGGCCGCGGCGCTCACCCAGGGCCTGATCGCGGCCAGCGTGATCGGCGGCTTCGCTTCGATCCCACTGCTGTTGGCGCTGAGCGCGCTCAACGGCGGGGTCGCCGCGATGTCCCTGCCCGCGGCGGCTTCGCTGACCCCGCAGACGGTGCCCGCGACCCTGCTCACGCCGGCGAACGCGCTGGCCCGCATGGGCGCGAACACCGGCCGAATCCTCGGCGCGGCTTTGGGCGGGATGCTCGCCGCGGGGGTCGGGGCGGGCTGGGCCATCGCGGTGGACGCGGGCATCTTCCTGCTGTCCGCGGCGGGTTATCGCGGGGTGCGGATCGCCGCGCGGGTGCGGGCCGAACGTTCGCATCCGCTGAAGGACCTGGTCGAAGGATGGCGGGAGTTCACCGCACGGTCGTGGGTGTGGATCGTGGTCGCGCAGTTCACCGTGGTGAACGCGGTGATCATGGGGAGCCACGCGGTGATCGGCCCGAAGGTCGCGGACGACACGGTCGGACGTGCCGCGTGGGGATTCATCCTGGCGGCGGAAACGCTGGGGGCGTTCATCGGCGGGGTGCTGGCCGCGCGGTGGCAGCCGCGGCACGCGTTGTTGATCGGGGTCGCGGTGATCGCGGTCGAGGCGGTTCCGTTGGTGACGCTGGCGGAGGCGCCTTCTTTGGTCCCGTTGCTGGCGACGATGTTCCTGGCGGGGATCGCTATCGAGCAGTTCGTGGTGGCTTGGGATGTCTCTTTGCAGGAGAACATCCCGGAGGACAAACTGGCGCGGGTCTACTCGTACGACATGCTGGGCTCTTTCATCGCCATGCCCGTCGGCGAAATCGCCGCGGGTCCGCTGGCGGAGCGCTTCGGCGCGGACACCACACTGCTCGCCGGAGCACTGCTCGTTCTTGTGAGCACCGCTCTCGCATTGTGCAGCCGCCAGATTCGGGGCCTTACCCGGAAATCCGCCACCCCCAGCGACGTCACCGGTGCCGTCCCTCCCGCGGACCGCTCACCCGCTCCGTAGCTGACACGCGCCCGGCGCACCGCCAGCCCGACACGCCAACCCTCGCGCCCTTCAACCGGCGCGCTCTCCAACCCCGCACGCCCTCCAGCCCTCGCGCCCTCCGACCGGCGCGCTCTCCAACCCCGCACGCCCTCCAGCCCTCGCGCCCGCCAACCCTCGCGCCCTTCAACCGGCGCGCCCGCCAACCCTCGCGCCCGCCGACCCTGCGCCCGCCAACCGGCGCGTCGCCTCGCGCAGACAAAGAAGAGCAGTGCTCTCCCTTGCGATCACTGCTCTCATTTCGGGACAGCGCTCACCAAGCCCAAGCCCGCACTCAGTGCACACCAAATGCCACCCCCGCCACCCCGCACAAACAAGAGCGGCGCTCACCAAAGTGAGCACCGCTCTCGCAAGCCAAGCCAGGCCAAGCCGACCCAACCCCGCCTAAGTCACCGCCGCGGAGCCGCGGGCCGGTCCGTAGCCCACGGCTTCACCTCTTCCACCAGCTTCGCCACCGCCAGCACCAGATCATCCGAGTGCCGCGGCCCCACGATCTGCAACCCCACCGGCAACCCCGCCGCCGTGAAGCCGATCGGCACGCTGATCGCCGGCTGCTGCGTCAGGTTGAACGGATAAGTGAACCGCGTCCACTCCGGCCAAGTCTGATAAGAGCTTCCCGGCGGCACATCGTGCCCAGCCTCAAAAGGCGAAATCGGCATCATCGGCGTGATCAGCACATCGTGCCGCAAGTGGAACTCGCCCATGTGAATGCCCAAAGCCGCCCGCACCGCGCTCGCCTCGAGGTAGTCACTCGCCGAGAAGGTGTGCCCGTGCTCCCAAACCCGCCGCAGGCCCTGGTCGATCAGCTCCTCCGAACCCGCCGGGAACGTGTCCAGCCACTTCGCCGCGCCCGTCGACCACAGCACATCAAAAGCATCCAGCGGATCCGCGAACCCGGGATCCGTCTCCTCGATCCGCAGCCCCGCCTCGTTCAGCGCGGCCACCACGGCCAGCGTGATCCGCGCGATCTCCGGATCGACGTCCACATAACCCAGATTCGCCGAATAAGCCGCGTTCACCCCGCGCACATCCCGCCGCACGGCCTCCCGGTACGAACTCGCGGGCGGCGCCAGCGCGGACGGGTCGCGGTGGTCGGGCAGGGCGAGCACGTCGAGCAGCAACGCCACGTCATCCACCGAACGCGCCATCGGACCGGCGTGCCCCAGCGGACCGAACGGGCTCGCCGGGAACAGCGGGATCCGCCCGTGCGTCGGCTTGAACCCGACGATTCCGCAGAACGAAGCCGGAATCCGCACCGAGCCACCACCATCGGTACCGACCGACAGCTCCCCCATGCCCGCCGCCACGGCCGCCGCGCTGCCACCGCTCGAACCGCCCGCGGTCAGCGCGGGGTTCCACGGGTTGCGGGTGATGCCGTTCAACGTGTTGTCGGTGACGGCCTTCCAGCCCAGCTCCGGCGTGGTCGTCTTGCCGAGCAGCACCAGCCCGTGCTCGCGCAGCCGCGCGGTGACCGGGCTGTCGACCTCCCACGGTCCGGCCGGGTCGATGCAGCGCGAACCCCGCTGCGTCGGCCAGCCCTGGCTGAGGAACATGTCCTTGATCGAGGTCGGCACCCCGTCCAGCCAGCCGATCGGATGGCCCTCGCGCCACCGCTGCTCGGCCAGCTTCGCCTGTTCCAGCGCGGAGTCGGCGTCGACGAGGCAGTAGGCGTTCAGCTCGCCGTCCCGCTCGGCGATCGCGTCGAGCGAAGCTTGCGTCGCCTCCACCGGCGACAGCTCCCCGGACCCGTAGGCCGCGACGAGCTCACTGGCCGTCAGCAGGGTCCCCGACTCGTTCATGGTCCTCCTCAGTTGCTGCCCGACGGCACGTAGCCCAAGCCCTTGTCCACGACATTACGAAGCGGCTGCCCCGTGCGCCACCGCTCGAAGTTCCCGGCGAACACCTCGACCAGCGTGTTGCGCCAGCCGATGAAGTCGCCGGACATGTGCGGTGAGATCAGCACGTTCTCCATCGTCCACAGTGGACTATCCGAGGGCAGCGGCTCGGTGTCGAACACGTCCAGCGCGGCACCGGCCGGGCGGCCGTCGCGCAACGCGGCGATCAGGTCACCGGTCACCACCAGCTCCCCCCGGCCGACGTTGACGAACCGCGCGCCTGGCTTCATCGCGGCGAAGGCGCGCGCGTCGAACATGCCCTTGGTCTGCTCGGTCAGCGGCGCGACGGCGATCACGTAGTCGTAGTCGCCGAGGTGCGTGGTCAGCTCGGCGGAGGCGTGCACCACGCCGAAGTCGGGATCGGACTCGCGCGCGGTGCGCCCGGCACCGGCGACGGACAGCCCGGCGGCGCGCAGCAGGCGGGCGATCGACCGGCCGATCGGCCCGGTGCCGACCACCAGCGCCCGGCGGCCGGAGACCCGCTCGGTCTCGCGGTGCAGCCAGGTCCGCTCCTGCTGCAACTGCCGCGAGCGCGCGAAGTCCTTGGCGAAGGCGAGCACCACGCCCAGCACGTACTCGGCGATGGCGTCGTCGAAGACACCGCGCGAGTTCGTCAGCACCACGTCGCTCTCGCGCAGCCCGGGGAACAGCACCGGGTCGACACCGGCGCTCGCGATGTGCAGCCAGCGCAGCTTGTCCGCGGCCTCCCACGCGCCGGGGACGGCGGTGGACAGGAAGTCGTAGACGAAGAGGATGTCAGCGCCGTGTAACGCCTTCTTTAAACCCGCCTCGTCGGTGTAACGCACCGCGGCCACGTGCTCGATGCTGTCCATGTCCGGGGGGTGCTGGTCGCCGCACAGCACCGCCAACACCGGGGATTCCGTGCCGATCACCGTTGACACGGTATGAGCCGGTCGTATGATTGTCAACAATCCGAGGAGCCACCCCGGAGGCTCTCTGCATTCCTGAAGACGTCACCGCGGAGGCTTGGCCTTGGATTTCCAGATGCCTGTGTTCGACGGCCCGCTCGCCCAGCGGGGCATCGGGGTGATCGCCCCGTTCGACCTCGCGCTCGAGCGCGAGTTGTGGCGCTGGGTGCCGATGGAGGTGTCCCTCCACCTGGCACGCACGCCCTACGAGCCGGTGCCGGTGAGCATGGAGATGGCTCAACTGGTCAGTGACAGCAAGCACCTCGCGGCCGCCACGCGTGACGTGCTTCACGTGGAACCAGAGGTTGTCGCGTACCTCTGCACGTCGGGCAGCTTCGTCAACGGCATCGACTACGAGCGCTCGTTGTGCAAGGCGATCTGCGACGCCGGCGCGCCGGACGCGGTGACCACCTCCGGCGCGCTCGCGGAGGTGCTGCACCGCCTCGACCTGCACAAGATCTCGGTGCTGACGCCGTACGACCAGGACCTGACCGGGAAGCTGCACGACTTCCTGACCGAACTGGACGTGAAAACGGTGTCCAGTGACCACCTCGGGCTCGGCGGCGGCATCTGGAAGGTGAGCTACCGGACCATCGCCGAGCGCATCCTCGCCGCCGACCACTCCGAGGCCGAAGCGGTTTTTGTCAGCTGCACGAACCTGCCCACCTTCGACCTGATCGAGCCGCTGGAGGCGGCGCTCGGCAAGCCGGTGCTGACCGCGAACCAGCTCACCATGTGGGCCTGCCTGATGCGGATGGGCCTGCCGCTGGTCGGTCCGGGCAAGTGGTTGCGTGACGTTTCGTAGCGTGGTTCGTTAGGATTGTTGACAATCTGCAGGAGGTGCTCAGGCTTGACCACGATCGGCTTCATCTACCCGGACCACGCGGCCGAGGACGACTACCCGCTGGCCGAACACCTCCTCGGGCCGGAGTTCCGGCTCCCGGTCGAGCACATCTACGGCACGGACCTGCACGCCGTGCCCGAACTGCTGGACCTCGGCAGCCCGGAGCGTCTGAAGGAAGGCGCCGGACTGCTCGCCAAGCACGAGCCGGACGCGGTGATCTGGGCGTGCACGAGCGGCAGCTTCGTCTACGGCTGGGAGGGCGCGCGCAAGCAGGCCGACCAGCTCGCCGAGGCCGCCGGCGTACCGTCGACCAGCACTTCCTTCGCGTTCGTCGAAGCGGCCAAGGCGCTCGGCGTGCGGAAGGTGGCGGTCGCGGCCAGCTACCCCGACGACGTGGCACGGCTGTTCGTCGAGTTCCTCGCCGCCGGCGGGGTCGAGGTGCTCACCATGTCCAGTGCGGACATCGACACCGCGGCCGAGGTCGGCGAGCTGAGCCCGGAGGCGGTGATCGAGCTGGCGGTGTCGCACGACCATCCGGAGGCCGACGCCGTGCTGGTGCCCGACACCGCGATGCGCACGCTCGGTGTGCTCGGCGCCATCGAAAACCGGCTCGGAAAGCCGGTTCTCACCGCGAACCAGGTGACCATCTGGGAAGGTCTCCGGCAGGCCGGCGTCTCGGTGACGTCCGGCGAGCTGGGAGCTCTGTTCACGAGAACGGTCCGGGAAAAGGGAAACTGACATGCCGCTGGCCGACATCGAACCGGTGAACCGGGAGTCCACCGCGGGCATCATCGCGCGGCAGCTCCGCGACGCGATCATGAACGGCGCGCTGCCGCCGGGCACGCAGCTGGGCGAGACCGAGCTGGCGTCGCGGTTCCAGGTCTCGCGGGGGCCGCTGCGCGAGGCGATGCAGCGGTTGGTCTCCGAGGGACTGCTGCGCAGCGAGCGGCACCGCGGGCTGTTCGTGATCGATCTCGAGCCGGATGACGTGTACGACATCTACGTCGCGCGGGCCGCGATCGAGCGGGCGGCGGCGCTCCGGATCATGCGTGGTGACCGGGAGAAGGCCGCCGCCGCGCTCGACGAGATCGTGCGCGCGATGGCCGCGGCCGCCGACGAGGACGACCCGACCGCCCTGTCCGACGCCGATCTGCGCTTCCACGAGGTGCTGGTCGCCGAATCGGGCAGCCGCCGGCTGATGCGGATGACGCAGACCCTGCTGATCGAGACGCGCATGTGCCTTTCCATGCTGCAGCAGACCTACCAGCGGGTCGAGGAACGGGTCGACGAGCACAACCAGCTGATCGACGCCATCCGCGCGGGTGACGAGGAGTCGGTGCTGAAGCAACTGGAGGCGCATATGGAGGACGCGATCCAGCGCCTCCTGCCGGGCACTTCGCTGCACGGGATCCCCGGCACCCCTGACTAAAGTAGGGGCCCCGCATCGACGGAGGATCGATGTGCCGACCCCACCCCGCTTCGTAACGTCATCCCGTGACCAAATCGAAGCTGCTCTGGTGGTCCGGCGTCGTCCTGCTGGCCCTGACCGTGCACACCAACTGGGCCAGTCCGCTCGCGGCGTGGCTGTTCGCCATTCCGCTGCTGTTGTTCAGCCTGCGCCAGGGCGCGCGTCCCGGCCTGCTCAAGGTGCTCGGCGCGCTCGCGCTCGGCACGTTCGCCTGGCTCGCGGCGACCAGCCTGCTCTTCGTTCCCGCCGCGTTGCTCGCGTTCGCCGGGCTCACCCTGTTGCAGTGGCTCGCTTTTGTCGCGCATCGACTGGTTTCGCCACGCCTGCCCGGTTTTCTCGGCACCCTGGTCTTCCCGACCACGCTCGCGGGTGCCGAATACCTGTTCCCGCTGCTGATCCGCTTCGGTGACTACGGCGCGCTCGGCTCCACCCAGCACGCGAACCTCCCGCTGCTGCAGCTCGCGTCGGTCACCGGCGTGTACGGCATCACCTTCCTCGTCGGCTGGTTCGCCTCGACCGCCGTGTGGGCGTGGGAAACCCGCGACGCGCGCAGGTTCGTGGTGTACGGGGTAGTGCTGGCGGCCGTGTTCGCCGCCGGGGCCGCGCGGCTCACCTTCTTCGCGCCCACCGAGACGTCCGTGCGCGTCGCCGCGGTGAGCCCGAGCCGAAACGCCGACGAACGCTCCGCAACCGCGCTGTCCACAATGGATGTCGAGTACTGGCGGGCGGCGGAGGTGGCGGCTGCCGACCCCGGTGCCATCCGCGCGGCCCTCGCGCCGGTCACCGAGGACCTGCTCGCACAGACCCGCGGCCAGGCCATGGCGGGCGCGAAGATCGTGCTGTGGCCGGAAACCCATGCCCGCGTCATGGAACGCGACCACCGCGAACTGCTCGACAGCGCGGCCGTGATCGCGCGGGAGACCGGTGCCTACGTGAACCTGGCCTACGCGATGTACACCGGTGAGGCGCCGAACATCCGCAACCTCAGCACCATGATCACCCCGGCCGGTGAGATCGCCTGGACCTACGACAAGAGCCGGCCGACCCCGATGGAGCCGATGACGCCGGGTCCTGGTGATGTGCCCACTGTGGACACTCCGTACGGCAGGCTGGCCGGGGTCATCTGCTACGACGCCGACTTCCCGCACCTCATGCGCCAGGCCGCCGACAAGGGCGCGGACCTGCTGCTGGTACCGGCCAACGACTGGGCCGAGTTCTCCGAGCTGCACGCGGAAAAGGCGGTCTTCCGCAACGTCGAATACGGCTACTCCATGCTGCGCGACTCGTCACACGGCCTCTCCACCGCCACGGACGCGCAGGGCCGGGTCCTGGCGAGCACGGACTGGTTCCGCACGGACCAGCAGACCCTGGTCGCCAACCTGCCGCTCCAGTCGCGGACGACCACTATCTACAGCACCATCGGCGATGTTTTCGCCTGGTTGTGCCTGGCGGGTGCGGCGGGCCTCGCTCTGACGGCGCTGCGCCGCACCGCCCCGGTTGAGGGCGCTTACGCCGCGGGATAGGTGTGCGGGCCCCCGCCCCGGTCTTTCACTGTGACTACGGCGAAGCCGTGTTTTTAGCTGTGGACCGAGGCGGGGTGGAGGGTTTGGGCGGTGCGCCGCGTCTTGTTCCCGTCTTGCGGCCGGTTACCGGCGGCGCCCTCCCGGGTGCCGTGAATATGTCAGGTGAGGGCCTCCGCGATGGCGTTGCCGAGTTCCGTGGTGGTGGCGGTGCCGCCGAGGTCCGGGGTCGCCACCGAACCGTCGGCGAGTACCTTTTCCACCGCCGAGTTGATCGCCCGCGCCGCCCCGTTCTCGCCGAGGTGGTCGAGCATCATCGCCCCGGCGAGCACCTGGGCCACCGGGTTCGCGATGCCCTGCCCGGCGATGTCCGGCGCGCTGCCGTGCACCGCCTCGAACATCGACGGGTGCTCCCCCGGCGGATTGATGTTGCCCGACGGGGCCATGCCCAGCCCGCCGGTCACCGCCGCCGCGAGGTCGCTGAGGATGTCCCCGAACAGGTTCGACGCCACCACCACGTCCAGCCGGTCCGGGTGCTGCACCATCCGCGCCGCCAAGGCGTCCACATGGCACTGTTCACTGTGGACATCCGGGTACTCGGCGGCGATCTCGGCGAAGATCTCGTCCCAGTACGGCATCGAGTGGATCAGCCCGTTCGACTTGGTCGCCGAGCACACCCGGCCGGTGCGGGTCTTCGCCAGCTCGAAGGCGTACCGGATGATCCGCTCCACCCCGACCCTGGTGAACACCGACTCCTGCAGCACGAACTCGCCCGGCTGCCCGGTGTTGTGCCGCCCGCCGAGCTGGGAGTACTCGCCCTCGGAGTTCTCCCGGACGATCACCATCTCCAGCTCTTCGGCCGACCGCCCGGCCAGCGCCGAGGTGGTCCCGGGCAGCAGTCGCACGGGCCGCAGGTTCACGTACTGCGCGAACGCGCGTCGCAGCGGGATCAGCAGGCCCCACAGCGAAACGTGGTCCGGAACCCCGGGAAAGCCCACCGCGCCGAGGAAGATCCCGTCGTACGCGGAGAGCTGCTCGACCCCGTCCTCCGGCATCATCCGCCCGGTTTCGGTGAAGCGCTCGCAGCTCCAGTCGAACTCGGTCCAGTGCAGGGTGAACCCGTTCAGCCCGGCCGCGCGGTCGAGCACCTTGCGGGCCTCGATGGTGACGTCGACGCCGATGCCGTCACCGGGAATGCTCGCGATCTTGTACTCGGTCACAGGTTCACCGCGATGTACTTGGTCTCCAGGAACTCGTCGATGCCGAACTTGCCGCCCTCGCGGCCCAGCCCGGAGGCCTTGATGCCGCCGAACGGCGCGGCCGGGTTGGACACCAGGCCCTGGTTCAGTCCCACCATGCCGGACTCCAACTGCTCCGAAACGCGCAGCGCGCGCTTGATGTCGCTGGTGTAGAGGTAGCTGACCAGGCCGTACTCGGTGTCGTTCGCCGCGGCGAGCACCTCCTCCTCGGTGTCGAAGATGTAGATCGGCGCCACCGGGCCGAAGATCTCCTCCGTCGCCATGTCCGCGTCGAGCGGCACCTCGGTCAGCACGGTCGCCTGGTAGAAGTTGCCGGGACCGTCCACAGTGGCCCCACCGGTGAGCACCTTCGCGCCGCGCTCGACGGCGTCGCGCACCAGGCCGCCGACCTTGTCCACCGCGGCCTGGTCGATCAGCGGTCCGACCACCACGCCGTCCTCGGTGCCGCGGCCCATCGGCAGCGCGGCCATCTTCTCGGTCAGCCTGCGGCCGAACTCGGCGGCCACGCCCTTCTGCACGTAGATCCGGTTGGCCGCGGTGCACGCCTCACCGATGTTGCGCATCTTCGCCATCATCGCGCCCTCGAGCGCGGCATCCAGGTCGGCGTCGTCGAAGACGATGAACGGCGCATTGCCGCCCAGCTCCATCGAGGTCCGCAGCACCTTGTCGGCGCACTGCTCCAGCAACTTGCGGCCGACCGCGGTGGAGCCGGTGAAGGACAGCTTGCGCGCGCGGCCGTCACGGATCAGCGGCTCCATCACCCCACCGGAGTCGCTGGTGGTCAGCACGTTCAGCACGCCTTCGGGCAGCCCGGCCTCGGCCAGGATCTCGGCCAGCGCCAGCATCGACAGCGGGGTCTGCGCGGCCGGCTTGATCACCATGGTGCAGCCGGCGGCCACCGCCGGGCCGATCTTGCGCGTGCCCATCGCCATCGGGAAGTTCCACGGGGTGATCAGCAGCGACACCCCGACCGGCTGCTTGGCCACCAGGAACCGGCCGGAGCCGTTGGGCGCCACCGAGTAGTCCCCGCCGATCCGGACCGCTTCTTCGGCGAACCACCGGAAGAACTCCGCCGCGTAGGCGATCTCGCCGCGCGACTCGGCCAGCGGCTTGCCCATCTCCAGCGTCATCAGCAGCGCGAGTTCGTCGGTGCGGTCCACCAGCGCCTGGTACGCGCGCCGCAGGATCTCGCCCCGCTCGCGCGGTGCCGTCTTCGCCCACTCGGTCTGCGCGGCCACCGCCGCGTCGAGCGCCGCCATGCCGTCCGCCGGGGAGGCGTCGGCCACCTCGCACAGCGCCTCACCGGTGGACGGATCGAGCACCGGGAAGGTCCGGCCACCTTCCGCGGCGGCCCACTTCCCGCCGATGAAAAGTTCCTTCGGGACCGTGTCGACGACCCCGGCCTCGCTGATCTCGCCCATCACTACCGCTCCTGTCCGCATTCATTGCGCCCGGTCCGAGGGCCATGCTATGCATATTGTCAACAATCGACAAGAGACCCCGTCCGAAGGAGCACCGCTGCCATGGCCCAGCTCTCCCCCCTGCTCAAGCAGGCCACCCCGGTCGTCGTTGACCACGGCGAGGGCACCTATCTGTTCGACAGCGAAGGCAGGCGGCACCTGGACTTCACCGCCGGTATCGGCGTCACCAGCACCGGCCACTGCCACCCCAGGGTGGTCGCCGCCGCCCAGGAGCAGATCGGCAAGCTGATCCACGGGCAGTACACCACCGTGATGCACAAGCCGCTGCTCGAACTGACCGAGCGCCTCGGCGGCGTGCTGCCGTCCGGACTGGACTCGCTGTTCTTCTCCAACTCCGGCAGCGAAGCGGTCGAAGCGGCACTGCGGCTGTCCCGGCAGGCGACCGGCAGGCCGAACGTGATCGTGTTCCAAGGCGGGTTCCACGGCCGGACCGTCGCCGCCGCGTCGATGACCACCTCGGGCACCCGGTTCAGCGCGGGCTTCTCGCCGCTGATGTCCGGCGTGCACGTGGCCCCGTTCCCCTACGCCTACCACTACGGCTGGGACGAGAGGACCGCGACGAAGTTCGCGCTGCGGGAACTGGACTACCTGTTCGCCACGGTCACCGCGCCGAACGAGGTCGCCGCCTTCTTCGTCGAGCCGGTGCTCGGCGAGGGCGGTTACGTGCCCGCCAACACCGAGTTCCTGGCCGGCCTGCGTGAGCGCGCCGACAAGCACGGCATCCTCCTGGTGCTCGACGAGGTGCAGACCGGCTTCGGCCGCACCGGCAAGTTCTGGGGCCACGACCACTTCGACGTGCGTCCTGACGTCGTGCTGATCGCGAAGGGCCTGGCCAGCGGCTTCCCGCTGTCCGGCATCGCCGCGTCGCAGGAGCTGATGGCGAAGGCGTGGCCGGGTTCGCAGGGCGGCACCTACGGCGGCAACGCGGTTTCGTGCGCCGCCGCGTGCGCCACGCTCGACGTGATCAAGGAAGAGGGACTCGTCGCCAACGCCGCCGAGCGCGGCACGCAGCTGCTCGACGGCGCTCGCCTGATCGGCGACAAGAACGCCGCGATCGGGGACGTGCGCGGGCTCGGGCTGCTGGTCGGCTCGGAGTTCACCACCGCAGACGGCGAGCCGGACACGGTCACCGCGCAGGCCGCGCAGAAGGCCGCCGCCGAACGCGGGCTGCTGCTGCTCACCTGCGGCGCCTACATGAACGTGGTGCGGATGATCCCGCCGCTGGTGGTCACCGCCGAGCAGGTCGACGAGGCGCTGGGCATCTGGGCCGAGGTCGTCGACACCGTCACCAAGAACTGATCGACACCAAGACATCAGAAGGAGCACCGGGTTGGCCCGCTACATCACCATCACGCTGGACAAGCGCGGCGTCTCGTGCCGCGCCCGGCTGCTCGACGCCGAAGCCCCGCGCACCTGCGAGGCCGTGTGGAACGCGCTGCCGCAGAGCGGTTCGGCCTATCACGCGAAGTACGCGCGCAACGAGGTCTACACGCTCGTGCCGCCGTTCGCCCAGCCCAAGCCGGGCCGGGAGAACCCGACCGTCACCCCGATTCCGGGTGACGTCGTCTACTTCGGCTTCGAGGCGTGGGAAATCGGCAATCCCGCTTACGGCTACGACGAGGGCAGCGAGGCCCACAGCGACCAGGGCGCCACCGATCTCGCGATCTTCTACGGCCGCAACAACCTGCTGATCAACGGCGACGCCGGCTGGGTGCCCGGCAACGTGTTCGCCACGATCGAGGAGGGACTGGCGGAGATCGCGGCGGCGTCGCAGGACCTGTGGCTCCGCGGCGTCGAGGGCGAGACGCTTTCCTTCGCCCGCGCGGAGAACTGAGCCTGCCGGGTGGGCGCGGGGTGACTCGCGCCCACCCGATCAGGCGATCTCCAGGTTGCTTGCCGACCCGAAGTAACGAACTCACCGGCCGATCGGCTTTTTGACATCGCGCCAATCCGGCTGCGAATCTCGGAATCGCTTTCGAAAGCAATTCACATTCGACACCACCTTTCCGAGGAGTTCCCACTCGTGCAGATTTTCGCCGCCCACGTGCACCACGCCGACGACCTCATCACCAGCGCGCCGGCGTGCCCGACGCACCTCGTGGGCTGGCTCGGCTGAGACGTGAAAGGTCTTCATGGCGGGATTCGTCCGGCCCGTACTACCCTGCGGTAACCAGGTCTCGGCGCAGAGGTGAGAGGACGGTCGACACCGTCATGAACGACAGCGGTTCCGGGGGTTTCGCCCAACGCCTCGCCGACATCGTCGGCCAGGCCAACCTGCTCACCGGCGAGGCCGTGGGCGAGGACTACGCCCACGACGAGTGCCTCACCGTGGAACCGGCGAAACCCCGCTACGTGGCCAAACCGGCGACCGCCGAAGAAACCGCGGAACTGCTCAAGGCCGCTGGCGAGCACCGGGTTCCGGTGACCGCCCGCGGCTCGGGCAGCGGCCTGTCCGGCGCGGCGCGGCCGCGGCCCGACGGCCTGCTCATCTCCTTCGAGCGGATGAACCAGGTGCTCGAAGTCGACGCCGACAACCACGTCGCCGTGGTCCAGCCCGGCGTGACGCTGGCCGAACTGGACGAGAAGACCGCCGCGGCCGGGTTGTCCTACACCGTCTACCCCGGCGAGCTGAGCGCGAGCGTCGGCGGCAACGTCGGCACCAACGCGGGCGGCATGCGCGCGGTGAAGTACGGCGTCACCCGGCACAACGTGCTGGGCCTGCAGGCCGCGCTGCCCAGCGGGGAGCTGATCCGCACCGGCGGCAAGACCACCAAAACCTCCACCGGCTATGACCTGACCCAGCTGATCATCGGCTCCGAGGGCACGCTCGCGCTGGCCACCGAGGTGATCGTGCGGCTGCACCCGCGACTGGGCCACGGCGCCACCGCGCTCGCCCCGTTCGCCGATCTCGACCAGGTGATGCGCGCGGTGCCGAAGATCATCGCCAGCGGGCTGGACCCGCACATCCTGGAGTACATCGACAACCTGACCATGGCCGCGATCGTCTACAAGGAACAGTTGTCGCTCGGCGTGCCGGACGAGGTCAGGGACTCCTCGCAGGCGTACCTGGTGGTGTCGCTGGAAAACCGCGACAACGACCGGCTGCACGCCGACATGGAGCAGCTCGGCGAGCTGCTCGCCGAGCTGGGCGCCGCCGACGTCTACGTGCTGGAGGGACCGGCCGCCCGCAAGCTGATCGAGGCGCGGGAGAAGGCGTTCTGGACGGCCAAGTCGGTCGGCGCCGACGACGTGATCGACGTGGTCATCCCGCGCGCGGAGATGCCCGCGTTCCTGACCAAGGTGCGGGAGCTGGCCACCGCCGCCGAGTCCGGCGCGGTCGGCTGCGGGCACGCCGGGGACGGCAACGTCCACTTGGGAATCTTCCAGAAGGACCCGGCGAAGCGGCGCGCGCTGCTGCATGAGATCTTCGCGGCGGGCATGGCCGCCGGCGGGTCGATCTCCGGCGAGCACGGCATCGGCCACGCCAAGAAGGAGCACTTCCTCGAACTGGAGGACCCGGCGAAGATCGAGCTGATGCGCCGGATCAAGTTGTCCTTCGACCCCCTGGGCATCCTCAACCCGGGCGTTCTCTTCGACCAGGAGTCACAGTGAGCATGAACGGCGCGCAGTCCCTCATCCGCACCCTCGTCGAAGCGGGGGTGGACGTGTGCTTCGCCAATCCCGGTACCTCGGAGATGCACTTCGTGGCCGCGCTGGACTCGGTGCCGGAGATGCGCGGCGTGCTCGCGTTGTTCGAGGGCGCGGTGACCGGTGCCGCGGACGGGTACGCGCGCATCGCCGGCCGCCCCGCGGCGACCCTGCTGCACCTCGGCCCCGGCCTGGCCAACGGCATGGCGAACCTGCACAACGCGAAGCGCGCGCACACGCCGATCGTCAACATCATCGGCGACCACGCGATCGGCCACAAGAAGTACGACGCCCCGCTGGAATCCGACATCGAGGCGCTCACCGGCACGCTGAACGGCTGGACGCGGCGCTCGGACCACACCGCCGACGTCGGCGCGGACGCGGCGGCCGCGGTCGCCGCCGCGCAGGACGCGCCGGGCCGGGTCGCCAACCTGATCCTGCCCGCCGACGTTTCCTGGGGCGACGGTGGCAAGACCTGCGCTCCCGTGCCCGCGCGGGTGCCGAAGGAAGTGGACGGGACCACCGTCAAGCAGATCGCCGAAGTGCTGCGCTCCGGGGAGTCCGCGGCGCTGCTGATCGGCGGCGCGGCCTGCCGGGAGACCGGGCTGCGCGCGGCGAGCCGCATCGCCGTGGCGACCGGCGCCAAGCCGTTCGCCGAGGTGTTCCCCGCCCGGATCGAGCGGGGTGCCGGGCTGCCGACCATCGAGCGACTCGGGTACCTGGCCGAGCACGTGGAGTACCAGCTGCAGGGCGTCAAGCACCTGATCGTGGCGGGTACGAAGTCGCCGGTCTCGTTCTTCGCCTATCCCGGCAAGGCCAGCGACCTGGTGCCGGAAGGCGCGCAGGTGCACACCCTGGCCGGGCTGGACGCGGACGTGGTCGGCGCGCTGCAGGACCTCGCCGACCTGGTCGCCGCGGACACCGAACCCGTGCTGCAGGAGGAAAACCGGCCCGCGCTGCCGAGTGGCCCGCTCACCCCGCAGAACTGGGTCGAGGTGATCGGCGCGCTGCTGCCGGACAACGCGATCATCGCCGACGAGGCCAATACCTCGGGCGTGCTGCTGCCCGCGGCGACCGCCGGCGCACCGCGGCACGACGTGCTCACGCTGACCGGTGGCGCGATCGGGCAGGGCATCCCGGTGGCCACCGGCGCGGCGATCGCGGCGCCGGACCGGCCGGTGCTCAACCTGCAATCCGACGGGAGCGCGCTGTACACGATCTCGGCGCTGTGGACACAGGCACGGGAGAAGTCCAACGTCACCACGGTCCTGCTGAACAACCGGGCCTACGCGATCCTGCGGATGGAGCTGCAGCGCGTCGGCGCGGACGGTTCCGGGCCGAAGGCGGCCGAGTTGCTGGACCTGTCCGGGCCGGACATGGACTTCGCGAAGATCGCCGAGGGCCTGGGTGTGCCCGCGCGCCGGGCGACCACGGCCGAGGAGCTGGCGGACGCGCTCAGGTGGGCGCTGGCCGAGCCGGGCCCGCACCTGATCGACACGATCGTGCCCCCGCTGGTCTGAGTTTCACAGGGTCTTCTCAGATAGATCTTCGGTAACTGACGGTTTCGCCCGGTTCACTTGAGGTGTACCGGGCGGGACCCGGTCGTACCGTGAGGAGGCCGGCCATGATGACCACGCTCCAGCTGACCCTCGGCCATCGTCCGATGTCGGATTCGGTCAGCAAGCGCGGGCCGCGCTCCATCAACGCCGACGCGGTCGCCACGCACACCGACGCGGTTTCGGGCCGCACGGCCTTCGTGGTCGCGGACGGCGTCGGTGACCACCTGCTCGCCGCCAGGGCCGCGCGGTTGTCGGCGCGCGTCGCCGCGGAAACCGCGTCCCGCTCCGGGGCTCACGCGGGTTTGCTGGCGGCGCAACGGGAACTGCGCTCTCAGTTCGAGCAGGAGCAGGCGGACTGCGTGCTGATCGTGGCCGTGCTGCCGCCGCTGGACTCGCCGGCCGAGGCGCAGGCGGACATCGCCTGGGTGGGCGACTGCCGGTTGTACCGGTGGAACGGGCGGGTGCTCTCGCAGCTGACCGTGGACCACACGCTCGCCGAGTTCTGGCGCTCGCAGGACCTGGTGCCCTCGGCGCGGATGGAGCACGTGGTGACCGACTCGGTCCGCACCGCGCGGGAGTCGGACATCGGCCACTCCTACACCCCGGTTCGTGGTGGCCGGCTCTTGTTGTGCACCGACGGTGTGCACAAGACGCTCAACATGGTGGCGGTGAAGGAACTGCTGTCCGGCGCGGCAGACCCGCACTCGGCCGCCGACAAGCTGGTGGAGGCCGCCCACACGCTGGGCAGCGGGGACAACGCCACCGCCGTGGTCGTCGACCTGCAACCCCTGCCCTGACTTGTCTGACGACGAGGCGATCTCCGTCCGCAACGCTCATCAGCGCAGATTGCCCACCACGCGTTCGGTAAAACGCCGGGATTCGGCGCAGCCGTCCGCCGGGTCGGTTTGGACAGCGCTGAAGCTGACGGCGAGCCCCTGCGAGTCGGCGAGGTCCACATAAACCACGCAGACCTTCAGCGCGTCTGCTCGCCCGTCGTTCTCGACGTTGTCCAGGGGCGCCGGGTAACCGGCCACCGAAAGCTCCTCGGGCGCCCGCAGCCGGTCGCCACAACGGTACCGGGCGCACCTGGGGAAACCAGCGCACCTTGAGCACCGGACGCGCATCCGCCCCCGACAGTTCGCAGACCGGCTGCGGGATCACCGGTGGACCGCCGGGCGGAGCCTCGTCGGGTGGCGCGCAAGCGGTCAGCACCAACAGCGCGGCAAGGAGCAGAAGTCTCATGCTCACCCGTCCAGCAGCTTCCGGATCGTTCCATCACCATCGGCAACCGGCGCGCGCCGCTCCTGGTCGACCTGCTCGCCGAATCCCCCGGACGGTGGCTCAGGCGCGGAGAAATCTCCGTAGTGGAACGTGGGCGAGTTGACATCGACGGTGGCGGGCAACGGTTCGAACAGCTCATTCCGCTCGGCCGCCAGTCGTTCCCGTGCCCGAGATGATCCGGCCCGCTTCCCCGACGGCACCCTCGCAACTGGCCATCAGCTGCTTCCGCGAGCTGGTGTAGGCGCCGAGTACTTCACCGGCTTTCTCACCTTCCACCGCCAGTTGGATTCCCGAACCGCTCGCGGCGATGAACGCGCCCGCCGACACCCCGAGCAGCGAACCGCCGCTGGCAACACTGACCAGTGCGCCGACCAGGATCGTGCCAAGGCCGATGACGAACTTGGTTTCCGCTTCCTGGTTCTGCTTCAGCGCTTTCTGGCACGCGCCAACGGTGGCGGTGGCCAGTGCGCGGTGCTGTCGAAACGCGTCGGCGCCATTGCCCCGCCAGTCCTGCACCGAATAGTCGATCATCCGGAAGGCGTCGACCACCTCGGAGTTCTCCCGCGAAATCGCTCGTGCACCGCCCTGCATCCGGCCGAACTCGTCGATGATCTTCTGCGGGTCGAGGCTGAGCACGTCGAGCGCGTCCTGGCGGAAACTGTCGACCAGCACCGCGCCACCACCGCCGGGATAGTGCTCCGGCGACGGCAGCCAGGCCTCCCCCTCTTCGTTGAACAAAACCTGTTCACCGCTTCCGACGTGGGGAGAACGACCTCGACACCCCTTTCTGCCGTGCCGCAATCTCGTCGGTGTAATTTGCGTACGTAGATTGATATTGAGCGACAGCGGGCAGGCCACCACCCGGTCCATGCAGACCTTCGTGCGAGTTCAACACCACGAGCTGAGCGCCCATGATCTCGGCCAACGCAGGAAAAGCCTGGTCAGCCACCCTTGCCAGCTCGTCGAGCGCCACGGTGAAACCGTTGTCCGACATCGCCCCTCCCGTCGCGATGCCCTCATTGTTACCAGAGCGCCGGTCCGGAACAGGAAATCTCTCGCCGCTTCACTCGATCGTTGCAGCCTACGCGCAACCGCTCTCAGGGGTGCAGAATTTGATCTCCGGATACGCCGACGAAGGCGCATCCATCAACCCCTGTGAAATCCCCCGCAGATGCTCATCGACAAAAGCGCGCACATACCGACGCGTAACCACAGCAGCGCGATCCCCCGGCATCTCGGCATCAGAATCCAAGCCCATTTGCCAGCCCAGCAAACCCACGTCCGTAAACGAAGCGTGCGTCATCCCGCTCACCACGAGCCACCGCTTCCACCCAGCCAGCCGGGTCCACGCGTTCGCCCAGGTTCCTGCCTGCTCGCTCGCTCCCGGCGTGTACTGGACTTCCCGCCCCATGAACATGAACGGCCGGGAAAGTGAACCGGTGAAGGGTACGTCCTGCATTCCGTCCATATTCACCCCCGCCTTGATCCGGGGATCCGCCAGCATCGAGTGGATACCGGCCGCGCCGCCCGCCGAATGGCCCGCCATCGCAATCCGCGACCCGTCCACAAAACGACCCCAGTCGGCCAACACCGAATCGATCACGAACGAAACATCAGCCGCCCGGCCATCTTGCAGCTTCTTCCAGAACAGATGCGCCGTCTCCGGCGGACGCGTGATCTCACAAGCCACGCACTCCGCCACCCGTCCATCCGGGAAGGTCGTGGCCACGTTCTCGTAGGTGTGGTCGACCACGGCCACCACATAACCGTGACTCGCCAGGTCCTCCGCCAGCCCGGAAAGCGTCGCCCGCGGTTTCGTGAAGCCCGGCGACAACACCACGAGCGGCCACCGTCCCACCGGTGGCGCGTCGGCAACGGAATGCGTTCGCGTGCGACTCAGCACATCCAACGGCAACCCCTCGATCTCCCCTTCCTTCAACAGCAATTCCGACTCCAGCGGCGTCATGTACTGCTTCCGCTTCCCGTGCGCCACAAAAGTCGGGTAGTACAGCGAAACCATCAGCTCACGCGGCCCGGCCGACGGCACCCAGGTGTCCGGCCGCGACGAATCCACCAGGTGCAGCGAGGTGGACCCCACCGGCAGCACCCCGGTCGGCTTCAGCAGGTGTGGCGTCACCTCGGCCCTGGCGGGCACCGAGGCCCCGGCGGGCACCGCGCCCGCCGCGAACACGACGACCCCGGCCAGCGCCACCAGCCCTCGCAGGAACGAACGTCTCATCAGGAGATCCCCTTCCGCTATTTAACTAGCTACCTAGCACTATAGCGGCAGTCGACCCCCGCAACGCAAAAAAGTGGCCCCGCCGGCGAACCGGCGGGGCCACTCACAGCCCGGTCTTACTCGTAGATCTCGCCCTTTTCGGCCTTCGCCACCAGCGACTCCGGCGGCAGGAAGTGGTCGCCGTAGCGCTCGGCCAGCTCACGCGCCCGCGCCACAAAACCGGCCAGGCCACCCTCGTACTGGTTGATGTACTGGATGACACCACCGGTCCACGCCGGGAACCCGATGCCGAAGATCGAGCCGATGTTCGCGTCCTGCACCGAGGTCAGCACGCCCTCGTCGAAGCACTTCACCGTCTCCAGCGCCTCGGCGAAGAGCATGCGCTCCTTGAGGTCCTCGAACGGGACGTCGCCGGTGCCCGACTTGAACGCGTCGCGCAGGCCCGGCCACAACCCGGTCCGCTTGCCCTCGTCGTCGTACTCGTAGAAGCCCGCACCGGAGGAACGGCCCTTGCGGTCGAACTCCTCCACCATGCGGTCGATGACCGCCTCGGAGGCGTGCCCCTGCCACGTGCCGCCCTCGGCCTCGACCGCGGCCTTGGTCTCCAGCCGGATCTTGCGCGGCAGGGTCAGCGTCAGCTCGTCCATCAACTGCAGCGGCGGCGCCGGGTACCCGGCCTGCGCACCGGCCTGCTCGATCGACGCGGGCTCGACGCCCTCACCCAGCGCGGCGACGGCCTCGTTGATGAACGTGCCGATCACCCGGCTGGTGAAGAAGCCGCGGCTGTCGTTGACCACGATCGGGGTCTTGCGGATCTGCAGCGTGTAGTCGAAGACCTTGGCCAGCGTGGCGGGCGAGGTCTTCTCCCCGCAGATGATCTCGACCAGCGGCATCTTGTCCACCGGCGAGAAGAAGTGGATGCCGATGAAGTCCTCGGTCCGCTGCACGCCCTCGGCGAGCGAGGTGATCGGCAGCGTGGAGGTGTTGGAGCCCAGCACCGCGTCCGGGTTGACGATGCCCTCGATCTCGCCGAACACCTTGTGCTTCAGCTCGACGCTCTCGAACACCGCCTCGATCACGAAGTCGACCCCGGCGAAGTCGGCCGGGTCACCGGTCGGCTTGATGCGCGCCAGCAGCTCGTCCGACTTCTCCTGGGTGGTCTTGCCGCGCGAGAGCGCCTTCTGCTCCAGCTTGACCGCGTAGCCCTTGCCCTTCTCGGCCGCTTCCTGCGAAACGTCCTTGAGCACCACGTCGATCCCGGCCTTCGCCGAGACGTAGGCGATGGCCGCGCCCATCATGCCCGCGCCGAGCACGCCGACCTTCTTGGCGGTGTACTTCTCGAACCCGTCCGGCCGCGAACCGCCGGAGTTGATGTGCTGCAGGTCGAAGAAGAACGCCTTGGTCATGTTCTTCGCCACCTGACCGGTGGCCAGGTGCACGAAGTACCGGGTCTCGATCAGCTGCGCGGTGTCGAAGTCGACCTGCGCGCCCTCGATCGCGGCGGACAGGATCGCCCGCGGCGCCGGCATGTTCGCGCCCTTGATCTGCTTGCGCAGGTTGGCCGGGAACGCGGGCAGGTTCGCCGCGAACTTCGGGTTCGACGGGGTGCCGCCGGGGATCTTGTGGCCCTTGACGTCCCACGGCTGCACGGCCTCGGGATTGGCCTTGATCCACTCCTTGGCCTTCGGCAGCAGCTCGTCCACGCTGCCGACCAGCTCGTCCACCAGGCCCAGCTCCAGCGCCTTGGCCGGCTTGTGCCGCTGGCCCTGCAGCAGCACGTTCAGCAGCGCGCTCTGGATGCCGAGCAGGCGCACGGTCCGCACCACGCCGCCGCCACCGGGCAGCAGGCCGAGGGTGACCTCGGGCAGGCCGATCTGGCTGCCCTTCACGTCGGCCGCGATGCGGTGGTGGGTGGACAGCGCCAGCTCCAGGCCACCGCCGAGGGCGGCACCGTTGATGGCGGCCACGACCGGGCGGCCCAGCTGTTCCAGCCGGCGCATCTGGCCCTTCATCGTGCCACTGCTCGCGGTGATCTCGGCCGCGTTCTCCGGCTTCGCCTGGATCAGGTCGTTCAGGTCACCGCCGGCGAAGAAGGTCTTCTTCGCCGAGGTGAGTACCACGCCGGTGATGTTGTCCTTCTCCGCTTCGAGGCGGTCGACGACAACACCGAGCGACTCGCGGAAGTCGGCGTTCATCGTGTTCGCCGACTGCTTCGGGTCGTCCAGGGTGAGCACGACGATGCCGTCGGCGTCCTGTTCCCAGCGGATGGTCTTCGCTTCGGTCATCTCTTCCTCACACCCGCTCGATGATGGTCGCGACGCCCATGCCGCCGCCGATGCACAGGGTGACCAGCGCGCGACGGGCCTGACGGCGTTCCAGCTCGTCCACCACGGTGCCGACCAGCATCGCGCCGGTGGCGCCGAGCGGGTGGCCCATCGCGATGGCGCCGCCGTTGACGTTGACCTTCTCCTCCGGCAGGTTCAGGTCCTTCATCCACTTCAGCACCACCGAGGCGAAGGCCTCGTTCAGCTCGAACAGGTCGATGTCGTCGACCGTGAGCCCGGCGGTGGCCAGCACCTTCTCGGTGGCCGGGGTGGGGCCGGTCAGCATGATGGTCGGCTCGGAGCCGACCGCGGCGGTGGCGACGATGCGCGCCCGCGGGGTCAGGCCGTACTGCTTGCCGATCTCCTCACCGCCGACCAGCACGATCGCGGCGCCGTCGACGATGCCCGACGAGTTGCCGCCGGTGTGCACGTGGTCGATCTTCTCCACCGAGTGGTACTTCTGCAGCGCCACCGCGTCGAAGCCGCCCATGTCACCGATGGTGGTGAAGGCGGGCTTGAGCTTGGCCAGTCCCTCGATCGAGGTGCCGGGGCGGCGGTGCTCGTCGTGGTCGAGGATCGTCACGCCGTTGATGTCCTTGACCGGCACGACCGACTTCGAGAAGTAACCGCCGGACCAGGCCGCCTCGGCCTTCTCCTGCGAGCGGACGGCGAACGCGTCCACGTCCTCGCGCGAGAAGCCCTCGATGGTGGCGATCAGGTCGGCGCCGATGCCCTGCGGCACGATGTAGTTGTCGTACGCGGTGGACGGGTCCATGAACAGGGCGCCGCCGTCCGAGCCCATCGGCACGCGCGACATCGACTCCACGCCACCACCGATCACCAGGCGGTCCCAGCCGGAGCGCACCTTCTGCGCGGCGATGTTGGTGGCCTCCAGGCCGGAGGCGCAGAAGCGGTTCAGCTGCACGCCCGCCACCGTCTCGGGCAGGCCGGCCACCAGCGCCGCGGTGCGGGCGATGTCACCGCCCTGCTCACCGACGGGCGAGACGACGCCGAGCACGATGTCGTCGATCACCGCGGGGTCGAGGTTGGGGTGGCGCACCTTCAGCTCGTCGATCAGGCCGACCACCAGGTCGACCGGCTTGGTGCCGTGGAGCGCACCGCCCTTGTTCTTGCCGCGAGGCGTGCGGAGCGCCTCGTAGATGTACGCCTCGTTGCTCACAACTGTGTCCTCCGAGTACTGACCGGTAACGCTAATACGGACTAACTTATCCCCGACAAACCCCAGGGTGTCAATGGGTTGCGAGCCAATCGACACTCGCTAGAGTGTGTTCACCTATGGAACCTACGCCCGCACGTGGCAAACGGCCACGCGACCGCAAGAACCAGCTCGCCGGGGTGGCCGCCGAGCTGTTCCGCGCGCGTGGTTACCACGGGGTGGGCATCAACGACATCGCCGCCGCGGCCGGGGTCACCGGGCCGGCGCTGTACCGGCACTTCGCGGACAAGCAGGCGATCCTCGCGCACGTGGTGCTCTCCGGCATCGACGACATGGAGGCCGCGACGGCGCGGGCGGTGTCGGACAGCGCGGTGCCCGGCCCCGAGCAGATCGAGGCGTTGCTCACCTGCCTGGCCGGGCAGGCCGTCGAACGCCGGGAGATCGCCGCGCTCTGGCGCTGGGAAGGCAGGCATCTGCCCCGCGACGACCGGCGCGAGATCCGGCGGCGCTCCGGCGAGGTGCTCGCGTCGTGGGCGAAGTCACTGCAGCTGGTCCGCCCGGACCTGACGCCGGAGGACGCGGAGCTGCTCTGCTGGGCTGGGCTCAGCGTGTTCGGCAGCGTGTCCGTGCACCACACGAGCGTGGCGAAGCGCCGGTTCGCGCAGTTGCTGGTCGAGCTGGCCCGGCGCGTGCTGCACACCGAACTGCCACCGGCACCGGAGACCGTGCCCACGCCCCCTCCGCTGGGGATCGGGCAGCCGTCCCGCCGCGAGCAACTGCTCTCCGCGGCGACGGACCTGTTCTCCCAGCGGGGTTTCCACGCGGTGAGCATGGAGGAGATCGGCGCCGCGGCCGGGATCACCGGCCCCAGCGTGTACCGGCACTTCCCGAGCAAGTCGGCGCTGGTCGTGGCGATCTGCCGCCGCGCGGCGGACCGGCTGGCGCTCGGCGCCGAAAACGCGTTGCGCACCAGTGCCCCGCCGGACGAACGCGAGGCGCTCCGCCGGCTCGCCGAGTCCTATGTGCACACGCTGACCGGTTCGGCCGAGCTGACCGTCGCCTTCTCCGGCGACCCGCTGAACCTGCCCGAGCGGGACCAGGCCGAACTGCTCCGCGTCCAGCGCGACTACGTGGCGCAGTGGGTGCAGTTGCTTTCGGCGGTCCACCCCTCGCTGAACGCGCGCGAGGCGAAGATCACCGTGCACGCCGCGCTCACCATCGCGAACGACCTCGCTCGCACGCGGCGGGTCAACACCCGCCCGAATCTGCCCGCGGAGCTGCACATGATGATGATTTCGGTGCTCGACCTGGACTGAACCTCGTTCCGGCGTGCCAAATCCGACCCCGTTACTGGCGTTCGCCACCACTCCGGGTTAACCTACTCACGAGTAGGTAAGCGATGACGGGAGGGCGGCCATGGGCACGCCGGGGAAGAAGCGCGACGCCATGGGCCTTGGCCTCGCCGCGCTGACCAAGCTCGCGGGGGTCAAGGCGATCGACCGGGCCGGGCTGCGCAGGCCGATCGAGTCGCTGGTCTCGTCGGCCACGCGTGGCGGGTTCAAGGCCGCCGGTGCCGCCGGGCGCTCGTTCAAGGCGATCCAGCGGCGTGACGCACCGGAGCGGCTGTCGGCGGCGCCGGACAGCGGGCTGTTCGACCTCACCCCGTCCGAAGAGCAGCAGATGATCGTGGAGACCGTCCGCGAGTTCGCCGCCGAGCAGCTGCGCCCCGCGGCCGCCGAGGCCGACGCGAAGCTGACCACCCCGGACGGCCTGCTCACGCGCGCCGCCGAACTGGGCGTGACGCTGGTGGGCATTCCCGAGGAGCTGGGCGGTGTCGGCACCGAGCGCTCGGTGGTGACCGGCGCGCTGGTCGCCGAAGCGCTCGCGCACGGCGACCTCGGGCTGGCGGTCGCGGTGCTGGCCCCGTCCGCGGTGAGCACGGCGCTGGTTTCCTGGGGTGACGCCGAGCAGCAGGCCACCTATCTCCCGGCGTTCGTCGGGGAGAACGTGCCCGCGGCCGCGTTGGCCTTGCAGGAGCGCGCGCCGCTGTACGACCCGTTCAAGCCGCGCACCAAGGCCCGCCGCACCCCGCACGGGTACAAAGTGGACGGTGTGAAGTCGCTGGTCCCCCGTGCCGCGCAGGCTGAGCTTTTTGTGGTGTCCGCGGATCTCGAAGGCCGCGGGCCCGCGTTGTTCATCGTCGAGTCGTCGAACGCGGGCGTGAGCATCGAGGGCGAGCCCGCGATGGGCCTGCGTGGCGCGGCCACCGGGAAGCTGCACCTGGACGGGGTTTCCCTGCCCGCGTCGGCGCTGCTCGGTGGCGGCAAGCCGGAGGTTTTCGCCGAGCTGGTGCGGCTTTCGCGCCTCGGCTGGGCCGCGCTCGCGGCGGGCACCGCGAAGGCCGTGCTGGACTACGTGATCCCGTACGTCAACGAGCGGCAGGCGTTCGGCGAACCGGTCAGCCACCGGCAGGGCGTGGCTTTCCAGGTCGCCGACATCGGCATCGAGCTGGAGGGCCTGCGCCTGGTCACGCTGCGCGCGGCAGCCCGCGCCGAGCAGGGCAAGCCATACGCGCGCGAGGTCGCGCTGGCGCGGAAACTGGCCGCGGACAAGGGCATGAAGATCGGCAGCGCGGGTGTGCAGCTGCTCGGCGGGCACGGCTTCGTCAAGGAGCACCCGGTCGAGCGCTGGTACCGCGACCTGCGGGCGGCCGGTGTTCTCGAAGGCTCGGTCCTTCTCTGATCTGTTTTGGCGGGAAAGGGTTTCACCATGATCAATCTCGAGGTCCCGGCCAAGGCGCGGGCACTGGTCAACCAGGCTTATCAGGCGGCGGCGGAGGTTTTCCGGCCCATCTCGCGGAAGTACGACCGCGCCGAGCACGCCTATCCGTCCGAACTGGACATGTTCGCGGCGCTGCTGGACGGGCTGAACTCCTCCGGTGAGGGCGGCGCGGGCGCGGCGGGCGTGCGGCGTGACGAGAAGGCGGACAAGAAGGAGTCCGGCAACCGCAACGGCGCGAACCTGAACGTGGCGCTCGGCACCATCGAAATGTGCTGGGGCGACGTGGGTCTGCTGCTGTCGATGCCGCGGCAGGGGCTGGGCAACGCGGCCATCGCGTCGGTGGCCAACGAGGAGCAGCTGGCGCGGTTCGGCAAGATCTGGGCGGCGATGGCGATCACCGAACCGGACTGCGGCTCGGACTCGGCGGCGATCAACACCACCGCGCGCCTCGACGGTGACGAGTACGTGCTCAACGGCGAGAAGATCTTCGTGACTTCGGGCGAGCGCGCCGACGCCGTGGTGGTCTGGGCCACTTTGGACAAGTCGAAGGGCCGCGCGGCGATCAAGTCGTTCGTGGTGGAGAAGGGCACACCGGGCTTCGAGGTGGTGCGGCTGGAGCACAAGCTCGGCATCCGCGCGTCGGACACCGCGGTGCTGCGCTTCGACAACTGCCGCGTGCCGAAGGAAAACCTGCTTGGCACGCCGGAGATCGACACCAAGAAGGGGTTCGCGGGGGTCATGCAGACCTTCGACAACACCCGTCCCTTGGTGGCCGCGATGGCGGTCGGCGTGGCCAGGGCCGCGCTGGAGGAGACGGCTCGCATCCTCGCCGAGGCAGGCGTCACCGTCGACTACGACAAGCCGGCCCACCACCAGCACGCCGCCGCGGCGACGTACCTGGAACTGGAGTCGGACTACGAGTCGGCCTACCTGCTGACGCTGGAGTCGGCGTGGATGGCGGACAACCGGAAGCCGAACTCGCTGCAGGCCTCCATGGCCAAGGCGAAGGCGGGCCGCTCGGTCGTCGACATCACGCTGCGGTGCGTGGAACTGGCGGGGGCGCTCGGCTACACCGAGGAATCCCTGCTGGAGAAGTGGAGCCGCGACGCGAAGATCCTGGACATCTTCGAGGGGACGCAGCAGATCCAGCAGCTCATCGTGGCGCGTCGCCTACTCGGCAAGTCATCGGCGGAACTGAAGTAACCGCGCGCGGGGCCGCTCACGAGGCGAGCAGGTCGAAGTGGAAGCCGCCGAGGAAGAGTACGAAGCTGACGATTCGGATCGCCTGCACCAGCCGCTCGTGCTCGAACAGCCACTCGACGGCGGGCGGCCCCGCGACGAACACCAGCACGCCGGTGAAGTAGACCGCCGGCAGGAAGAGCACGATCAGCAGGACCTGAAGTCCGGGACTCTCCTGGAGGACGGGATCCTGGATCACGCTCACCGCGAGCAGGAGCACCGCGACCACCGACAGCGCGATGACAAAGCCGGCGAAACGGCCGTAGCCGGAACTGCCCTCGGGCAGGTCCGCCTCGCTCGTGTCCTGCCGGAAGAACCGCGCCATGAGCCGGCGCGCGCTCTCCCGCGGGCGCTCGGCGACCCGCCGCATCCGCTCCGGGCCGACGATGTCCACCAGCAACACCAGTCCCGACGCGAACATCGCGATCTTGCCGATGCGGCCCCACCAGAGGATCTGCGTTCCCCAGAGCCGCATGTCCTTCAGCGCCGGATTCTCCGCGCCCCACTGGCGCCACGCCTCGACGAGGTCGACCGCGGTCACACACCCACCCCCAAGCTGTGTCGCGGTAAAGATACTCAGTGCGTGACTCTCGCCGACTTGAGCCGAGCCACCCGGTTTGATGGCGTTTGTCGCGAAACCGGGTGGTGTCAGCCCATCGGGACGGCGTGCTCGCGCACTGTCGGAGGGCAGACCACTCGCCGAAAGGATGCTTCCCGATGCGCACTCTTCTCGCGCTCACCAGCGCTTTCGCCCTGCTCTTGACGGCCACCGGAATCGCCTCCGCCGCCGAGGGCGCGTTCACCTACCGCTACGTCGACGAGGAGGGCGAGGTGCAGGTGGGCGCGCTGGTCGACCCGCCGAGCGGCGAGTGCATCGAGATCCCGGAGATCGCGGACTGGGACGTCTCCGCGTTCCGCCCGCGCAACAACACCGACTCGCGAGCAGTGGTGTTCAAGGACGGCGACTGCGAGAGCAGCGCCTTCTTCTCCCTCCGCCCCAACGGCGGCTCCGGCTCGGACCGGCTACTGCTGCGATCGGTGGCTTTCAGCTAAGCGGTATCCCGCCCGCCGGCCCGCCACCACCCTCAACGGAGCGCTCCCCGCCGCTCTAGTCTGGGGATGTGACCGTCGACACCGCCACCATTCCCGAAGCCGTCCGCGCCGACGTCGAGGCGTTGTGGGCGTTCCTCCGGATCGACGACGAGATCGAACCGGTGGACGTGGCGATCGGGCTCGGGTGCCACGACCCGGGAGTGGCGGTGTACACGGCCGAACTGTTCCTGCGCGGGGTGTGCCCACTGATCGTGTTCACCGGTGCCAACGCCCCCACCACGATCGGGCGATTCCCGCGCGGGGAGGCCGTGCACTTCCGCGAGATCGCCGTCGAGCACGGGGTGGCGGAGCAGTCGATCCTGGTCGAGCCCGCCGCGAAGCACACCGCGGACAACATCGACTTCAGCCGCGAACTGCTGCGCGAGCACGGCGTCCAGGTCGGCTCGGTGCTGATCACCTGCCGCCCGTACCACCAGCGCCGCGCCTACGCGACGGCCGCGAAACGGTGGCCCGGCGTGGAAATCCGCTGCTCCGCCGACCGGCGCCCGCTGCCCGCCTACACCGCGGGCATCGGGGACGCGACGCTGGTGATCGACATGCTCGTCGGCGAGGCGCAGCGCCTGACGCGGTACGCCGAACTGGGCCACACCATTCCCCAGGACGTGCCCGCCGACATCACCGCCGCCTACCAACGCCTCGCGGCGGCCGGGTACACGTCGCGCCTGCTCCCCTAGATCAACGGCCGAGTTGCCGCTTGACCGCCTCGTGCACGTTGTCGCGAGTACTGATGACGATGACCAGCACCACCAACTTGCCGTCATCAACCGTGCAGCAGATCCGTAACCGCCGACGCGGACGCGCATCACGCCGTTGTGGCCACTCAGCTTGTGGCAACCGGACGGTCTCGGCTCAGTGGCAAGATCCTCGATGGCGTTTTCCAGCGCCTCGACATCCCGGGGTTGTCCCTTGCCGAGCTTGTCCAGGAACTTCTCGACGCAGCCGGTGAGTTCGATCTCGTAGGACACTCAGCCGTTCCGGCTCCTGGCGGTGCGCCGCCGGAACGGCACGCGCGTCTCGGTGCCGTCGGCGAGCGACTCGAGCACCTTGCGCACCTCTTCCCCGTCGACGAGTTCCTCGAGGTTTTCGAGGAGCTGCGCCTTCTCCGCGGAAACCACAGCCGCGGTACGACGCCCGTGCTTGGTCAGGTAGGTGGTCTCACCGGCGCAGCAGGCGCGATTGATCAGTTCGGCCAGTTCGGGCCGCGCCTCGGTCACGCTCATCTCGGTGGACATGTACGAAATGTACATTTTTGCTGAACTCGGGCAAGGGCTAGAGCTGCTCGGCGTGGAAGTCGTCGATGTAGCGCCAGGTGGTGCCGCGGGCCTTCCGGCCGGTCAGCACGCCGAGGTGCCCGCCGGGGGCGGTTTCGAAGCGGACGTCCGGGGCGTTTTCCAGCAGGCCGGTGAGCCGCTCGACCGCCGCGCGCGGGGCGATCGTGTCGTTCTCGCCTGCCACGATCAGCGTCGGCACCTTCACCCCGGACAGCGAGATGATCCGCCCGTTCAGGTCGACGCTGCCCTCGGCGAGGTCGTTCGCCCGGAAGAACCGGTGGTACAGCTGCCCGAACGTGCGCCCCGGGTACGCCGCCATGTTGTCCATGAAGTGGTCGACCGCCTCGATCTGGGCGAGGTAGTCCCGGTCGTCCAGGTTCTTCAGTATCGCCAGCGGCTTGGTGATCTCCTTGTGCAGCCCGGTCGCCCTGAACACCCGGCTGACCAAATAGGACGGTGCGCCGCCGAGCACGCGGTAGAACGGGGTGAGCAGGTGCCCGCCGGTCAGGTCCACCAGCGGCCGGAACGGCGCCACCAGCGGGATCGCGGTGAAGTCGAACGGCGAAGCCACCGTCACCACCGACTCGACCGGCAGCTCCGGCTGGTCGGCGGTGGTCAGCAGGGAGAAGATGCCGCCGAGGCACCAGGCGACCAGGTGCACGCCCTGCCCGCCGGAGTCCTCGCTCACCCGCCGGATCGCGCGCGGCAGCACCTCCTCGATCCAGTGCTCGATGCCGAGCCGCCGGTCCGAGAAGGCGACCGTGCCGTAGTCGACCAGGTAGGTCCGCCGCCCGGAGCCGACCAGGTGCTCGGCGAGGCTGCACCCGCGGCGCAGGTCGAAGCACAGCGCGGGCGCGGCCAGCGGCGGCACCAGCAGCACCGGCGGGCCCTCCGGCGCCTTGCCGCCCGAGGTCAGCCGGTACACCGACCGGTTGGGCCCGTTGTCGATCAGTACCCGCGGCACCGGGCGCAGATCGGCCACCCCGCCCCGCAGCACCTTGCCGAGCAGGTTGGAGGTCGCGGCGGCCAGCCGGGCCGGCGGTGCTGCCATCGAAAGATCTCCCCTGCTCAGACGTACTCCCTGCGCCTCATCTAACCATCCGAACCGACCGATGGAGCACTGCTCGCGGCACGTGACTCGTATTCGGCCCTGGCGTCGGCGTGTGCGGCCGCGAGCACCTTGTCGGCGCCGAGCGTGCGTGAGATCCACTCCCCCGCCCGGCGCGGCAGCAGCCGGGTGAACCGGCCGACCGCATCGAGGGATTTCGGCACGTAAACGTCGAATTTCGGCCGCCGCAACGCCTCGGCGATGGCCGCCGCGACCTCGTCCGGCGACACCGACTTGATCATGCGTGCCTCCGGCAGGCCGCTGGCCAGCTCGGTCCGCACGATGGCGGGCATCACACACGACACCTCGACGCCGGTGTCCCGCAGTTCGAGATGGACCGCCTCGGACAGCCCGACCACCCCGTGCTTGGTGGCGCAGTAGGTGGCCGCGCCGGGGAAGCCGGCTTTACCGGCCATGGACGCGACGTTCACGATGTGCCCGGTGCCGCGCGGCCGCATCCGCCGGACCGCTTCCCTGGTGCCGTGGATGACCGCGTGCAGGTTGATCTCCAGCTGCCGCCGGGTGGACGCGTCGTCCTCCTCCTCGAGCGGCGCGAGCGGCATGATGCCGGCGTTGTTGATCAGCACGTCGATCGGCCCGAGCCGCCGTTCGACCTCGTCGAGGAACTCGGTGAAGTTCTTCGTGTCGGTGACGTCCAGCGGCAGGGCGAGCGCGTCCAGCTCACCGGCGGTCTTCTCGGCGCGGACCTGGTCCAGGTCGCCGATCGCGACGGCGGCTCCCAGTCCGTGGAGCAGCTCGGCGGTCTTCGCGCCGATCCCCTGCGCACCGCCGGTGATCACCACGACCTTGCCGTGCAGTGAACGCGCTTGCCTGGCCATCATCCGGCTCCTTCACCGTTGAGAGAGCTTGTTGACGTCCCGCCAATCATCACCCCGGCAGCGGCGCGCGTCCATCCCCCACTCGTTGCTCGAAGACCTGACCCGGCCAGCCGTGGTAGTCGAAGGTGACCGTCTTCCGGAAACCCTGTCGCTCGTAGTAGCGGACCAGGCTGCCGTCACCACCGGCGTAGCAGTCGACGCGCACCAGGTCGATACCGCGCGCGGCCGCCTCGTCGAGCGCGTACCGGATCAACTCGGCCCCGACCCGCCGGCCGGTGAAACCACGCGCGGTGATCAGCAGGCCGAGATAGATCTCCGGCTCGTCGACGGACGGCACGTGCTCCGGCGGGCCGGGATCGAGAATGATCGCGCCGGCGGGCTCGCCGTCGATCTCGGCCATGACCAGGTTGTCACCGGCGGCCATGCCGCGCACGCGCTCGACCCGCCTCGGCACCTGGGACCACGGTTCGGTGCCCCACTGCTGTGTGTTGCCCCGCGCGTTCATCCACGCCACGGCGCCGTCGAACATGTCGAGCAGGTGTCCGGTGTCTTGCTCGCCCCCGGGGCGGAACTTCAGTTCGCTCACAAGTCGATCAGCGTACGTGGCGAATGGACAGTGCCCTCATCGTGGATCACGACGTCAGCGCAGGCCCAGCTCCCTGGCGATCAGCATGCGCTGCACCTCACTCGTGCCCTCGCCGATTTCCAGGATCTTCGCGTCGCGGTAGAAGCGGCCGACCGGGAACTCGTTCATGAAGCCGTAGCCGCCGAAGATCTGGGTCGCGTCCCGCGAGTTGTCCATGGCGGCGTTCGACGAGACCAGCTTCGCGATCGCGGCCTCCTTTTTGAACGGTTCCCCGCGCAGCATCTTCGAAGCCGCCGCGTAGTAGGCGAGGCGGGCGGTGTGCGCCCGCGTCTCCATGTCCGCGATCTTGAACTGGATCGCCTGGTACGTCCCGATCTTGTGCCCGAACGCCTCTCGCTCGCCGACGTACCGAACGCACTCGTCCACGCAACCCTGCGCCAGGCCGACGCTCACCGCCGCGATCGCCACCCGGCCCTCGTCCAAAATGGACAGGAACTGCGCGTACCCGCGACCGCGCGCGCCGAGCAGGTTCTCCTCCGGCACCCGGCAGTCGTCGAACGACAGCTCGTGCGTGTCCGAGGCGTTCCAGCCCACCTTCGAGTACTTCGGCGCCACCGTGAAACCGGGCGTGCCCGACGGCACCAGGATGGCCGAGATCTCCTTGCGGCCGCCCTCCTTCTCCCCGGTCACCGCGGTCGCCGTGACCACGCTGGTGATGTCCGTGCCCGAGTTGGTGATGAACGACTTGCTGCCGTTGAGCACCCACTGCCCACCGTCCAGCTTCGCGGTGGTCCGGGTGGCTCCGGCGTCCGAACCGCCGCCCGGCTCGGTCAGGCCGAACGCGCCCAGCGCCTCACCCGCGCACAACGCGGGCAGCCAGCGCTCCTTCTGCTCCTGCGTACCGAAGCGGTAGATCGGCATGGCGCCCAGCGAAACCCCGGCCTCCAGGGTGATCGCCACCGAGGAGTCGACCCGCGCCAGCTCCTCCAAAGCCAGGCACAGCGCGAAGTAGTCCCCGCCCATGCCGCCGAACTCCTCGGCGAACGGCAACCCGAACAGGCCCATCCGCCCCATCTGCGCGACGAGTTCGTACGGGAACTCCTCCCGTTCGTAGAACCCGCCGATCACCGGCGCCACCTCGCTGCGCGCGAAGTCCTCGACGGTCTTGCGCAGCGCCTCGTACTCCTCGTCGAGCCGGAAATCGATCATTGTGCGTCCTCCTGCGGGGTCACCACGGCAAGCGCTTCGTCCAGTGCGACCTGCTGGCCCGCCTGGACGCGCAGTTCTTCGACCACGCCGTCGATCGGCGCGGTGATCGTGTGTTCCATCTTCATCGCCTCGACCACCAGCAGCGGCGTGCCCGCGGTGACCACGTCCCCGCGCGCGACCTTCACCACCAGCACGGTGCCGGGCATCGGGCTGACCACCGGACCGGCCTCGGCCGCCTCACCGTGGGCCAGCTGCATGATCGGGCGCTCGCCGATCAGCACCGCGTGGCCGTCCCTGGCCAGCCACCGCCCGCCGGTGACCGAAGCCGTTTCGTACCGGTGGAATTCACCGCGGTGGCGCAGTTCGAGCTGCCCACCGCGCCGGGTCGCCGACACCGCGACCGGCTCGGCGTCGTCCACGCTCACCTTCGCGTTCGACGGCGCGCCTTCGACGCGTACCAGTGCCTCGGTCTCCCCGGAGCGAAGGCGGAAGGTCACCCCACCGCCACCACCGATCCGCCAGCCGGTCGGCACCGCCCAGGGGTCCACAATGGACTCGGTGGGCCAGAGCGCGAGCAGGCGGTCCATCGCCGCGGCGACGAAGAACTCGGCGGGCACCTCGGCCGAGGTCAGCCCGGCCAGCCCGCGTTCGACCAGCCCGGTGTCCAGCCGTCCCGCGCGCACATCGTCGTCGGCCAGCAACGCGCGCAGGAACCGCACGTTCGTGCCGACGCCGAGCATCGCGGTGTTCGCCAGCGCCAGGTCCAGCCGGTGCAACGCGGCGGCGCGGTCGGGGCCCCAGGCGATCACCTTCGCCAGCATCGGGTCGTAGCTCGACCCGACCTCGGTGCCCTCGCGCACGCCGGAGTCCACGCGGACGCCCTCGCCGGCCGGTTCGACCACCCGCAGCACGGTGCCGCCGGTCGGGATGAAGCCACGCGCGGGATCCTCGGCGTAGACCCTGGCCTCCACCGCGTGCCCGGTCAGCCGGACGTCGGACTGCCGCACGCCCAGCGGCTCACCGGCGGCCACCCGCACCTGCCACTCGACCAGGTCCAGCCCGGTGACCTGCTCGGTGACCGGGTGCTCCACCTGGAGACGGGTGTTCATCTCCATGAAGAAGAACTCGTCGGCGTTGGTGGCCGAGACGATGAACTCGACCGTGCCCGCGCCGGAGTAACCGACCGCACGCGCGGCCTCGACCGCCGACGCGCCCATGCGCTCCCTGGTGGCCTCGTCCAGCAGCACCGACGGCGCCTCTTCGATGATCTTCTGGTGCCGCCGCTGGAGGCTGCATTCGCGCTCGCCCAGGTGGATCACGTTGCCGTGGCCGTCGGCGAGCACCTGGATCTCGATGTGCCGCGGAGTGGTGACGAACCGCTCCAGCAACAGCGTGTCGTCACCGAAGGACGCCTTGGCCTCACGACGCGCGGACTCCACCGCGCCGTCCAGTTCGGCCGGGTCCTCGACCAGGCGCATGCCCTTGCCACCACCACCGGCGGACGGCTTGAGCAGCAGCGGGTATCCGACTTCCGCCGCGGCGGCGGCGAAACCACCGGCCGGAATGTCCAAATCGGACGATCCGGGCACCACCGGCACGCCGGCCGCCGAGACCGTGCGCTTGGCCTGGATCTTGTCGCCCATCGCCTCGATCGCGCCGACCGGCGGGCCGATGAACACCAGCCCGGCCTCGGCGCACGCAGTGGCGAACGCGGCGTTCTCGGCGAGGAAGCCGTAACCGGGGTGCACGGCCTGTGCCCCGGTTTCCCCTGCCGCCTCGATGATCGCCGGGACGGACAGGTAGCTGCGGGTCGCTTCGGCGGGGCCGATCCGCACCGCGACGTCGGCTTCGAGCACGTGCCGCGCGTCGGCATCGGCGTCGCTGTAGACCGCGACCGAGCGAATGCCCATCCGGCGCAGCGTGCCGATCACCCGGACGGCGATTTCCCCGCGGTTGGCGACCAGAACCGTGTCGAACAAGGTCATCACATCCGGAAAACGCCGTAGGAAACATCTTCGAGCGGTGCGTTGGCCGCCGCCGACAGCGCGAGGCCGACCACCGTGCGGGTGTCCGCCGGGTCGATCACGCCGTCGTCCCAGAGCCGCGCGGTCGAGTAGTACGGGCTGCCCTGCTCCTCGTACTGCTCGCGGATCGGGTCCTTGAAGGCCTCTTCGTCCTCCGCGGACCACTCGCCGCCACGGCCTTCGATCGCGTCGCGGCGGACCGTGGACAGCACCGACGCGGCCTGCTCACCGCCCATCACCGAGATGCGCGCGTTCGGCCACATCCACAGGAACCGCGGTGAATAGGCGCGCCCGCACATCGAGTAGTTCCCGGCGCCGAACGAGCCGCCGATGATCACCGTCAGCTTCGGCACCCGCGCGCACGCAACCGCGGTGACCATCTTCGCGCCGTGCTTGGCGATGCCGCCCGCCTCGTAGGCGCGGCCGACCATGAACCCGGTGATGTTCTGCAGGAACAGCAGCGGGATCGAGCGCTTGTCACACAGCTCGATGAAGTGCGCGCCCTTCATCGCCGACTCGGCGAACAGCACGCCGTTGTTGGCGATGATGCCGACCGGGTGGCCGTGCACGTGCGCGAACCCGGTGACCAGGGTGTTGCCGTACTCCTTCTTGAACTCGGCGAACCGGCTGCCGTCGACGATCCTGGCGATCACCTCGCGCACGTCGTACGGAGTGCGCGAGTCGGTCGGGACCACGCCGTACAGCTGCGCCGGGTCGACCGCGGGCTCCTCGACCGGGCGCACGTCCCACGGCCGCGGGCTGCGCGGGCCGAGCGTGGACACGATCGAGCGAACGATGCGCAGCGCGTGCGCGTCGTCGGTGGCCAGGTGGTCGGTGACGCCGGACTGGCGGGCGTGCACGTCGCCGCCGCCCAGTTCCTCGGCGGTGACCACCTCGCCGGTCGCCGCCTTCACCAGCGGCGGGCCGCCGAGGAAGATGGTGCCCTGGTTCCGCACGATCACGGCCTCGTCGCTCATCGCGGGCACGTAGGCGCCGCCCGCGGTGCACGAGCCGAGCACCGCGGCGATCTGCGGGATGCCGCGCGCGGACATGGTCGCCTGGTTGTAGAAGATGCGGCCGAAGTGCTCGCGGTCCGGGAAGACCTCGTCCTGGCGCGGCAGGAAGGCGCCGCCGGAGTCGACCAGGTAGAGGCACGGGAGATTGTTGTGCAGCGCGACTTCCTGCGCGCGCAGGTGCTTCTTCACGGTCATCGGGTAGTAGGTGCCGCCCTTGACCGTGGCGTCGTTGGCGACGATCACGCACTCGCGGCCGGACACGCGGCCGACGCCGGTGATGATGCCCGCGGCGGGCGCCTCGTCGTCGTAGAGCCCGGTCGCCGCCAGCGGGGACAGCTCCAGGAACGGTGAGCCGGGGTCGAGCAGCGCGTCCACCCGATCGCGGGGCAGCAGCTTGCCGCGTTCCACATGGCGGATACGCGCCTTCTCCGGACCACCCAGCCGGGTCGCCGAGAGCCGCTTGCGCAGGTCCTCGGCCAGCTCGGCGTGACCGGTGGCGTATCGGGCGTAGTCCTCGCTCCGCGGGTCGGCGGAACTGCTCAGCACCGGGGTGTCCATGGCTCCTCGCGACAGGGGTTAGCGGTCGTTAACACCAGGTTCGATGTTAGCGACCACTAACCTCACTGTCCAGCGCGTGGCCGCCGTTGAACAGCTTCCAGTAGAAACCGTTCATCCGCGCGGCGGCGGCCGCGTGCCGGGTGATGATCGCGGCGACTTCGGCGGGCACCCCCGCCGGCCGGTGACCCGCGGCGCACCGGCGCACGTACTCGTTGCGCGCGGGGATCCCCTCCACCCCGCAGAGGTCGGTGACCAGCCAGTTGACCAGGCGCATGGCGGCGTACTCCGCATCGTGCCCGGCGTTGCGCCGGACGAAGTCGCGCTCGTCGGCGGAGAGGTCGAACCGCGGTGAGGTCACCAACCCGAAATCGACCAGGAAGAGCCTCCCGTCATCGACCCGCATGTTGCCGAAGTGCCCGTCCATGTGCAGCAACCCGCGGTCGCGCAGGAAGGTCACGATCTCCGTCAGCTGCCGTTCGACCGTGGCCGCCTTGCCCGCCGGGTCCTCGGCCAGCCAGTCGACGAGCGGGTACGGGAGGTATTCGCACAGCAACACGAGACTCGACGACGCGGCCGCCAGCGCTTCGAAACGAGCACGGATGGCCCGTGAGCCACCCAGCCGGGCGGCGGCCGCGTCGAGGTCGGCGTAGTCCTCCGCGATCGGCGGGCGGCCAGGCAGCACCCGCCAGTGGTGGAGCAGCGGGAAGGCGCCGGTCTCGCCCGCGAGCACCGCCTCGGTGACGATCAGGTTCGCGGCCAGCTCGCGCCAGGCGTTGAGGCCGGGGCTGCCGATGCCGTACCGGCACAACGCGGGCAGGCCGAACAGGTTCGCGGTGGACCGCGGGTGCGCCAGTTCCAGGTCGGTCAGCGGGACGCGCTTGGCGAACACCGGCACACCGCCGACGTCGACGACGGCCGAACCACCGCCCACGCCCACGCCGACGGCCCGCCCCGCGTCCAGCAGCGCGACGAGGTCGTCGTCGCCGAGGGACGCGAGGCGGGCCGAAACGCGGTCATGACGCGAGAACCGGGACATTCCCGCGATACTGCCGGCGGATCAGGGCGTGCTACAGCTGACGGACGGCGCCGCCCACTGACCGTTCGCCATCACGGTGAAGCCGAAGGTGGTGGTGGCGTTCGCGGCCAGGCTGCCGTTGCCGTTCGGCTTCATGGTCATCACGTTGCCGCTGCTGTCCCAGCTCGGCGAGCCGTTCCAGGTGGCCGACACCTTCTGCGGCGAGGTGACCGTGACCGTGGCCGTCCAGCTGCTGATCGGCGACGCGCCGGCGGTGATCGTCACCTGGCCGTTGAACCGGTCGCCCCACTGCTGGGTCCGCTGGTAGGTCGCGGTGCACGAAGCCGGGTTGCCCGGGTTGCTGTCCGACGGCGCGACCGCCTGGCCGGTGGAAGTGGAGATCATGCCCGCGCACAGGTTCCGGCTGGCCAGCCCGGCGGCGATCTGCGGGATCGCGTTGATCGTCGACTGGTAACCGTCGTGCATCAGGATCACGCCACCCGGCTGCAACTGGTTCGCGGCCTGCACGATCTGGCTGGTGCTCGCGCCGTTCCAGTCCTGCGAGTCGACGTTCCACAGCACCTCGGTCAGCCCGAGCTGCTGCTCGACCGACTTCAGCGTGCTGTTGGTCTCGCCGTACGGCGGGCGGAACAACTTCGGCGTCTCACCGGTCGCCTGTTGCAGCGCCTGCTGGGTCTGCGTCAGCTCGGAGGTCATCTCCTGCGCCGACAACTGGGTCAGGTGCGGATGTGACCAGCTGTGGTTGCCGACCCACATCCCGGCGTCGCGCTGGCTCTTGGCGAGTGACGGGTTCTGCTGCACCTTGTTGCCCACGTTGAAGAAGGTGGCGCGCAGGCCAGCCGACTTCAGCGCGTTGATCAACTGCGTGGTGGTGCCGCTGATCGGCCCGTCGTCGAAGGTCAGGCCGACGTACCCGGCCGAGCAGCTCGGACCGCCGGGCGTGCCACCGCTGTTGAGCGCGTTGAGCACGGCGTCGTACGCGGGCTTCTTGCTGCCGTTGTTGTTGAACAGCAGCGGGGTGTCGTTCGGCCGCCACGAGTCGGAGTCGCGGATGCCCCACACGGTGATGCCGTTGCAGCGGGGCACCGCGAGGCAGTCCTTCACCACGTTGGCGTAGGTGGTCGACGACGCGCCCTGGATGTCCAGCTCGGTGATCTGCACGTCCACGCCCAGCGCCGCGAAGCTGGACAGCGTGGTGCGGTAGTTCGACGGGTACGGCGAGCCGCTGTTGAGGTGCGACTGCAGGCCGACGCAGTCGATCGGCACGCCGCGGTTCTTGAAGTCCTGCACCATCTTGTAGACGGCCTGGGTCTTGGCGTGCGACCAGTCGTCGGTGTTGTAGTCGTTGTAGCAGAGCTTGGCGCCCGGATCGGCCGCTCGCGCCGCCTTGAACGCGGCTTCGATCCAGTCGTTCCCGGTGCGCTGGAGGTTCGAGTCGCGCCGGGCGCCGCTGCTGCCGTCGGCGAAGGCCTCGTTCACCACGTCCCAGGCCACCACCTTGCCCTTGAAGTGGGTGGCCACCTGGGTGACGTGGTTGAGCATCGCCTGCCGCAGCGGGGCGCCCTCCATGCCCTGCATCCAGCCCGGCTGCTGCGAATGCCAGGCCAGCGTGTGCCCGCGGACCTTCATGCCGCGGCTGAGCGCGTGGTTGACGATCTGGTCGGCCCTCCCGTAGGAGAACTGCCCCTGGTTGGGCTCGGTGGCGTCGATCTTCATCTCGTTCTCGGGCGTGACGCTGTTGAACTCGGTGTTGAGGATGCCCGTGTACGTGGAATCGCTGAGTTTGTTCGCCGCGACCGCGGTCCCGAAGTACCGGCCGCTCTCCGCGGCCGCGGCGCCGAGCGTGGTCCCGGCGGCGCCCGCCACCGGCGGCAGCACCACGGCCAGCGCGCTGAGCAGGCCGGTCATCCCGGCCACCGCGGCGATTCGTGGTCCTCTTCGCCGCGGGGGCCTGCCGGCGTCGATGACAGCAGTTTCGGACATCACTTCCTCCAAGGGTTTCCGAAAGTTTCGGTAAAAATCTTGAAGCTTTCGAAATGTAGGGCCCGGACACTGACCAGGTCAAGGAACGCATCCCCAGATGGAGCAAGCACGGTAGCTGTCGAAAATTTCGATGCCTGAACAGCAAAAAGCCGGAGGGGTCAGTCGTGCAGGCGACTGACCCCTCCGGCGGTCCCGGTGAGCCGGTGACTCAGCCGGCGGCCGAGTTCAGCGCGGCGAGGTAACCGAGCTTCTGCCCGTTGGCGGTCGGGTGGTACGACTCCTCGACCGGCCAGGTGAGGCTGTGCAGCCAGCGGTCGGCCGCGCAGATCTCGTGCCCGGTGAACACCCCGCGCACGTCGACGAAGGTGAACCCGGCGCTCGACGCCCGCGCCGAGGTGACCGCGGCGAGCGCGTCGGCACCGGAGTTGATCGCGGCCCGCTTGGTGTCACTGAGGCCGACGTTGCAGGAGCCCGGCACCTTGTAGAAGCGCGGGTATCCGAGCACGTACACCTTCGCGTTCGGTGCCTTCTGCTTGATCTTGGTGTAGACGCCGTTCAGCAGCCCCGGCAGCGTGCTGTTCACGTAGTCCTTGGCCTCGGCGACCCGGTCGACGCAGGCCTGGTCGGAACCGAGGGTGCAGTCGGTCATCACGTCGACAAAACCGGCGTCGTTGCCGCCGACCGAGACGGTGACGACGTTCGTGCCGGAGGTGACCTTGTCCAGCTGGCCCAGCACGTCCGGCGTCCGCGCACCGGAGCAGGCCAGGAAGTTCAGCGAAGCGCCGTTGGCGCTGGCCCACAGCTTCGGATAGGCGTTCGCGCTGCGCTTGCAGGAGCCCGAGTCGCCATAGCTACCAGCGCCGAGCCCGGACGAGTAGGAGTCGCCGAGCGCCGCGTAGCTGGTCGCCGCCGAGGCGGGAACGGTGAAGCCGAGCAGCGTGAGACCGGCGACGATGGCCACGGTCAATGCTCTCAAAACGGGCAGGGTGGATTTTCGGTCGGACGAGACCATCGTCACTCCTTCGTGAGCCCCCAACGTGAAAGAACAAGTACCACGTGGGAAAAACACGAGGAAGCACGGTTTTATGACGTAACCCGAGTGGCCTACCCCAAAAGTCGCGCGCCCGGTTTGCCCCGTTGTTAGCGATCGCTAACCTGCTGCTCTACGATGGGCTGATGCCAGCGCACCCGACCCCGCTCGTGCACGGCGAAAAGGCCAGCAGGCGTGAGCAGATACTGGCCGCCGCCGCCGAACTGTTCGCCAGGCACGGTTTCCACGGCGTGGGGATCGACGACATCGGCGCCGCCGTCGGCATCTCCGGCCCCGCGCTCTACCGCCACTTCCGCAGCAAGGACGCGATGCTCGGCGAGATGCTGGGCTCGATCAGCCGGTACCTGCTCGACGGCGGCAAGGAACTCGCCGAGCGGCGCTCCGGGGCCGCCCTGCTCGACGCGCTGGTGAAGTTCCACGTGGACTTCGCGCTCACCCAGCCAGCGCTGATCACCGTCCAGGAACGGAACCTGGCGAATCTCACCGACGCCGACCGCAAACAGGTTCGCGCGCTCCAACGCCAGTACGTCGAGCTGTGGGTGGAGGCGATCAGGGCGACCGTGCCCGAGGTCGGTGAAACCCACGCCCGATCTTCGGCACACGCCGTGTTCGGCCTGATCAACTCGACCCCGCACAACCGCTATCTGGCTGACGAGGAACTGGCCGAGCTGCTCGAACGGCTGGCACTCGGCGCGCTCCGCGCGGCGCGGTGACGCACGGCTCCCGATACTCACCCGGGAGTGGTCCCAAAGGCGGCCGTGCTGGTGTTTGATAGGCACGTGCAGCCCGACAGGAGCGACGACGAGCAACGGCGGCTCGTGGAGAAAGCGCAGCGCGCGCTGGTGGCGATGCGGTTCGGCGAAGACGCCGACGCGCTCGACCAGCTCGCGCCCGCGAGTGCCGGTACGCCCGAGACCCGGGAGCTGATGCTGCTGCTCTTCGGTGAGTGCAGCGCGATGGTGGCCACCCTCGGGGACGGCGGTACCGCGCCGGTCAAGGTGCAGGTGTTCGACGAGGCCGGGGAAGAGGTCTCCATCGACCAGGCCGACCCGCCGGTGCGCACGGCCGTGCGGACGCTGCTCGCCGAGGTGCACGGGAACAGCGAAGCCGCGCAGGAACAGCTGGAGATCGCGCTGTCGAGCGCCGCGCCGGAGGAGGTCGACAGCCTGGTGTTGCAGGCACTGCGCTGGACGATCCGCCTGTCCACGGAATGCCTGGACCGGGACCTCCCGGTCACCGACTGGATCTCCGACGCCCTCGCCGACTGATGCCGTGAAGGTGGCTTCACGGCACGCGGCTAGGCCAGCAACGGCTTGAGCAGGGCGGCGACCTGGGCCGTTTCGATCAGGAACGAGTCGTGGCCGTACGGGGAGTGGATCACCGCCGCCTCCCCCGCGCCCCGGATGCCGCCGGCCAGTTCGGCCGACTGCGCGAGCGGGTAGAGCCGATCACTGTCCACCCCGGCGATCACCGTGCGCGCGGTGATCCGCGAGAGCGCCGCCGCGATGCCACCCCGGTCCCGTCCCACATCGTGCGAATTCATCGACCGGGTGAGCACCACGTAGCTGCCCGCGTCGAAGCGCGCCGCCAGTTTCGCCGCGTGGTGGTCCAAATAGGACTCCACGGCGAACCGGCCGTCGCCCTGCTCGGTCCGGCCGAAGCGTTGCTCCAGTTCGGGTTCGCTGCGGTAGGTGACGTGGGCGATCCGCCGGGCGATGCCGAGGCCGGAGTCCGGGCTTTCCCCGGTGTCGTAGTAGTCGCCGCCGTGCCAGTGCGGGTCGGCGGTGATCGCGTGCAGCTGCGGCGAGGCCCACGCGATCTGGTCCGCCGAAGCGGCCGCCGGGGCCGCGACCACCAGCAGCGCCGCCACCCGCGCCGGGTGCTCCACCGCCCATTCCAGCGCTCGCATCCCGCCCATCGATCCGCCCAGCACCAGCGCCCAGCGAGTGATGCCGAGTTCGTCGGCCAAGAAGGTCTCGGCGGCCACCTGGTCGCGGATGGTCAGTGCCGGGAAGCGGCTGCCGAACGCCCGTCCCGCATCGTCCACAGAGGACGGCCCGGTGGAGCCCTGGCAGCCGCCCAGCACGTTCGGCGCCACCACGAAGAACGCGTCGGTGTCGATCGGACGACCCGGGCCCACCAGCGCGTCCCACCAGCCCGCGCTGGGGTGGCCGTCCCCGGCGGGACCGGCGACGTGGCTGTCACCGGTGAGCGCGTGCTCGATCAGCACCGCGTTCGACGCGTCGGCGTTCAGCGTGCCCCAGGTTTCGTAGGCCAGCGAGAAACCGGGCAGCTCGGCCCCGCTCTCCAGCCGGACCGCGTCGTGCCGGATGACCCAGCGACGCCGGCCCGGCGGATCACCCGGACGCCAGGCACCGGTCACAGAGCCGCCTTGGCCGCCCTGAACCCGGACTCCAGATCGGCCTTCAGATCCTCGATGCCTTCGAGCCCGACGGCCAGGCGCACCAGTCCGGGCGTCACGCCCGAGGCGAGCTGCTCCTCCGGTGAAAGCTGGCTGTGCGTGGTGCTGGCCGGGTGCACGATCAGGCTGCGCACGTCCCCGATGTTCACCAGCTGGCTGTGCAGCTCGGTGCCGTCGACGAACTTGCGGCCCGCCTCGACCCCGCCGCGCAGGTCGAACGAGAGCACCGCGCCCGCGCCGCCGGGCAGGTACTTCTGAGCTGCCTGGTAATGCGGCGACGACGGCAGACTGGCGTAGTAGACCTTTTCCACCTCGTCCCGCGCCTCCAGCCATTCCGCGAGTGCCCTGGCGTTCGACACGTGCCGCTCGATCCGCAGCGAAAGCGTCTCGATCCCTTGCAGGATAAGGAAACTGTTCAGCGGAGAGATCGCCGCGCCGGTGTCGCGCAGCAGTTGCACACGTGCCTTCGCGGCGTAGGCGCCCGGGCCGAGCGCTTCCCAGTACTTGAGGCCGTTGTAGCTCGGGTCCGGTTCGCTGAACCCGGGGAACTTCGCCGGGTCCGCGCCGAAGTCGAAGGTGCCGCCGTCGACCAGCAGACCGGCGATCGTGGTGCCGTGGCCGCCGAGGTACTTGGTCGCCGAGTGGATCACCACGTCGGCGCCGTGCTCGATCGGGCGCAGCAGGTACGGCGTGGGAATGGTGTTGTCCACCACCAGCGGCACGCCCGCCTCGTGCGCGGCGTCCGCGACGGCCCGGATGTCGAGCACGTTGCTGCCCGGGTTCGCCAGCGTCTCGGCGAAGAACAGCTTGGTGTTCGGGCGGACCGCGGCCCGCCACTGCTCGATGTCGTCCTGGTCGTCGACGAAGGTGACCTCGATGCCGAGCTTGGGCAGCGTGTAGTGGAACAGGTTGTAGGTGCCGCCGTAGAGCGACGGGCTGGAGACGAAGTGGTCACCCGAATTCGCCAGGTTCAGGATGGCCGCGTTGGTGGCCGCGGTGCCCGACGCGAAGGCCAGCGCCGCCACCCCGCCTTCGAGCGCGGCGACGCGCTGTTCGAGCACGTCCTGCGTGGGATTGTTGATGCGGGTGTAGATGTGGCCCGGCTCGGCGAGGCTGAACAGGTCGGCACCGTGCTGGCTGTCGCGGAAGACGTACGACGTGGTCTGGTAGATCGGCGTGGCACGCGCCCCGGTGGCCGGATCCGGTGCGGCACCGGAGTGGATCTGCTTGGTTTCGAAGGACCAGCCATCCGTCATCGTTCGATCTCCTCGCGGCAGAAGGGATTTGCCCCGAAGCTAGCCACCGGGTCCGTTCGGCCCAACCGCCTCTCACGCCTTGGGAGCCGGGTACTCCTTCGGGCGTAGGCCGCGAAGCCGCTCTGGACACGACGACGAGACGCCCGCGCGCCGCGATCCTGGAGCGCATGACCAGGCTGCGTCCCAACACCCGCAAGTGGCTGCTGTTCACCCACGTCGTCGCGTCCATCGGCTGGATCGGCGTGGAACTCTCGATCGTGGCGCTCGGCGCGGTCGGGCTGCTCAGCGACGACACCGCGGTGGTCCGCGGTGTCCAGTTGAGCGCCGGCACGCTCGGCGAGATCTTCTACCTGCCCGCCAGCCTGCTCACGCTGATTTCCGGAATCGCGCTGAGCCTCGGCACCAAATGGGGACTCGTGCGTTATTGGTGGGTGGTGGTGAAGATCGCGATCACGCTCGCGCTGACCATCGGCGGCAATCTGGCCGTGGTCCCGAAATTCGCCGAAGCCGCCGACCGGGCCGCACGCGGTGAAGCCATCGGCGGCACGGCGGTCATGCTGGTGACCGCGATGAGCGCCGGGCTGACGCTGCTGCTGATCGCCACCCTGCTGTCGTTCTTCAAGCCGGGCGGGAAGATCAGCGCCGCCCGGGCGCGAATCGGTTCCCTTCGGAATCGGCGGACATCAACCAGCCCCACGGCCGCTCAACCGGTTCCGCCGGGAACTCGACACCCTTCGCGGACAGTTCCTCAAAGGTCCTGACGAGGTCGCCGGGGCGGTTCCGCGCCGAACTCCGGCTGACGGCGGCGGCCGAAGTTACAGTTCTCCCCATGGCGTCCGTGCGCACCGTGGTCGATCGGGTGGGGCCCACCTTGCTGCACGCCCTGATGCTCCCGGACGATCCGCCCGCGGTCGCCGACGTGGTGATCGCCGAACCCGGTACGCCGGGGCACCTCGCCGCGGGTGATCTGGTGCTCGCGGTGGCGGTGACCAATCCGGCCGACGCGGTCACCCTGGTGCGCAGCAGTGCGGAGAAGGGCGCGGCGGCGGTGCTGTTCAAACCACCGCTGGCGGCCAAGCCGTCGGTCAAGCGGGCCGCCAAGTCCGCCGACATCGCGCTGATCGAGGTCAGTGCCGCCGCATCGTGGGCGCAGCTGGTGTGGCTGCTGCGGACGGTGCTCGACGCGCTGACCGACGAAGCCGAAGCCCCGGAGAACGGCGGCGACCCCGGCGGCGGCGACCTGTTCCGCCTGGCCGACGCGGTGGCCGCGGTGGTCGACGCGCCGGTCACCATCGAGGACACCAACTCGCGCGTGCTGGCCTACTCCGCCCGCCAGGACATCACCGACCCCGCGCGCGTGTCCACCATCATGGGCCGCCGCATCCCGGACGACGTGCTGGCGCGGTTCCGCTCACGCGGGGTGTTCCGCGAACTCTCCCGCGGCCGCCAGACGATCTTCGTGCCCGAGCAGCGCGACGGCACCCTGCCGCGGCTGATCGTGCCCATCCGGATGGGTGGTGAGCTGCTCGGCTCGATGTGGGCGGTGGTGCGGGGGCCGGTGTCCGACGAGCGGGCCGCCGCCTTCGCCGACGCGGCCCCGGTGGTCGCGCTGCACCTGCTGCGACGTCGCGCGCACGCCGACGCGCAGCGCCGCGCCAGCGCCGAACTGCTGCGCGCGGTGCTCCAGGGCAAAGCGAGCCCGCGCAAGGCGGTCGCCGAACTGGACCTGGCCGAGGTCCCGCACCGGGTGGTGGTGATCGACACCCCCGAGGACGGCTCACGCAACGCCGAGGGCAGCAGGCTGGCGCTGCTGGAGCGCATCTCCAGCGGCATCGGGTGGCGGCCGGTGGCCACCGAACTGGCCGGGCTGCTCTACGCGGTGGTGCCCGACGGCGACGCCTGGGCCGAACTGCGCGAGGTGCTCGGCCAGGCGAAGACCAAGCGCGGCGCGCCTCGGGTGGCCGCGGGCGGGGCGGGTGAGGTCGCCGACCTGGCCCGGTCCCGCGCGGAGGCCGAAGAGGCCTTCGGCCTGCTGCGCGCCGGGCTGGTGCCGGGCCGGGTGGTCAGCTTCGACGAGGCGTGGACCGCGCTCGCGCTGCATCGCGCGGCGACCGCCGCCGGTGCCGCGAAGGTGGCCGAACTCGGTCCCCTGCAAGCGATCCGCGCCTACGACGACGCCCACCGCACGGACTACACCGACACCCTCTACGAATGGCTGCGGCACCCCGGCGACCCGCGCGCGGCGGCGCGGTCCCTGCGGATCCACCCCAACACCCTGCGCTACCGGATGCGGAAACTGGGCGAGCTGGTGCCGATCGATCTCGACGACCCGGACGTGCGCCTGGCGCTGCTCACTCAGCTCGTCGCGTTGCGCTGGGCCTGATAGCTGAGGTCGACCGCGCGCAGCGAGTCCGGCCGGAGGCGCAGCCAGCGGCAGCGCGCGTCCTGGTACAGGTAGGCGCGGAACCGCTCGTCCCAGCGGGATTCGTCGTCACCGAGGTAGCGGCTCAGCTTCCGCCTGCCGCGCGGCACGTCGAACGGCAGCAGCTCCGCCTCGCCGCGCGCGACCACCTGGCGCACCAGCCCGGTGTCCAGCTCGCAGACGTCGACCACCAGCGCCAGCGCCGGATCCCGCTCGACCAGCGCGGGCAGCCGCGACCACGGGCCGGTGAGGATCCAGAAGGCACCGTCCTCCCAGAGGTACCAGGTGGGCCGCACGCTCGGACCGGCCGCGGCGACCCTGGCGGTCAGCGGCCGGGCCAGGAAGGCGTCGACGTCGAACGGGCTCACCGCAGCAGTCCGGCGACCTCACCGAGCAACTCGATCTGCCCGGCCCGGTCCGCGGTGAACGGCATCGCGGCGATCCGGCCGACCCCGGCCTCGGCGTACTCCGCGAGCCGCTCGGCGACCCGCGCCGGGCTGCCGGTCACCAGTGATTCCCGTGCCTGCGCCTCGGTCATGCCGTACCCGGTCAGCGAGCGGACCTGCGTGTCGAGCACCGACGACGGCACCGGCCCCACCGCGAGGCTGATGTTGACCGTGATTCCCGGCGCGGGCCGCCCGTACTCCGCCGCCAGCTCGGCCAGCCGCGCACCCTGTTCGGCGAGCCACGACGGTGACGAGAAGGCCGGGAACCACTCGTCGCCGAACCGCGCCACCCGGCGCAACCGCCCCGGTCCGGCGGCGACGATCACCGGCGGCATCTCCGCCCCCGGCGCCAGCGCGAACTCCACACCGTCCACAGTGGCCGGTGTGCCGGTCACCAGGTCCGGCAGCACTTCGAGCGCCGCCGTGGTCCGCTTTCCGCGCTCCTCGAACGGCACGCCCGCCGCCCGCCAGCCCAGGTCCCCGTGGGCGTCGCCGCCGGTCCCCACGCCCAGCAGCACCCGGTTTCCGGACAGGCCCTGCAGGGTGGCGATCTGCTTGGCCACCCACGCCACCGGCCGCAACGCCACCACGAGCACACCGAAGCCGACCTTGATCCGCTCGGTGGCCGCGGCCGCGGCGGTCAGCGCGACCACGCTGTCGACCCGCGGCGACGCGGTGATCAGGTGGTCGCCGACCCAGACCGACTCCAGACCGGCGTCCTCGGCCAGTCGCGCGTGCTCGACAAAGGAGTCCACAGTGGACCCGTTCAGGTAGACCCCGAGCTTCACCGGACCTCCAGCAGGGTTTTGCCGAGCGTGGCCCGGCTTTCGATGGCGGCGTGCGCGTCGGCCGCGCGCTCGAGCGGGAAGCGCTGCCCGATCACCGGCCGCAACCGCCCGGCGGCGGCCTCGGTCAGCGCCCGCCGGGCCAGCACCGGCATTTCCTCCGGTTTCGCCAGCGGCCCGCGTTCCACCCGCACCCGCCGCTCCGCCGCGTCCCCGAGATCGGCGGCGGCCCCGCTGGCCTGCCCGAACACGAACATCCGCCCGCCCGGCCGCACCGCCTCGAAGGCCGCCCGGCCGATCTCCCCGCCGACCCCGTCGAACACCACGTCCACCGGCGGTGCCCAGCCGGGCTCGCGGTAGTCGACGGTCACATCGGCGCCGAGTTCCTTCGCCAGCGCCAGCTTCTCCGGGCCCCCGGCGGCCGCCACGACCTCGGCACCGGCATTTTTGGCGAGCTGGACGAGGAGGCTGCCCACCCCACCGGCAGCCGCCTCGACCAGCACGCGTTCACCCCCGGTCAGCGCCGCCGCCCGGCTCAGCATGAGCGCGGTCCGCCCGTCCGCGAGCAGCGCCACCGCCTCGTCCAGACCCAGCCCGTCCGGCACCTCCAGCACGTTCCCCGCCGGGGCGACCGCCCGCTCGGCGTACCCGCCGGACCCGCGCAGGCTGCTCACCACGCGCTTGCCCGCGGCCACCCCGCCGACCCCGTTGCCCGGGATCACCGGCAGCTCCCGGCCGAACGGCCCGAAGCCGGTGCGCCGGAACTGCGTCTCGACGTAGGTGATGTTCGCGAACTCCACGTCGATCAGCACTTCACCCGGTCCGGGCACCGGCTCCGGGGCCTCCCCCGCGACGAGCACCTCCGGCTCGCCGAACTCCCCCAGCCACACAGCTCTCATGCGGACAACTCAACAATCTCCAGTTCGGTGGAGGTCAAGAGTAGTGCCGCGAAAACCACGAACCGGGGTCAATACTGTCCGGCCAGCACGATGACACCGCCGTCCGAGTGCTTCACCGTGAAGCAGAGCACCTTTCTCAACCACCGCCCAGGAGGCAGTCGTGCGGATCGCCGTCCCCCGTGAGATCAAGACCCACGAGTACCGGGTCGCCCTCACCCCGGCCGGGGTGCACGAGCTGACCCGCCGCGGCCACGATGTCTTCGTCGAGGCCGACGCCGGGCTCGGCTCGGCGATCACCGACGAGGAGTACCTGTCGGCCGGCGCGAAGATCATCGCCAGCGCCGACGACACCTGGGCCGAGGGCGACCTCGTGCTCAAGGTCAAGGAGCCGATCGCCGAGGAGTACCACCGGCTGCGTGCCGACCAGACCCTGTTCACCTACCTGCACCTGGCCGCCGACCAGCCGCTGACCGAGGCGCTGCTGAAGGCGGGCACCACCGCCGTCGCCTACGAGACCGTGCAGACCCCGAACGGCGCGCTGCCGCTGCTGGCGCCGATGTCGGAGGTCGCCGGACGCCTCGCCCCGCAGGTCGGTGCCTACGCGATGATGAAGCCGAGCGGTGGCCGCGGCGTGCTGCCCGGCGGCATTCCCGGGGTGCACCCGGCGCGCGTGGTGGTCATCGGTGGTGGTGTGGCCGGGCTCAACGCCGCACGGGTCGCCCTCGGCCTCGGCTCGGACGTGGAGATCCTGGACACCAACGTCGACCGCCTGCGCCAGATCGACAACGACTTCGGCGGCCGTATTCGCACCGTCACCTCGAACGCCTTCTCGGTGGAGCAGGCCGTGCTGGAAGCCGACATGGTGATCGGCGCGGTGCTGGTGCCCGGGGCGAAGGCGCCGAAGCTGGTCTCCAACGACCTGGTGGCGCGGATGAAGCCGGGCAGCGTGCTCGTCGACATCGCGATCGACCAGGGTGGCTGCTTCGCCGACTCGCGCCCGACCACCCACGACGAGCCGACCTACCGGGTGCACGACTCGGTCTTCTACTGCGTGGCGAACATGCCCGGCGCGGTCCCGCGCACCTCGACCTACGGGCTGACCAACGTGACGCTGCCCTACGCCGTGGCGCTGGCCGACCACGGCTGGCAGCCCGCGCTGCGCGCCGACGCCAGCCTGGCGAAGGGCCTCAACACGCACGCCGGCCAGCTCACGAACGAGCCGGTCGCCGTGGCGCACGGACTCCCCCACACCCCGCTGTCACAGGTCGTGTGACGGCCCAGGGGGTGTCCTCGGAGCCTCGGTCGATGGGCTTCGTGACCCAGGTGGTTCCTGGCGGCGCCGGGGATTCCCCCTCGTACCGGGTCCTCGGGGGGAAGGCCTGGTGTCGTCAGGAGCCTCCTGGGCGCGAAGAGCGCGATCGAGGCTCCGAGGACACCCCCTAGCCCGGGTCCTCCGCGGCTAATCCGCGGAGGATTCGGGCGAGGCCGTATTCGAAGAGTTCGTCCGGGTCCACCGCGTCGGTGAGCCCGAGGTAGCGCGAGATCCGCGGGAACCGGTCCCCGTAGGCCGCGGTGAACCGGGCCGTCACCTCGGCGTTGACCTCGTCCATGGTCTTCCCGTGCGCGGCCACCCGCTGGCGCCACTTCATCTCGTTCACGATGAAGCCGTAGACGAAGTTGTTCAGCACACCCGCCGCCGGCGCGATCTCCTCGCGCGGCAGCGGCGAATCCTCCAGCGCGCCGGCAAAAGCGTCGTACACGCGCATCGCCTCGGGACCGGCGTTCAGCATCACGCCGTAGACCTGGGCGGTCCACGGGTGCGCGCGCACGGCCTCCCGCAGCCCACCGGCGATCGCCCGCAGGCGGTCGTGCCAGTCCGCGTCCTCCGGCGGGAGCTCGATCTCACCGGACACCGCGTCCAGCGCCAGCTCCAGCAGCGCGTCCTTGGTCGGCACGTGCCAGTAGAGCGACATCGGGGCCACGTCGAGCCGGGCGGCGAGCTTGCGCATCGACAGCGCCTGCATGCCGTCGGCGTCGAGCACCGCCACCGCCGCCTCGACGATCTGCTCGCGGGTCAGCCCCGGCTGCCGAGAGGTCGACGCCCGGCGTTCGGTCAGCCAGATGCTGTCGAGCACGGGCCCCTCATCGGTCACCCGTTCACCCTATCCGCGCCCTCCCGGCGCAGAAGGACCCACGCGAGCGCGCCCGCCGCGACCGCGGCCACCGAACCGCAGAGCAGGCTCATCGAAATGCCGGAGACGAACGCGTCACGCACGTCGCGCACCACCTCGGGCACCCCGCCCGTCGCCTGCAGCGCAAGGCCGACCGACCGCTCCACCCCATCCGGCAGGAACGACGGCAGCTCGGCGGCGAACCGCGCGGCCACCACGCTGCCGAGGATCGCCACGCCCAGCGAGGTGCCCAGCTCCTGCAACGTCGAGGTCAGCCCGGACGCGATACCCGCGCGTTCCCGCGGGATCGCGCCCATCAGCGCGTTCGCCGAGGTGGGCATGGCGACGCCGACCCCGGCGCCGACCAGCACCAAGCCGAGCAGCGTCGGCCCGTACCCGCTGTCGCTGGTGACGAAGCTGAGCGCCAGCAGCCCGGCGCCGACCACGGTCAGTCCGGACGCGACGGTCGCCGGAATGCCGATCCGCGCGCTGATCTTCGGGCTGAACGGGGTCACCACCAGCACGCTGATCGCCAGCGGCATCACCCGGAAACCGGCCTCCAGCGGCGAGTAGCCGAGCACGAACTGCAGGTACTGGGTGAACAGGAACAGCGAACCGCCCATGGCGAAGGCGACCAGCGCGTTGCTGGCGACCGCGCCGGTGAACCTCGGGTTCCGGAACAACGCCAGATCCAGCATCGGCTCGGCGGCGCGGCGTTCCCAGGTGATGAACCCGGCCGCGGCGACCAACCCGGTCACCAGCGGCACCAGGACCTGACCCGAGCTCCAGCCGTGCTCGGGCACCGAGATGATGCCGTAGACCACGCCCACGCTCATCACCACCGACAACAGCACGCCAGGCACGTCGGCGCGACGGCTCGTGGGTGCCTTCGACTCCGGCACCAGCAGTGCGATGGCGATGATGGCGAGCGCGCCGACCGGCAGGTTCAGCACAAAAACCGAGCCCCACCAGTAGTGGTCCAGCAGCGTGCCGCCGATCACCGGGCCGAGCGCGAAGCCCAGTGAGGCCACCGCGGACCAGGCCGCGATCGCCTTCGGGCGTTCCTTCTCGTCGAAGATCTGCATCAGCACCGCGAGCGTGCTCGGCATCAGCAACGCGGCCCCGATGCCCATGCCACCGCGCGCCAGGATCAGCTGCAACGGGGTCTGCGCCAGCGCCGCGACCGCCGAACCGCCGGTGAACAGCACCAGGCCGGTCAGCAGGGCGCGCTTGCGGCCGAAGCGGTCGGCGAGCGAACCGGTGGTGAGCAGCAGTCCGGCGAGCACGAGCGAGTAGGCGTTGATCGTCCACTGGATCTCGGCGGTGGTGGCGCCGAGCGAATCGGTGATGGCCGGGATGGCCACGTTGAGCACGGTGTTGTCCAGCAGCACCACCAGCAGGGCCAGGCAGAGCACGGCGAGGATCACCCAGCGGCGCGGGTGCGAGGTGCTCTGGCCGGCCGGCGACAGTCGGGTCATACCGAGCCTCCCCTTACGGCGTACGAGACTCTTACACCGTACGAGGACAGGCAGGCGGAAGCCACCGGGTTCACGGGGAGCGAATTCTTCGCGGAAGGGACCGCGGACATAAAGCGGCGGCCCGCTCAACCAGCCTGGGGGTCACTGGGAGCGGGCCGCCAAGGCACAGTCTAGGCACTCTCGCCGCGCTTCGCCCCCCGGGGTGGGGATGAGTTCGTGATTAGTTGTCCACGCGAAGCGCCCCGGTCTGGTGAAAGTCCCAGTAGGACCGCCACGACCTGCGATTTTGCCGCGAGATCCATTCGGGACGGTCGGCTCCGACGCGGCCGAAAGTGACCGAGATCGCGCCACGCCGGGGCGCGTACGGCAGGATGCCACCCACAGCAAGCCGACGATCGGGGGCGATATGCACGACGGCAGTGGCCGGATCGTGGTGCAGAACCTCACCAAGCAGTTCGGACCGGTTACCGCGGTGCAGAACCTGAGCTTCGTCGTGGAGCCGGGTTCGGTGACCGGCTTCCTCGGCCCGAACGGGGCGGGCAAGACGACCACCCTGCGCATGCTGCTCGGCCTGGTCAAACCGACACAGGGCACCGCGACCATCAACGGGCGCACGCACGACCAGCTGGGCAACCCGGCCAGGGTGGTCGGCTCGGTGCTGGAGAACGAGGGCTTCCACCCCAAGCGCACCGCTCGCAACCACCTGCTGGTCTACGCCGCCGCGATCGGCGTGCCGGACCAGCGCGCGGACGAGGTGCTCGGCCTGGTCGGGCTCAGTTCGGCGGCGCACCGGCGGGCGGGCGACTTCTCGCTCGGCATGCGCCAGCGGCTGGCGCTGGCCACCGCGCTGCTCGGCGATCCGCAGGTGCTGGTGCTCGACGAGCCGGCGAACGGACTCGACCCCGAGGGCATCGCCTGGCTGCGCAAGTTCCTGCGGTCCTACGCCGCCGGCGGGCGCACGGTGCTGGTCTCCAGCCACCTGCTCGCCGAGGTGGAGCAGACCATCGACCAGGTGGTCATCATCAGCCGCGGCCAGACGATGTACCACGGCCGGGTCGACCAGCTGCGTGGTTCGCAGCAGGCACGCGTGGTCGTGCTGCCGTCGGACGGCAACAAGCTGGGCACCGCGTTGCAGGAGGCGGGCGTCGCGGACGTGCAGCCGATGCCGGACGGCTGGCTGACCGTGGCGGGCGCGACCGCACGGCAGGTCGGTGACCTGGCGCTGGCGCAGGGCGTGGCGATCTACGGGCTGCGCGAGGAGACCGCGGACCTGGAGAAGCTGTTCTTCCAGCTGACCGCGGGCCAGTTCAGCGCGCAGCCACCGCAGCAACCGGGCTGGGGCCCGCCACCACAACAACAGCAGCAGCAACCCCAGTTCCAGCAACAACAGCAGTACTGGGGAGGGCAGCGCTGATGGGCAGGTTGATCAAGGCGGAGTTCCGCAAGACGCTGACCACCAAGAGCTGGTGGGGACTGCTGATCCCGGCGATCCTTTTCGCCTTCGTTTTCTCGCTGGGCTGGGGTTTCACCACCAACGACTTCACCAACTTCCTCGGCAGTTCCGACACCCGCGAGCTGACCAGCATGCTGGGCATCAACGTCGGCGAGTGGCCGGTCGGCCTGCTGGCGATGGCGCACGGCATCAACGTGGGCACGCTGTTCCCGGTGATCTTCGGCGTGTTCGCGCTGGCCGGTGAGTACTCGAAGAAGACGATCTCCACCACCTTCCTCACCGCGCCGAACCGCGGGCTGGCGCTGAGCGCGAAGATGATCACCTACGTGGCCTGGGGCGTGCTGTACGGCGTCGTGCTGGTCGGCGCGGCTTCACTGGGCACGGTGCTGACCGTGGACAGCCAGCTGATGCCGAGCGCGCCGCAGTTCCTCGGCGTGCTGGGCGCGGGCATTCTGGCGACCGTGCTGGCCACGCTGTTCGGCATCGGCGTCGGCGCGATGTGGAACAGCGTGGTGGGCAGCGTCATCACCCTGGTCATCTACCTGCTGATCGTGGAGAATCTGCTGGTCATCGTGGCCTTCGGCTGGCTGGACGTGACCTGGATCGGCGGGGTGCTGCCGAACGGCACGGTCAACGGCATCGTCGGCGCGATCGGGGCCGAGGCCTTCGGCGCGGCCGGGGTGACACTGCCCGGCCTCGACGACGAACTCCAGTGGGCGCTGCAGTACGCCGCCGGTGCGCCCGGCGCCTTCTCGTGGTGGGCTTCGGCGCTGATCTTCGCCGGCTGGACGGCGGTCTTCTTCGTCGGCGGCTGGCTGGTCAACCAGCGCCGCGACATCACCTGATCCCACCTGACGGTTGTCGCCGCCGGGTGTCCGAGCGGACACTCGGCGGCAATTGTCGGTGGGCGCGCCTAGCCTGGCGATCGTGACCACTGCCCCGCCCCGACCTCGCACCGAGGCACCCACGGAAACCCCGCCGGCGGCGCGGTCCGGCTGGATCCGCCGGCTCGCCGCGGCCTGCTGGCGCCATCGCGCGCTGGTGGTGCTGTCGCTGGGCGCGGCCGTGCTGGGCGTCGGGTTGCAGGCGGTCGGCCCGCTGGTGGTGCGGTCCGCGGTGGACGACGCGGTGGCCGGGGAGACAGCGCGGCTCGGTCTGCTGGCGGGATTCCTGATCGGGTTGCAGGCGCTCAGTTTCGGCACCGCCTTCCTGCGCCGGTACGTCGGCGGGCGGCTCGCCCTCGACGTGCAGCACGACCTGCGCCAGGCGGTGTTCGGCGCGGTGTCCCGGCTGGACGGTGGCAAGCAGGACTCGTTGCGCACCGGGCAGATCGCCTCGCGCGCGATCACCGACCTGCAGCTGGTGGTCAGCATCCTGATGCAGGTCCCGCTGTCCGCCGGTTCGGTGATCTTCGCCCTGCTGGCGCTCGGCGCGATGTTGTGGATGTCACCGCTGCTCACGGTGATCGCGCTGGTGGTGGCACCGGCGGTGGCGATCGTGGTGGCGGTGAGCCGGAAGCGGCTGTTCCCGGCGACCTGGTCCGCGCAGCAGCGCGCGGCCGATCTCGCGCAGCACGTCGAGGAGACGGTCACCGGGGTCCGGGTGGTCAAGGGCTTCGGCCAGGAAGCGCGTGAGGTCGCCCGGCTCGAACGCACCGCGCGCAAGCTTTTCGGGGAGCGGTTGCGCGCGGCCCGGTTGTCCTCCTTCCCGGCCGCCACCACGGCCGCGCTGCCCGCCGCCGGTCAGGTCGCGGTGCTCGGCGTCGGCGGTGTGCTGGCGCTCGACGGGCAGGTCAGCCTGGGCACCTTTCTCGCTTTCGCCACCTACGTCTCGGCGCTGGTCGGGCCCGCGCGGATGCTGTCCAGCCTGATCGTGCAGGCGCAGCTGACCCGCGCCGGCGCGGAACGGGTGTACGAGCTGATCGACGCGCAGCCCGAGGTGACCGAGAAGCCGGACGCGCGGCCGCTGCCGTCCGGTCCGCTGGAAATCCGGTTCGACGACGTCCGCTTCGGTTACACACGCGCGGAACCGGTGCTCGACGGGCTGTCACTGCACGCCCGGCCGGGCGAGACGCTGGCGCTGGTGGGCACCGCGGGGTCCGGCAAGTCGACCATCTCCTTGCTGCTGCCGCGGTTCTACGACGTGCACACCGGATCTGTCCACATCGGACAGGAGGACGTCCGCGACCTCCGGCTCGCCGAGCTGCGGCAGGCCATCGGCGTGGTCTTCGAGGAGGCGTTCCTGTTCTCCTCGTCGGTGCGCGACAACATCGCCTACGGCAAGCCGGACGCGAGCGACGAGGAGGTCGTCGCGGCGGCGAAGGCGGCCGAGGCGCACGAGTTCATCCAGCAGCTGCCGGACGGTTACGACACCCTCGTCGGCGAGCGCGGGCTGACGCTGTCCGGCGGGCAGCGTCAGCGGCTGGGCCTGGCCCGCGCACTGATCACCGATCCACGCGTGCTGCTGCTGGACGACGCCACCTCCGCGGTGGACACGGTCACCGAGGCGGCGATCCACGAAACCCTGCGCTCGGTCACCGCCGGACGCACCACGCTGCTGGTCGCGCACCGGCGGTCGACGCTGGCGCTGGCCGACCGGATCGCCGTGCTGGACGCGGGACGGGTGGTCGACGTCGGCACGGCCGAGGAGCTGGAGGAACGCTGCCAGCTGTTCCGTGAGCTGGTCGCCGGTCCCGGTGAGGACGTCGAAGCGGTGCACCACTGCTCGCCGCTGCGGCGAGACGAGCGCGGCATCACCCCGGAACTCTGGCCGCGGGACGAGCCCGAGGACGAGGTCGCCCGCCTGGCCGAGGCCGCCGGGCAGCGCACGAACACGCCGAGCCCGCGCGCGCTGAGCGGACCGCGCGGCAGCGGTTCGCTCGACCTGCCGCCGACGGAGGAACTGATCGAGGGCGTGCGGAAGCTGCCGCCGGTCCGCGACGAACCGTCGCTGGGCGGGATGGACGTGACCGCGCCGGATCCGCGGTTCCGGCTGGCCGGAATGCTGCGGCCGGTGCGGTGGCTGCTGGCCGGGGTGGTCGCGCTGGTGGCGGCGGACGCGGGCGCGAGCATCGCGCTGCCCGCGCTGTACCAGCAGGGGGTCGACCGCGGGGTGGTCGGCGGTTCGGTGACCGCGATCTGGGTGGTCGCCGGGATCGGCGCGCTGGTGATCGCGCTGAACTGGCTGGTGATCGCCGCGCAGACCAGGCTCACCGCGCGCAGCGGGGAGACGGTGCTCTACGCGTTGCGGGTGCGCAGCTACGCGCACCTGCAACGGCTCGGGCTGGACTACTACGAGCGCGAACTGTCCGGGAAGATCATGACCCGGATGACCACCGACGTGGACGCGTTGTCCACGTTCCTGCAGACCGGACTGGCCACCGCGGTGGTCAGCGCGCTGACCCTGGTCGGCATTTCGGTGGCGCTGCTGGTGATCGACGTTTCGCTGGCGCTGTACGCGCTCGCCGTGCTGCCGGTGCTGCTGGTGGCCACGGTGGTCTTCCGACGGCTCGCGTCGGCGGCGTACACCGAGGCGCGTGAGCGGGTCAGCGTGGTCAACGCGGACATGCAGGAGAACGTCACCGGTGTCCGGGTGGCGCAGGCCTACACCCGCGAGGAGCGCTCGGCGGAGTCGTTCGCCTCCAAGAGCGACGCCTACCGCCGCTCGCGGTTGCGGGCGCAGCGGTACATCGCGACGTATTTTCCTTTGGTGACCATGCTTTCCGGGGTGGCGGAGGCGGTGGTGCTGGTCGCGGGCGCGAGCCGGGTGGCCGAAGGCACGCTGTCGGCCGGGGTGCTGCTGGCCTTCCTGCTCTACCTCGGGCAGTTCTTCTCGCCGATCCAGCAACTGTCTTCGGTGTTCGACGGGTACCAGCAGGCGAAGGTGGGTCTCAAGCGTATCGGCGACCTGCTGCGCACGCCGACTTCGGTGCCGGCGGCGCCGAACCCACGGCCGGTGCCCGCGCGCCTGCGTGGCGAAGTCACCTTCGAGTCGGTTGATTTCGCTTATACGGGCACGGACAACCAGGCCCTTTCGGATGTCTCGCTGGACGTGCGCCCCGGCGAGACGATCGCGCTGGTGGGTTCCACCGGCGCGGGCAAGTCGACCGCGGTCAAGCTGGTCGCGCGGTTCTACGACGTGACCGATGGTGTGGTGCGCATCGACGGGGTCGATGTGCGGGAGTACGACCTGCCCGCCCTGCGGGGCCGAATGGGCGTGGTACCGCAGGAAGCCCACCTTTTCTCGGGCACGGTCGCGGACAACGTACGGTACGGCCGCCCGTCGGCCACCGATGCCGAAGTGGAAGCCGCGGTGCGCGCGGTCGGCGCTTTGGAAGGCGTTGCCGCCCTACCGCAGGGCTTCCGGCAGCCGGTCGGGGAACGGGGCCGCTCACTTTCCGCTGGACAACGGCAACTGGTAGCGCTGGCACGCGCGGAACTCGTGGACCCGGACATCCTGCTACTGGACGAGGCCACCGCCGCCCTGGACCCTTCGACGGAAGCGGCCGTCCTGTCCGCCACCGAACAAGTAGCCCGACGACGCACCACCTTCGTCGTCGCGCACCGCCTCGCCACCGCCGCCCGCGCGGACCACATCGCCGTCCTTGCGCACGGACGCATCGTCGAACAGGGCACGCATGCGCAACTCCTCACCACTTCGGGCCCTTACTCGCGCCTATGGGAGCTGAGCAACTAACCCGCCCGCCCACCCACACCCGACGCCACCCACACCCGGCGCCACCCTCGCCCCGGCGCCACCCTCGGCCCGACGCCACCCTCGCCCCCCCGGCGCCACCCTCGCCCCTGGCGCCACCCTCGCCCCCCGGCGCCACTCTCGCCCCCCCCGGCGCCACTCTCGCCCCCCGGCGCCGTCCTCGCCCGACGCCGCCCTCGCATCCCCTCCAACCCCACCCACCAACCCGAGCCACCAACGCCTGAGGCCCACCCAGTTACACCCGAGCCCACCAACGCCCGAGGCTCACCCGCCAACACCCGAACCACCAATGCCCGCGCCACCCATCGATACCTGGGTCCCACTCACCGACACCTGAGCCTCCATCAACGCCCGAGCCTCCATCAACGCCCGAGGCCCACTCCCCAGCACAAGCCACCACCAACCTCCGGGGCTCACCCGCCAACACCCGCGGCCACCACTCTCGGGCCGGCGAGCTGTGGGCATCCACTGCTCCGGTCCGGGACTGTGGCTCGCGTGCCGGAGTAGGTGGCTCTGGGCTGCTGGAGTGCAGGGCTCACCTTTCGGAGCACTGCTCTCGTTTTGGATCAGCGTCCCCGTTTTGGAGCGCTGACCTCGGCTGCCGAATAAGTTAGGGCTCGCACCACCACCGAGGGTGGACTCGGCTGCGGAGCCCGCAACCGTTCACGTGCGTGCGGAACCCGGGCCTACGCGCGTGAGCCACCGCGCCGCCAGCGGAAAAGGGCATGCCCCAGCGTCACCACCGCTGTCACCATGTCGGACATGAGAGACATTCCGTACCGTCAGATACGCGCCGTCCACGACGAAAGCTCGGTTCGCGTGTACCAGGCGTACTCCCCCGCCATCGCCGAGCCCGCGCTCCGGGCGGGCACCTTCGTCCACCCGTTCAAGCGCGAGCGCATGACCTGGATCAAACCGTCCTTTCTCTGGATGGCCTACCGCTGCGGCTGGGCGAGCAAACCCGGCCAGGAACGGGTCCTCGCGCTCGACCTCACCCAGGAGGGCTTCGCCTGGGCGCTCGGCCACTCCGCGCTCAGCCACTACGACCCCGAGTTCCACGCCGACCGCGAAAGCTGGGCCGCCGAGGTCAGGACCACGCCGGTCCGCATCCAGTGGGACCCCGAACGCGGCCTCCACCACCAGCCGCTGCCCCACCGGTCCATCCAAATCGGACTCCGCGGCGAAGCGGTGGCGCGTTACGTGGACGACTGGATCACCGCGGTCACCGACGTCACCGCGACCATGAAGGAAATCGGCGCTCTCGTCGCCGACCAGCAGTTGGAGCGGGCGAAGGCACTGCTGCCGGACGAGCGCCCCTACACCGGCATCTTGCCGGACAGTTTCTCGGCTTCGGCCAAGTAGAGGCGCTGCTCCTCGGTTTCCGGCGAGATCCGGCCACCACCACGCGTCAGCATCACGATCGACGGCCGCAGCACGCCGTCCACCATCATCCGGCGCAGTTCATGTCCCGACCGGAAATATTCGCGGAAAACGTGTTGGGTGAACGTATCGAATTGAACAATGTCCACCCGGTGAAAATCCGCCGCCGGCGCGGTGAAACCAGTCGGTACGCCGACCAGGCCCGCCAGCCCTTCGGCCAGCGCCAGGTAGGTCTCACCGACGCGCAGCGCCGGGTTCCAGACCGTTTCCCCACCGACTTCGAAAACGCAGCTCACCGAAACTCCACCACCCAAACCTGGCGAAAAGAAGGCTCATCCTAGAGCGGTTTCGTCCACTTCGAGGTCGAACACGGCGAGCATTTCCGCGATATGCCCGATCAGCAGCACCGCCATCGGCGAACCGGCGGCCGGGCACTCCGCCAATCGCAGGCGCAACTCCGCCAGCGCTTCCCGATCACGGGGACCACCGGCCAGCAGCACGTCCAGCCGCCCGTCCTCGAACATCCGCAGGTATTCGATCAGGCGCAGATCGTCGGCGTCGGCGAGCCGCCAGCCCACCAGCCGCCCCTCGGCGACCAGCAACTCACGGTCACGCGCGAGGCGGATCCGGACCACCTCCGCGAACCGGGAGCGCCGCACAGCCGAACCACCTCCACCCCGCATACTCCCGCCACGGGGCCGGTGACCGCAATGAGCGAGGTCAGGCTTCGGTCAGCGGAACGGCCGCACGCAGGGCGTCGTCGTCGATGTTGCCTTCGAGCCAGCCCACCACCATGTGCAGTTGCCGGACCGGCAGCCCGAGCGACTCGCGCAACGCCATCGACGCACGCATCCGCTCGGCACCGAACTCCGGGTACTCGGCCCGGACCCCCTGGAGCACTTCGACGATGTCGGCACTGTCCGCCCGCAGGCGGACCAGCGCACTCTTCCATTCCGGCGGGTACATGACCACCTCAACAGCTCAGGGACGATTGAACCGCGCACTGACGGGTTTGTAGTTGCCCGGCTCGCCCGTCGCGTTCACCTCGCCGACATTAGTGAAGCCGTGCCGAGCCGCCTGTCTCCCGGTCCACGTCTGCGCGGCCGCCTCCTCCGGGCTCATCCCGCCTTCGCCGGTCCGCCGGTTGAACGCGGCGAGGTTGTCGCCGTAGACCCAGTTGCCTTCGATGGCGTTGACCCGGTCCCCGAAGTGCTGCATCGCGGCGTCGAACAATTGCCTCCCGGAGAACGGCGCACCGTCCTGGCGGTCGATCATCAGTGTGAGCACGCCGTCGTCGTCCAGGTCGGCGATGATCCCGCTGCCGCTCTCGTCATGGGTGAGGGAGTAACTGTTGTCGCTCCGATTGACCGAGACGCCCTCGAGCCCCTCGATCTCACAGGCGCTCAGCCCGGCCGGATCGAACTGGGTCAGCGCGTTGGCGACATAGGAATGCGGGTTGAGCCCGCCGCGGAGACCGAGCGGGTCCTGCGAGTAGTACCGCGAGAACTCCGGGTCGTAGTACCGGAAGTAGTTGTAGTGCAGGCCGGTTTCGGCGTCGTGGTACTGACCGGGGAAGCGCAACGGCGTGCTCGCCGTGGAGGCCAGCTCCCCCAGCGCCGCACCCCACACCGTGTGGTGCGCGCGCCAGACGAGATCGCCCTCCGGCGTGACCAGCTCGCTCGGACTGCCGACCAGATCCGTGACGATCGAGTAGAACTCGTCGTCCACCCACTCCTGCGCCGCGGTCAGCACGCGCTCCACCTGGGAGACCGGGGTGAAGGTGCCGGGGCGGTAGTTCCAGCTCGCGGCCCGGACGCCGTTCGACACCTGCTCCACGATCCGGGTGCCGTCCCAGGCGAACTCGACCACTTCGGCGACGGATCCGTCCGTCGCCCAGCGCCGCTTGGCGATCCGCCTGCCGAGCGCGTCGTAGCTGTAGCTCCAGCGGGTGCCGTCCGGGGTGAGCACGGCCGTCAGCCGGTCGTCGGCGTCCCACTCGTAGTGCCACGTGTCGGGCTTCCGCGATAGCCGCTTCCGCTGGCGGAGCACCACCCGTCCCTGTGCGTCGTAGCGGAAGCGGGTACCACCGGCCTCGGTCAGCAGGGTGCCGGTGTGCACCCTGGCGCCCGGCTCGTCCCCGCTGCCTTCGACGATGTTGCCAACGCCGTCGTACCGGTAGGACTCGGTCCACCCCGGCCCGGAGACACCGGTGACCCGGCCGGCCGGGTCCAGGTCGAACCACCGGTCTCCGGTCAGCTGGTCGCCGATCGCGGCGACCTGGCCGTCGAGGCGGTAGTGGTACCGCCGCTGCTGGAGCAGCCGCGCTCGGCTCGCGGGCGCGGCCCCGTCCGCCGAAACGGTGCTCAGGCTCTGACCGGTGAGCCGGTGCCGGGAATCCCATTCCTGGGCCAGGATGGTGCCCGTGTCGAGCAATCGCTCGATCTCCCGACCGGCCGGATCGTGGCCGAACGTCATCCGGTGCCCGCCGCTGACCAGGCTCGTCGGCTGGTGGTTCGCGTCGTAGTCCCACCGGCTCACCGCGCCGGTCGGTGTCATCCGTACCCGGCGCCTGCCCAGCGCGTCGTACTCCGAGCGCACCGCCCGGCCGTTGATCGATTCGAGCAGGACCCGCCCGGCGGCGTCCCGCTCGAACCGGACATCGGATTCGGGGTTCACCGCACGCACGAGCCTGCCCGCCGCGTCGAAGGCGAACGTGGAGACCCAGCCGTCGCGACGGCTCTCGACCACTCTGCCGAGCGCGTCCCGCCGGAAAGTGGTCACCTCACCGGCGCCGTTGCGCCGTTCGACCAACTGCCCGGCCTCGTCGTGCCGATAGGTCAGCACCCGGCCGTTGAAGTCGGTCTCCCGGACCAGGTTGCCCGCCTCGTCGTAGTCGTACCGCCAGGTCCCGCCGTCGGCGGCGCGCACCGCGACCAGGCGCAGGTCCGCGTCGTACTCGAAGTCCACCCTGCTGCCGTCCGGCCCGACCCGGCTCGCAGGCAGGTCGAAATGGGTGTTCTCCCATCTGGTGACCTGACCGAGGGCGTCGACGTGCTCGGACCGGTTGCCCTCCGCGTCGTACCGCCACAGTTCACGGGCGCCGTCGGGCCGCACCCGGCTGGCCAGCCTGCCTTCGACCGTCCAGCGGAACGTGTGCACCCCGCCCGCCGGATCGCTCAACTCGACGATGCGGCCGAACTGGTCGCGTGTGTACCTGGTCCGTCCGCCCGCCGCGTCGACCACCTCCACCGGCAGGCCGGCCGCGTCCGTGCGGATGGTCCGCTGGTTGCCGAGCGCGTCGCGGACGGCGACCAGGTGACCGCGGTCGTTGTAGGTGAACCTGGTGGTCGCGCCCAGCACGTCCGTCGCTCCGACCAAGTTCCCGGCGTGGTCGTACCGGGCCCGGCGCGCCGCGCCGTCCGGCCCGACGATGGTGACCGGCCTGCCGTGCTCGTTGTACTCGGCGATCGACCGGCTGCCGTCCGGATAGGTGAGCGCGACCAGGTTGCCCTGCTCGTCGTAGTCGAACCGAGTGGTCCGGCCGAGTGGGTCGGTGCGCGCGACCAGCCGGTCGTGGCTGTCCCATTCCCTGGTCGAGGTGCGCCCGAGCGGGTCGACCCGCGCGATCACCCGGCGTGCTTCGTTCAACCGGTAGGTCGTGGTGTGCCCGAGCGCGTCGGTGAACCGGGTGACCCGATTCTCGGTGTCGTAGCTGAAGGTCCCGTTCAGGAAGCCACCAGAGCCCTGGTTGGCCACACAACGGCCGTGCTGGTCGTAGAAGTAGCGGTACCACTCGCCGTTGCGGTCGGTCCACTTCGTGATCCGGCCCGCGTGGTCGTACTCGAACCGCAGCGCCGTCGTGGACGAGTTGACTACCTCGACCAGCCGCTCGGCGTCGTCGTAGGCGAACCGGGCGAGCGGCACTTCGGTCTCGTCCGGTCCGCTGAGTGCGAAGCCGGTCACCAGACCGCGCTCGGTGGCGGAGACCGCGATCCGGTAACCCCCGGAATGCCGGATGCCGGTAAGCCGTCCGGCCGCGTCCCGCTCGATGTCGACGCGATTGCCGTTGTCGTCCACGATGGACGCGAGCCGGGACCGGCCGCCGCCACCCGCCGCGAAGTGCAGTTCCGTCCGCTCTTCGGGGCGCCGCACGACCCAGCCCCGGTCGGAACGCGACAGCGGCCAGCGAGGCCCGGCGACCGGCAGCGCGCCGCGATCCACCGGCGGGTCCGGGTACACCAGGATCATGCCGTCGTCGGTGACGTAGACGACGCCCTGTTCGTCAACCTCGACGCGCTGGTCGACGGTGGAGGCCCAGGACCGGCCGAAGAGCTCACCCGACCGGAAGGACGAGACGTGCGTCCGCCGGAGCACCAGGCTCAGCACCCCGGGGAGTTCCACGTCGGTCTGTCCCAGCACCATTTCGCCGGTCGCGACGTCGATCGGATCGTTCTCGCACTCTCGCGCCTTCTCCGGCGTCTTGGTGGTGTTCGGATCGTCGGGCCGACTCGAACCGTCCGGTTTGGACGAATCAGGACTGCTCGGCGAACCGCTGTCCGGCTTGGCCGGACCGCCGTCCGGCGTGGTGTCCGTGTTGGACGGGGTGGTATCCGGACTGTCCGGGGAGTTCGGCGTGGTGTCCGGGGTCTTGGTGGTGCTCGGCTTCGCTCCGGACGGGGTGGTGCCGCTGCCCGGTTTACCGCCCTTGCGCAGCATCTTCGACAGCTTCTCGATGATCTCGCCCAGCTTGTCGATGATCTTCCGGATCTTCGGCGAGACGTTCCCGATCGTCTTGACCAGCTTCCGGATGAACTCGCTGATCTTGCTGATCGTCTTGGTGATCGCCGTGGTGGCCTGCACCGCGATCGCCGGAGTGGCAAAACCCAGGGTGGCGGCGGCCTCCAAAGCCCAGGTGATGAGCTTGCCGACCAACTCCGCGACCAGGTCGCGCACCAGCTCACGCACCGCGGCGACGACCGTCCCCATGATCATCACACCGGCCGAAATGCCATCCGCCAGCGACGCCGCACCCGCCAGCGCATCCGCCTGCTCAGCCGCCGCGCCCCGATACGCCTCGGCGCCCTCGCCCTGCCAGCCCGCCGTGCCGTTGGTGACCTCGTTCCCGAGATCCCCGGCGATCGCGTTGACCTCGGCCGCCACGTTCGCCCAGGTCTCGGAGAACGACTGGATCACCGGCGGGTCTCCGGCAAGCCAGTCCAGGGCCTCCTTCAGCGGCTGAACATGCTCGATCAGCCAGGACACGCCATACGACGCCAGCGTGCCGATCGGGTCGACCACCAGCGACAGCACCTCGAGGCCGACACCCACCGCACCCAGACCGGCCTCGACCCACGAACCATCCGACACACCATTGGCCAGATCGACCGCCGACTCGGCGATCCCGATCCCGGTCACCCCGGTCGTCTGCGACTGCGCCTGCGCGACCAGCGGATTGCTCATTCGTCCCCCTCGGTGCGTATGAGCCCGGCGATCAGCCTGCTTCGGCGCTCTTCAGCGCCTTTCCGGTGGCGCCCTCCCGCTCGGTGTAGGCAGCCGCCGAGTCGCGCACCTTGGTGGCGGTCTCGCTCAGCGACTCCACCGCCGTCTTCAGCGCGTTGACGCCCATCTCCTCGAACGGCTGCAGCAGCATCGCGAACGGCTGGCAGATCACCCCGTACGCGCTGTCGTCCATGGTCACCGTGTTCGCCGCGTCCACCGCGGTCTGCATCCGCTCGGAAAAGCCGTCCACCTTGCCGGCGTGCACGGTCAGTTCGTCGTTGAGTACCTCATAGCCCTGTGGCATCGCTCACCCCTCGCTAGTCGCGGCGCAGGAAGGACTGGTCACTGAAGTCTTCGCCGTCCTCGTCGTCCGGGCCGGACTTCCGCCGCGGCGTCGGCTTCGGGGCCGGCTTCGGCGCGGGCGGAGCCTTGGCCGCGGGCGGCGCCTCCTCCTCGGCCTCGTAGAGCTGCCGCTGCGGCGGCTGCCCGGCGGGCGGCGGCTCCTCCTCCTCGGGCGGTGCCGGGAAGTTGTCCACCGCGGTGGACACCAGGTGCCGCGTGGTCGCGTCGTCACCCACCGTCTCGGCGGTGATCTCGGCCAGCCGCTCCGGGTACTTCGACTGCGCCTTCCGCATCGCTTGGAGCACGTTGGCGGCGATCTCGTCCGGGCTCATCTTCAGCACGGCCTGGGTCATCTTGACGTCGGTTGGCAAGCCGTTGTGCCCTACGGTCACGCTCACCGCACCGGAGGCGACCGACTCGGTGATCGAGATCCGCTCCACCTCGGCCTGCATCGCCTGGTACTTCTGCGACGTCTCCGCCGCGTTGCGCTCCCAGTCGTTCACCATGCGCTCGACGTCGGCCAAGTCAGCCACCGGACACCCCTCACCTAGTCCCTACTGAGCACAGACGGCCGCGCACGGCCCGTGGTTCCCCATCATTCCGCGCGGGTCCGGCAACGCCGCGCAACCACCCTCCCGTATCGATTCAGTGACAAATGCCAAACTCCGGCGGGCTTGCTATGGCCACTTCGGTCACACGCACCAGAGCGAGGGGGTTAGCCTGGTAGGCGCGTAACCGGACCCAAGATCGAGTATGGATAGAGGCGAGCCCAAGCCGTGTCCAGCAGCAGCCCTGCGTCACAGTTCGGCCCCAACGAGTGGCTGGTCGAAGAGATGTACGACCAGTTCCTGGCCGACCCTTCATCGGTAGATGCCGCTTGGCATGACTTCTTCGCCGACTTCAAGCCCACCCAGGACGCGCAAGCGAAGGCCGACAACGCCCGCGCGAGCGCCAGGTCGGAAGCCGCGACCAGCCCGAACGGCCAGGGTCACCAGCCGTCGGCCAAGTCGCAGCAGAACGCCGACTCGGCGGCCCGCCAGTCCTCGGCGACGGTGAGCGAGCCCGCGAAGGCACCGGCCAAGCCGGCCCCCGCGAAGGCCGCCCCGGCGAAGAAGGCCGAACCGGCCCCCGCCGCGAAGACCGAACCGAAGACTGAGACCAAGAACACCCAGGCCGAGAGCAAGCCGCTGCGTGGCGCGGCCGCCGCGATCGCCAAGAACATGGACGCCTCGCTGTCGGTGCCGACCGCGACCAGCGTGCGCGCGGTGCCCGCCAAGCTGATGGCGGACAACCGCATCGTGATCAACAACCACCTGAAGCGGACCAGGGGCGGGAAGATCTCCTTCACCCACCTCATCGGCTACGCGATGGTGCGCGCGCTGCGCGACTTCCCGAACATGAACCGGCACTACCAGCTGATCGACGGCAAGCCGTTCGCGGTGACCCCGGAGCACGTGAACTTCGGGCTGGCGATCGACATGAAGGGCAAGGAAGGCGCCCGCACGCTGGTGGTGGCCTCCATCAAGGCCACCGAGAACATGAGCTTCCTGCAGTTCTGGCAGGCCTACGAGGAGATCGTCAAGAAGGCCCGCAACAACAAGCTCACCGCCGACGACTTCGCCGGCACCACCATCTCGCTGACCAACCCCGGCGGCATCGGCACCAACCACTCGGTGCCGCGGCTGCAGGCGGGCCAGGGCTGCATCATCGGCGTCGGCGCCATGCAGTACCCGGCCTCGTTCGAGGGCACCAGCGAGAAGACACTGGTCGACCTGGCCGTCAGCAAGATCATGACGCTGACCTCCACCTACGACCACCGCATCATCCAGGGCGCGGAGTCCGGCGAGTTCCTCAAGCGCATCCACGAGCTGCTGCTCGGCTCGGACGGCTTCTACGACGACGTCTTCACCAGCCTGCGCCTGCCCTACGAGCCGATCCGCTGGGTCGCCGACATTCCCGAGGGCGCGGTCGACAAGACCGCCCGCGTGATCGAGCTGATCGACGCCTACCGCATGCGCGGCCACCTGATGGCCGACACCGACCCGCTGAACTACCGCCAGCGGCGCCACGAGGACCTCGACGTGCTCACCCACGGGCTCACCCTGTGGGACCTGGACCGCGAGTTCCCGGTGGGCGGGTTCGCCGGCCAGGAGCGGATGAAGTTCCGCGACATCCTCGGTGTGCTGCGCAACTCGTACTGCCGCACGGTCGGCATCGAGTACACGCACATCATCGACCCCGACGAGCGCCGGTGGATCCAGGACCGCGTGGAGATCCCGCACGAGAAGCCGGATCCCGCCGTGCAGAAGTACGTGCTGTCCAAGCTGAACGCGGCCGAGGCCTTCGAGACCTTCCTGCAGACCAAGTACGTCGGTCAGAAGCGGTTCTCCCTCGAAGGCGGCGAGACCACCATCCCGCTGCTGGACACCGTGCTGGACAAGGCCGCCGAGTACGAGCTGGACGAGGTCGTCATCGGCATGCCGCACCGCGGCAGGCTGAACGTGCTGGCCAACATCGTCGGCAAGCCGATCTCGCAGATCTTCCAGGAGTTCGAGGGCAATCTCGACCCCGGCCAGGCACACGGCTCCGGTGACGTGAAGTACCACCTCGGTGCCGAGGGCAAGTACTTCCGCATGTTCGGCGACGGGGAGACCAAGGTCTCGCTGACCGCGAACCCGTCGCACCTGGAGACGGTCGACCCGGTGCTCGAGGGCATCGTCCGCGCCAAGCAGGACATCCTCGACAAGGGCGGCGAGGGCTTCACCGTGCTGCCGGTGCTGCTGCACGGCGACGCGGCGTTCGCCGGTCAGGGCGTGGTCGCCGAGACGCTGAACCTGGCGCTGCTGCGCGGTTACCGCACCGGCGGCACAGTGCACCTGATCATCAACAACCAGGTCGGCTTCACCACCGCGCCGGAGAACTCGCGGTCCTCGCAGTACGCCACCGACGTGGCGAAGATGATCGGCGCGCCGGTCTTCCACGTCAACGGCGACGACCCGGAGGCCGCGCACTGGGTGGCCAAGCTGGCCGTGGACTACCGCCAGGCGTTCAACAAGGACGTGGTGATCGACCTCATCTGCTACCGCCGCCGCGGGCACAACGAGGGCGACGACCCGTCGATGACGCAGCCGGCGATGTACGACATCATCGACACCAAGCGCAGCGTGCGGAAGACCTACACCGAATCGCTGATCGGCCGCGGGGACATCTCCGTGGAAGAGGCCGAGGCCGCGCTGCGGGACTTCTCCAGCCAGCTGGAGCACGTCTTCAACGAGGTCCGCGAGCTGGAGAAGCACCCGGTCAAGGCGAGCCCCTCGGTCGAGGAGGAGCAGCAGGTGCCCGCGAAGGTGCCGACGGCCATCTCCAAGGACGTTCTCGAGCACATCGGCGACGCGTTCGTCAACGTGCCGGAGGGCTTCACCCCGCACCCGCGCGTCAAGCCGGTGATGGAGCGCCGCCACAAGATGTCCCGCGAAGGCGGCATCGACTGGGCCTTCGGCGAGCTGCTGGCGTTCGGCTCGCTGGCGCTGGAGGGCAAGCTGGTGCGGCTGTCCGGTCAGGACTCCCGCCGCGGCACCTTCACCCAGCGGCACTCGGTGTTCATCGACCGCAAGACCGGCGAGGAGTACTCCCCGCTGCAGCACCTGGCCGAGAACCAGGGCCGCGTGATGATCTACGACTCGGCGCTGTCCGAGTACGCGGCGGTCGGCTTCGAGTACGGCTACTCGGTGGCCAACTCCGACGCGCTGGTGATGTGGGAAGCCCAGTTCGGCGACTTCGTCAACGGCGCGCAGACCGTCATCGACGAGTACATCTCCTCCGGTGAGGCCAAGTGGGGCCAGCTCTCCGACGTGGTGCTGCTGCTGCCGCACGGCCACGAGGGCCAGGGCCCGGACCACACCTCCGGCCGCATCGAGCGGTTCCTGCAGCTGTGCGCCGAGGGTTCGATGACCGTGTCGGTGCCCTCGACCCCGGCGAACTACTTCCACCTGCTGCGCCGCCACGCCCTCGACGGCGTGAACCGGCCGCTGGTGGTCTTCACCCCCAAGCGCCTGCTGCGCGACAAGGCGGTGAAGTCGTCCATCGAGGAGTTCACCGAGCAGTCGAAGTTCATGTCCGTGATCGACGACGGCGACATCGACCCCGGCAAGGTCCGGAAGGTGCTGCTGACCTCGGGCAAGATGTACTGGGAGCTGCTCGCCGAGCGCGAGAAGCAGGGCATCACCGACGTCGCGCTGGTCCGGGTCGAGCAGTACTACCCGCTGCCGAAGAAGAAGCTGCTGGCCGCGGTGGAGCGGTACACGGCGGCTTCGTCGATCATGTGGGTCCAGGAGGAGCCGGAGAACCAGGGTGCCTGGCCGTTCTTCGGGCTGAACCTGCCGCGGAAGTTCCCGGAGACCTTCGGGGGCCTCGAAGTGGCGGCACGCCGTCCGATGGCGGCGCCGTCGGCGGGTTCGTCCAAGGTGCACGAGGTGGAGCAGAAGGCGATCATCGCCAAGGCCTTCAGCTGAGCCGACAGGCGGATGCCACGAGTGGGGCATGACTCGCGTTCGTCGCGAGTCATGCCCCACTCGGGCGTTCAGTGATGGATCAGACGGTCAGGGTCCAGCTGTCGAGGTACCCGGTGTCCGCCCGGTAGACGTCCTGCACCCGCAGCTTCCACACGCCGTTGGCGGCTTCCGAGGAAGCGTTGACGGTGTAGCTGGCGTTCAGGTCGTCGCCCGAGTCGTTGTTCGAGTTCTTCACGCGGTACGCGGTGCCGTCCGGCGCGAGCAGGTCGATCACCAGGTCACCGCGGTAGGAGTGCTTGATCTGCACGTCGACCTTGGTGGTGGCGCTGGCGTTGCGCGCGCACTGGGCAACGGTGATGGAGCTGGTCACCGCGGCCGCCGGAGCGTCCGGAATGGACACATCGGTGGCGTTCGCGGTGGTCGCGCACGGCGTCGGCTCCGGGTCCGGCGTGCCGGTCCCGGTGTAGAGCAGCACGTTCGGCGAGCCGGTGCCCGGGTTGGTCACCTTGTCCTTGGTGCCGTTGGCGACCAGCGCGGCGGAGACCTGCGCCGGGGTGGCCGCCGGGTTCGCCGCCAGGTACAGCGCCGCGCCGCCGACCACGTGCGGGGTGGCCATCGAGGTGCCGCTGATCGTGTTGGTGGCGGTGTTGCCGCCGATCCACGCCGAGGTGATGCCGCTGCCGGGCGCGAAGATGTCCAGGCAGTCACCGATGTTCGAGAAGCTCGAGCGCGCGTCGGTGTTGGTGGTCGAGCCGACGGTGATGGCTTCCTTGGTGCGCGCCGGCGAGGTGTTGCACGCGTTGGCGCCGGTGTCGTTGCCGGCGGCGAGGCCGTAGGTGACGCCGGAGGCGACCGAGTTGCGGACCGCGTTGTCCAAAGTGGTCGAAGCGCCGCCGCCGAGGCTCATGTTGGCGACCGCGGGCTTGGCCGCGTTGGCGGTCACCCAGTCCACACCGGCGATGACGCCGGCGGTGGTGCCGGAACCGCTGCAGTTCAGCACGCGGACGGCGACCAGCTTGGCCGCCTTGGCCACGCCGTGCGCGGTGCCGCCGACGGTGCCCGCGACGTGCGTGCCGTGGCCCTGGCAGTCGGTGGCGTTGTTGTCGTTGTCGACGAAGTCGTAGCCGTGCGTGGCCCGGCCGCCGAAGTCGTTGTGCGTGGTGAGGATGCCGGTGTCGATGATGTACGCGGTGACGTTGGCCGCGTCGGTGCTGTAGCTGTACTTCTGGTCCAGCGGCAGGTTGCGCTGGTCGATCCGGTCGAGCCCCCAGGACGGCGGGTTCAGCTGGTCGGCGCTGGCCCGCATCACCTTGTTCTGCTCCACGTAGGCCACCGACGAGTCGGCCGCCGCCCGCTTCGCCTGCGTCTCGCTCATGTTCGCGGAGTAGCCGCGCACGCTCGCGTTGAACAGCCGGTCCAGCGTGCCGCCGTGCCGGTTGAGCACGTTCTTGGCCGTGCCCTCCACCGACTGCGCCGACACACCGTCCTTGAGCACCACGATGTAGCTGCCAGGTACCGCGTCGGCGCTGTTCGCGTCGACGACCGTGCCTTCCTGTGCCGCGGTGGCGGTGGTGCCGCCGAGCACGGTCAGCACGGCGACACCGGCCGCCAGGCCTAGCGCGGCCATTGGTCTGCGCTTGCTCATCTGGGTCCTCCCATGGGCAGGGTTCGCCGACCCGCCGCGCGGAGCGACGGGCAGTCGAAGGGGGTTACCGGGGAACGGAGCTGTGCGCGGTGGGTGAAAGGATCTTCACCCTCTGTCGCACGCATGAGAGCGTAAGTCCGAGATTCCCCCGAAGGTAGACCTTGAAATCAACTTTCCCACGGAGTATGTGGCTACTCGAACGGCCGCCGACGAAAGTAGGGACTACCACGCGGTTGCCCGCTTCAGCGGCCTGCGGCAGGGTTCGGCGCATGCTGATCCGCCGTGGGACCGACGCCGACGACGCCGCCATCCGGGTGGTGCACGATGCCGCGTTCGCCAAGCCGGATGCACCCGGTGCGGAAACGGTGGAGGCGAAGCTGGTCGGCGAACTCCGCGCGGACGGCGACCTGCTCCCGGCGTTGTCGCTGGTCGCGGAGATCGACGGCCGGATCGCCGGGCACGTCTGCTGCAGCCACGCGCGGATCGGGAGCACCCCGGGCCCGGTCGGCCTCGGGCCGCTGGGCGTGCTGCCGGAACTCCAGTCCACCGGCGTCGGCTCGGCGCTGATGCACGCGGTGATCGCCGCCGCGGACGCACTGGACCTGCCGGCGATCGTGCTGCTCGGCTCCCCCGGCTACTACTCCCGGTTCGGCTTCGCGCCCGCCGCGGAATTCGGCATCACACCGTCCACTCCGGACTGGGAGCCGTACTTCCAGGTGCGCCCGCTGACGACCTACTCGAAGGACCTCACCGGCACGTTCCACTACGCACCGGCGTTCGATCGTCTCTAGGCGCTGTCCGGTGAGGCTGCTCGCCGGACAGCACCTAGCTGGCCAATCCGTTGTCTCGCAAGAACTTCTCGGCTATGTCGAGCGGGTTCTGCTTTTCCTCGCTGAACTCCACGTTCAACCGGGTCAGCTTCTCGGTGGTCAGCACGGCGGAAACGTCGTTGAGCGCCTTCGTCTCGCGCTCGTTCAGCGTGCCCTTGGCCACCAGCGGCACGATGTTCTGCGCGGGGAACATCGACTTGTCGTCCTCCAGCGGCACAAAACCGTTGGCGGTGATCGTCGATGACGTGCTGAACAGGTCCGCCACCTGGATCTCGCCCGAACGCAACGCGGCCACGGTCACCGGACCGCCGGTGTCGGTGGTCCGGATCTCCTTGAACTCGCAGCCGTAGAGCGTCTTGATCTTCTCCTTCCACCGGTCGCTCCACTGCCCCGGTCCGCCGAAGACCAGCTCACCGCAGCGCCGCCCGAGATCGGAGAAGGTCCGTACCCCGGAGTCGGCGAGTTCCTTGCGCACCACCAGGAGGTCCTTGTCCTCGGCGGGTGCCTGGTCGAGCACCTCGAACCCGGCGGGCAGCTTCTGCCGCAGCTCGGCGTAGACGTCCTCGGAGGTGGTCGCCCCGGTGTTCTTGTCGAAGTACCGCAGCAGGTTGCCGGAGTAGTCGGGCACCACCGACAGCGACCGGTCCTGCAACGCCTTGACCACCACCTCGCGGCTGCCCACCGGCGGCCGCACGGTGACGTTCTCCGCCCCGGCGTTGCGCAGCGCACCCGCGTAGATCTGCGCCAGCAGCAGGCTTTCGCCAACGTCCGAGGCGCCGATGATGATCTCGCCGGTCGGGCCGCCCTCGGCGCCGCCTTCGAACGGATTGCCGCAGGCGGTGGTGAGCAGCGCGATCACCGCCAGCAGAACTCCGAGCCGCCGCTTCACTGGCTGCCTCCCGCCGCCTTGGCCTGCTTCCCGGCGGCCAACGCGGCCAGCCGGACTCCCTTCGGCACCACGGCCCGTTGCAGGCCCGCGAAAACCAGGTCCAGCGCGATGGCCAGCAACGCGGTCAGCACCGCACCGGCGACCACCTTGCCGTAGTCGAACACCGCCAGCCCGTCGAGCAGGAACCGGCCGAGGCCACCGAGCCCGACGTAGGCCGCCACCGCCGCGGTCGCCACCAGCTGCAGCACCGCGTTGCGCACGCCGCCGAGCACCAGCGGCAGCGAGATCGGCACCTCCACCTTCCACAACCGCTGCCAGCCGGTCATTCCGACGCCCTGCGCGGCGTCGACCACCCCGTGGTCGGTGGCCTGCAACCCGGCGTAGGTCCCGGCGAGGATCGGCGGAATGGCCAGCACCACCAGCGCGATCGTGGTCGCCGGACCCTCCACTGTGAACAGCAGGAAGAGAAAGGTGACCAGGCCGAGCGTGGGCAGCGCGCGGATCGAGTTGCTGCCGGCCACCAGCACCACCGCGCCGCGCCCGGTGTGCCCGACAAACAGGCCCAGCGGAACCGCGATGACCAGCGCGATCACCAGCGCCAGCAACACGTAGCCGACGTGCTCGGCGAGCCGGTTCGGCACCCCGTCCACGCCCTGCCAGTTGGCCGGATCGCCGAACCAGCTGAAGATCTCGTTCATCCCGCACCCCCCGCGGTCACGTCGGCCGCCGGTTTGGCGGTGGCCCGCTGCCATGGCGTGCTCACCCGGAGCAGCCACACCAGCAGCAGGTCGGTCACCAGCGCCAGCAGCAGCGTGAGCACGATGCCGACCACGATCGGCGAGAAGTACTCGCGCTGGAAACCGTCGGTGAACAACACCCCGAGGCCGCCGGTGCCGATCAGCGCGCCGACGCTGACCAGGCTGATGTTGCTCACCGCACCGACGCGCACGCCCGCGGCGAACACCGGCACCGCCAGCGGCAGCTCGACGGTGAAGAAGCGGCGAACCGGCTGGTACCCGATCGCGGTGGCGGCCGCGATCACCGGCGGGGACACCGAATCCAGCGCGTCCAGCACCGGGCGCACCAGCAGCGCGGTGGTGTAGATGGTCAGCGCCACGACAACGTTGATGCTGTCCAGGATCTTCGTCCCGATCAGGCCGGGGATCACCACGAACAACGCCAGCGACGGAATCGTGTAGAGCAGGTTCGACACCACCATCGCCACCCGGCGCGCGGCCTTCCATCGCTTGCCCGCCCAGCCGACCGCCACCGCCAGCACCACGCCGAACACCAGTGGCAGCAGGGCGAGATAGATGTGCTCGAGCAGGTTCTGCAGCAGTTGCGCGCGGTTGTTGGCGCTGGACAGGTAACGACCCAGCTCGTCGAAGAACTCGCCCATGGCCCCGCCCCCTATCCGGCCGCTCCCTGCGGGTGCTGCTCGATCACGTCCAGCACCTGGCGAGCGGTCACCGCGCCGATCACCCGGCCGTCGTCGTCGACCACCACGCCGAGGCTGGCCGGGGAGGACAGGGCAGCGTCGAGCGCGCCGCGCACCGGAGTGCCCTTCTGGTACAGGGAACCGCCCGCGACCAGGTCGCTCTCCGCCAGCTCACCGTCCACAGTGGAATTCGGTGGCAGCCAGCCGCGGGGTTCGCCCTGCTCGTTCACCGCGATCCGCCAGGTGGCGCCCTCGCCGGGCACGCTGCCGACGTCGACCGTCTCGATCGGATCGATCCGCACGTCTTCCGAAGTCAGGAAGGACAGGCCGCGGTAACCGCGGTCCTTGCCGACGAAGGAGGCCACGAAGTCGTCGACCGGGTGTCGCAGCACGTCCGACGGCGTGCCGTACTGGGCGAGCTTGCCGCCCACCCGCATCACCGCGACCTTGTCGCCGAGGCGGACGGCTTCGTCGATGTCGTGCGTGACAAAAACGATGGTCTTGCCGAGCTGCTGCTGGAGGCGGAGCAGCTCGTCCTGCAGGCCCTCGCGCACGATCGGGTCCACCGCGGAGAACGGCTCGTCCATCAGCAGCACCGGCGAGTCGGCGGCGAGCGCCCGCGCCACGCCGACGCGTTGCTGCTGACCACCGGAAAGCTGCGCCGGGTACCGCTTGCCCAGCTCCGACGGCAGGCCGACGGTCTCCAGCAGCTCGGCCGCGCGGTCGCGCGCCTTCGCCTTGCCCCAGCCGGACAGCAGCGGCACGGTGGCCACGTTGTCCAGCACTGTCCGATGTGGAAAGAGGCCGGCGTGCTGGATGACGTACCCGATGCCGCGGCGCAGTTGCGCCGGCGGCGAGTCGCAGACGTCCTTGCCGTCCAGCAGCACGGTGCCCGAAGTCGGCTCCACCATGCGGTTGATCATCCGCAGCGAAGTGGTCTTGCCGCAGCCGGACGGCCCGACGAACACGGTGATGGTGCCGTCCTCCACCGTGAGACTGAGGTTGTCGACCGCGACGGTCCCGTCCGGGTACTTCTTCGTCACGCCCTGGAACTCGATTGCCACGTGGCACTCCCATCCCGACCCTGGAGGGTCCACAGGTCGAAAAACCCTAGCCCAGATCAAAGCCGGCGGCACGGCATTCCATATGTTGTGCGTCGTGAGTTCACTGAACGAGGTCCTGTCGTCCCACGGCGTGCGGCAGCGGCCGCTGCGCACGGCGATCGCCCTTCTCGGAGACGGCTGGATCCGGTTCGACGAGCTGGTCCGGCGGGCCGCGGCGCCCCGCCGGAGTGTGGAAGAACTGCTGGAATCGCTCGGAGACGACCTCGAACGCGACGGGGATGCACTACGGCTGCGACCGTCCGCCGCGGCGGCGTATGCCGATTTCCGGCCGCGTACCGAGAAAAACGCGCCCGAGCTGCTGGCGGAGATGTCGCGGCTGATCGAGCGCGTGCCCCCGCCGCTGCCCGCGCTGGACCACGTCCAGGCCACCGCGGAAACCGTGGTGCGGCGCGCGGTGTGGCTCGGCGCACAGTACGAGCTGGGCAGGCTGCTGTTCCTCGGTGACCACGACCTCACCTCGCTGGCCGTGCACGCGCTGCGGCCCGAAGCCGAGCTGACCGTGGTCGATCTCGACGAGCGCGTGCTGGCCTATGTGGACGAGCACTCCGGAGGCGCGATCCGCACGCTGCACGCCGATCTGCGGGTCGGCCTGCCACACGCCGCCCTCGGCAGCGCGGACCTGGTGTTCAGCGATCCGCCGTACACGCCGGAGGGCATGGGCCTGTTCGCCGCGCGCGGGGTGGAGGCGCTGGCGGATCCGCCGCTGGGCAGACTGCTGCTGGCCTACGGGTACAGCCCGCGACATCCCGCGCTCGGCGCGCAGGTGCAGCAGGAGCTGCTGCGACTGGGGCTGACCTTCGAGGCGATCCTGCCGGACTTCCACTCCTACCACGGCGCGCAGGCGATCGGCGCGAGCGCGGACCTGTACGTCTGCCAGCCGACCGCTCGCGCGCGCAAGCAGAAGGTCAAGCAGGGCATCTACACGCACGGCCCGCAGTCGGTGGAGTCCTCCGCCGGTGGCACGGCGCTGATGGACCGCGTGCGCGAGATCGCCGGCCGGCCGGTGGTGGAAACGGCGCGCGCGGACTGGTCGAAGCCGATCAACGGCGAGGCGCTGGCCTTCGACCTGCGCGGGGACCCGGGCCCGTGGCTGCTGCGCGTCCTGCTGGCGGCCAACGCGTCACGGCTGGCGATCCTGGTGCCGAACTCGCACCCGGACCTGGTCAACGCCGCCGCGCAGGCCGACCTGCACGCGCTGGTGAGCCGGAAGTACCAGCTGAAACTGCTGCGGAGCCTGCCGGACAACAAGCACGCGGTGGTGGTCGCCGACCTGGTCGACTCCCCCGCCGTCCCCCTGACCCGGGCCCACGCCCGGCTCGCGAACGTGCCCGGGGTGGATCCGGCGCTGCACCCCTACCGCCTGATCGATCTCCCCCGCCACACCCTCGCCGACCTGCTCCCCACCCTCTGACACCAAACGGGGCGCCGCTCACCCCGAGCGGCGCCCCGTTGGGCGTAAAGGGCAACTCAGGAGTCGACGCCGTCCTCGCCGGCGGCCTTCGCGACCGCGGCGGCCACTTCGAGGGCGACCCGCGGGTCGAGCGGGCTCGGCACGATGCGGTCCGGGCCGAGGTCGTCCGAGGCGACCGCGACGATGGCGTCCGCGGCGGCGATCTTCATCCGCTCGGTGATCGCCCGCGCACCCGAGTCCAGCGCCCCGCGGAACACGCCGGGGAAGGCCAGCACGTTGTTGATCTGGTTCGGGAAGTCGCTGCGCCCGGTGGCCACGATCGAGGCGTACTTGGCGGCCACGTCCGGGTGGATCTCCGGGTCCGGATTGGACAGTGCGAACACGATCGAGTCACCGGCCATGGTGGCCAGCAGCTCCTCCTCGATGGTGGAACCCGACAGCCCCAGGAACACGTCGGCGCCGCGGATGGCCTCGGGCAGCCCGCCGGTGAGCCCGCTGGCGTTGGTCGACGAAGCCAGCCCCTGCTTCACCGAGTTCAGCCCGTCGCGACCCTCGTGGATGATGCCCTTCGAGTCCAGCACGGTCACCTCGCCGATGCCGGCGGCCTGCAGGATCCGCGCGCAGGCCACACCGGCCGCGCCGGCCCCGGAGATCACCACCCGCTGGTCGGCGAGGTTCTTGTCGAGCACCAGGTTCGCCCCGCGCAGCGCGGCCAGCGCCACGATCGCGGTGCCGTGCTGGTCGTCGTGCATGACCGGGCAGTCGAGCGCGGCCTTGAGCTTGTCCTCCAGCTCGAAGCAGCGCGGCGCCGCGATGTCCTCCAGGTTCACCGCACCGTAGGACGGGCGCAGCCGGACCAGCGTCTCGACGATCTCGTCCACGTCGGTGGTGTTGAGCACCAGCGGGATCGAGTCGAGGTCGGCGAAGGTCTTGAACAGGACCGACTTGCCCTCCATCACCGGCAGCGAGGCGCTCGGGCCGATGTCGCCGAGGCCCAGCACGGCGGTGCCGTCGCTGACCACCACGACCAGCCGCTCGGCCCAGGTGTAGCGCCGCGCGAGCGCGGTGTCCTCGGCGATGGCGCGGCTGACCTTGGCCACGCCGGGCGTGTAGGCGATCGACAGGTCACGCGCGACCGAGATCGGACGCCGGGCGGCGACGGAGAGCTTTCCGCCTTCATGACCGATAAAGATCTCCTCGTCGGTCACCGGCGTGCTGTCTTCGTTCATGGCTTTTCCCGTCATGGTTCCGTCTTCACCGGAAACCGAACCTTCGACTGGTGCGTAGGTCACTGGACTTTTCTCCCGGGACTTCGAACAGGGAAACGGCGGACGCCGTCCCTGGGTTGCTTGGGCTCCTCGAGCGCGGCTGTCCAGCGCGGTAGCGCCTACGACCGGGCGAGGCGTCCGTCGATGCCCGTGGTGAGGCTGCATCTGGTCCGGCTCCCCGGCGGGGGAACCGCGGACGCGGCGGTCCGGACAGTGTGGCAGGCCGGTTGGTGGTTGTGGCCCCCTGGTGCGGTTGATGTCACATATTCAGGGGTTTTCCCTTGGCGGAAGGGGTTTTAGCAAGACGTCCGTCCGGATTGGGAAGCCCTGCCCTCGGTGGTTGCCGTCGGAAGTCCTTCGCGGGTATCGGCGGATCCAGGTTTCCGCTGGCCGTCGAGTCCCCGAAGAACTTCCGATGGTGACCACTAAGCTGTGGCCATGCAGGTGCGCCAGTTGGCCGTGCGGGATTGCTTCGAGTTCACCCCGCCTCAATTCCCCGATCACCGCGGTCTGTTCGCCGCGCCGTTCCAGGAAGAGGTATTCCTCGAAGCGGTCGGCCACCCGCTGCACCTCGCGCAGACGAACTTCAGCACCTCGCGGCGCGGCACCATCCGCGGCATCCACTTCGCCGACACCCCGCCGGGGCAGGCGAAGTACATCCACTGCTCGCGCGGCGCCCTGCTCGACGTGGCGGTCGACCTCCGCGTCGGCTCCCCCACCTTCGGCGCGTGGGACGCGGTGCGGATGGACGCCGAAGACCAGCGCGCGGTCTACTTGCCGGAGGGCATCGGCCACGCCTTCGCCGCGCTCGAGGACGACACCGCGATGACGTACCTGTGCTCCACCGGCTTCAATCCCACCGCCGAGCACGGGGTGAACCCGATGGACCCGGAACTGGGGCTGCCGTGGCCAACCGACCTGGAGCCCATTCTGTCCGAAAAGGACCGTGACGCGCCGACGCTGGCGCAGATGGCCGCCGAAGGCAGGCTGCCCACCTACGAAGCGTGCATGGCGCGCTACGAGGAACTGCGTGGAGCCGTCACTTATCGGTGACCCGGTTTCCTCGTGACCCAGATGGTGATCGTGGCGGTGACCACCGGTTTGCCCGCCTTGTCGCGGATCACCACCGGTACGCCGACCTCGGCGCCCTCGTCGCCGAACTCCGGGATCTCCGCCAGTTCCGCGACCGCGGTCAGCCCGGTCTCCGCCTTCGCCACGTACTCCACCGACATGCCCTTGGGCAGCCAGCGGTGCGTCGGCGGCACGGTCGCCTCGGCGAGCATGCCCATCGCGATCTCGGCGAGGTTGCACGCCGCGATCGCGTGGAAGGTCTTGAGGTGATTGTGGACTCCCCACCAGTTCGGGGCGGACACCTCGCACCGGCCGGGCCGTAGGTCGCGGACGTGCGGCAGTACCGTGCGGAAGTACGGCACACGCAGGCACATCGCGGCCGAGAAGAGCAGCTTGCCGCCCGGCCTGGCGGCCAGCGACCGCCACATCGGATAGGTCCGCACGATCGGTTCACCTCCGTTGTTACTCGCGAGTAGCGAAGCACATCGGCGGCTATATTCCAACCTGTGGCACACCCCTTCTTCCTACTGCGGCACGGCCAGACCGAATGGTCGGCGCAGGGCAAGCACACCGGCCGGACCGATCTCCCGCTCACCGAAACCGGCCGTGAGCAGGCCAGATCCGCGGGCCGGACGCTGGCGGAGCGGCTGCCGGGCGAACCGGCCGAGGTGCTGTCGAGCCCGCGACGGCGCGCGCTGAACACCGCCGAACTCGCCGGGCTCACCGTGTCGGAGGTCACCGAGGACCTAGCCGAATGGGACTACGGCGACTACGAGGGCATCACCACCGCGGAGATCCGCGAGACGGTGCCCGGCTGGACCGTCTGGTCGCACCCGATGCCGAACGGCGAAACCGCCGGAGCGGTCACCGCGCGCGCCGATCGCTTGCTGGCCAGGGTCCGAACGCTGCTGGCCGAACGCCCGGTGGTGCTGGTGGGGCACGGGCACTTCAGCCGCGTGCTGGTGGCGCGCTGGCTCGAACTCGCGGCCACCGAAGGCGTGCGGTTCGCCCTCGAACCCGCCGGGCTCACCGAACTCGGTGACGAACGCGGCGTGCCGCAGTTGCGTCACCTGAACATCCCGCCCCACTGAGCACACCCCGAAAGGAAAACCTTTGTCGCAGTTCACCATCCGCCGCGTCCGAGAGTCCGATGTGGACGCTGTGGTCGGCCTGGTCCACGACCTCGCCGAGTTCGAGAAGGCGCCGGAGGAGTGCCACCTGGAAGCCGCGCAGCTGCACACCGCCCTGTTCGGCGAGCGGCCCGCGGTGTTCGGCCACGTCGCCGAGTCCGGTGGGGAGATCGCCGGCTTCACCCTGTGGTTCCTGAACTTCTCCACCTGGCGCGGGGTGCACGGCATCTACCTGGAAGACCTCTACGTGCGGCCGGAGCACCGCGGCACCGGACTGGGCAAGGCGCTGCTCGCCACGCTCGCCGAGGAGTGCGTGCGGCAGGGCTACGGGCGCCTGGAGTGGTCCGTGCTCGACTGGAACCCGGCGGTGGAGTTCTACCGCGCGCTGGGCGCCGAGCCGATGGACGAGTGGACCGTGCACCGCCTCGCCGACGAGCCACTGCGCAAGCTGGCCGAGAGCCTCTAGCTGTCCCGACCGCGGCGGCGGCGTTCGGCATCGCGCTCGGACGCCTCCGCCTCGTCTTCGCCCTCGGCCATGCCCAGCACCCACGCGCGGGACGGGCGGCGGAACAGCAGCACCACCACGAGCAGGCCACCGATGATCAGCGGCACCCCGTAGCCGGGCCGTCCCGACGGGCCGGCGGTGTACCAGCCGATGCCGACCACCATCAGCGCGACCACCACCGACGGCGAGCGCGCCCACGTGTGCCCCAGCAGCAGGCCGATGCCGCAGGCCATGGTCCCGGCGCCGAGCACGGCGTAGTACCCGGCCTCGGCGTAGATGTTGCTCGCCCTGGCCCCCTCCGCCCCGAAGGCGCTCACCAGCAGGATCACCGCGATCACCACCGAGGCCAGACCGGGGATCGCGGTGAGCGCACCGGCGAGGCGTACCTCACGCGGCGCCGGCTGGATCTTGTCGGCGAACGGCACGTGAACTGCACCTTCCGTACTGCCGGAACGGGGCACGGCGCCGGTGCGGACCCTGCCGAACAGTGTCCAATCGAGACGGGTGACCGTGCGTGAACACATTCGATGTTATGCCACCCGGTCGGCCGTTTTCGCCCGGGCGCCGCACAGGTCAAGATCTGGGTGTCGTCTGATGAGCCGGGCGGTCCCGGGGTGCACTTGTCACGACGAGCGTTGGTCCACGCCGATCGAGAAGGAGGCCAGCCGGCACAGTGACGAGGCTCGCAGCTTCCCGCTGACGGTCGGAACCCGTGCGTTTCTGACCTACCCTGCGGTAGTGCGCGCAGTACTGATCGTCAACCCGCAGGCCACCGCGACCACCCCCGGTGGCCGGGACGTGCTCGCGCACGCGCTGGCCAGCGAGGTGAAGCTCGACGTGGTCGAGACCGACTACCGCGGTCACGCGCTCGCGGTGGCCCGCTCGGCCGCCCGCGACGGTATCGAGCTGGTGGTCGCCCACGGCGGCGACGGCACGGTCAACGAGGTCGTCAACGGCTTGCTGGCGGACAACCACGGCGTGCCCGGCGGGGCGCACCGGGTGCCGGCGCTTGGCGTGGTGCCCGGCGGCTCGGCGAACGTGTTCGCCCGCGCGCTCGGCCTGCCGAGGGATCCGGTCGAGGCGACCTACCAACTGCTGCAGGCGATCGAGCACGAGCGCACCCGCCGGGTGGGGCTCGGCCTCGCCGACGGCCGCTGGTTCACCTTCAACGCCGGGCTCGGCTGGGACGCCGACGTGGTGGCCGGGGTGGAGAAGCGCCGCGGCAAGCGCGCCAGCCCGGCGCTCTACACCCGGATGGCGCTCGCCTGCTACTTCCGCCCGCCGCACGGCCGCCCGCCGCTGACCGTGCGGGTGCCGGGCGCGGAACCCACCGCGGTGCGCACCGCGTTCGTCTCCAACACCGATCCGTGGACCTATCTCGGGGACCGCCCGGTGCACCTGAACACCGAGTGCTCCTTCGACAGCGGACTGGGATTGTTCGCCCTTCGGAGCATGGCCATGCCGACCGTGCTCAACCAGGCCAGACAGGCGCTGCGCACGCGGAGCAGGCACCGGGGCAAGCGTTTGCTGCGTCACGATGACCTGGCGATAGTGCGCATAGACGCCGACGAGCCGGTAAACTTCCAGGTGGACGGTGACCTGATGGGTCAGCGAAGCAGTGTGGAGTTTCTCAGCGTGCCGGATGTGCTGACGGTGATGGTGTGACGGTCACCGCGGCCGGTGTCACGGAGCTGGTGATCGTGCGCGGCAAAGTGGTTGGTGCCGTTCGTCGATCGGAAACCTCCGTTCACCGCATCTCCCCTTCCGTCCAGCGGCCAGTTTCGGACTGAAACCGCAGGTCAGGCTAGTCGCCCGGCCGGGTGAGGTGACTCACCGATCCGCAGAAAACTCTTGTCGAAAACGGGTCTTCGTGAAAGCATTCACAAGCACCCCAAAAAACGACCGCCATGACGACTGTGGCGCGGACTGCCGCGCCATCATGAAGGAGCTCAGTAAAATGGACTGGCGCCACGACGCGGCCTGCCGAGACGAGGACCCCGAGCTGTTCTTCCCCGTGGGGACCAGCGGTCCTGCCATCTCCCAGGTAGCCGCGGCGAAGGCCGTGTGCCACCGTTGCACCGTCGCTTCCGATTGCCTGGCCTGGGCTTTGGCCAGCGGGCAGGATGCCGGCGTGTGGGGCGGGATGAGCGAAGACGAGCGACGCGCGCTCAAGCGTCGCCGTGCGCACATCGGCACGCGCACCAACGCCTGATTTATCTCTCCAGCACCACCCGCGGCCGACGCCCGCCACATCCGCCGGCGCCACGGCCGCCAGGGACCATCGAGTCCCTCCGCCAACACGTTTGAGGGCGGGCACCGTCTCAGGTGCCCGCCCTCAAGTGTTTCCGGGGTCCCTCGCCCGCTCAGAGGCGGCGCGACAACGGGATGCGCAGCGCGGCTTCCGTGCCGCGACGGCCGCCACCCTCGGCCGCGCGGCCGGGGCGCAGCGAAAGCGAGCCGCGCAGCTCGGATTCGATGAGCGTTCGCACGATCTGCAAACCGAGGCCGTCCGCGCGCTCCAGTGAGAAGCCCTGCGGCAGGCCCTGGCCGTCGTCGCTGATCACGATGTCCAGCCAGCGCGCCGACCGCTCGGCGGAGATCTGCACCTTGCCCGGCCGTCCGCCGGGGAAGGCGTGCCCGACCGCGTTCTGCACCAGCTCGGCGACCACCATCACCAGCGGGGTGGCGATCTCGGCGACCACCACGCCGAACGTGCCGGTCCGCGACAGCGTCACCTGCGCCTCGGCGGTGGCCACCTCACCGACCATCGGCAGCACGTTGTCCAGCAGCTGGTCCAGGTCGACCCGCTCGTCGACGGACATGGACAGCGCCTCGTGCACCATCGCGATCGACGACACCCGCCGCACCGACTCGCCGAGCGCCAGCCTGGCCTCGTCGCTGGCCGTGCGCCGCGACTGCAACCGCAGCAGCGCGGCCACGGTCTGCAGGTTGTTCTTCACGCGGTGGTGGATCTCGCGGATCGTCGCGTCCTTCGACAGCAGCGCGCGATCACGCCGCTTCACCTCGGTCACGTCGCGGACGAGCACCAGCGCACCGGCCGGCTGCCCGGCGGGGCGCAACGGCAGCGCGCGGAACAGCACGACCGCGCCGCGGCGGGAGTCGGCCTCGGTGCGCGACCCCGGCTTGCCGTCGAGCGCGTCGATGATCCGGTGGGAGACCTCGGTGGCGTCGAACGGGTCGCGGATCAGCGAGCGGGTCAGCGGCGCGAGCCGCACGCCGACCAGATCGGACTCGTAGCCCATCCGGTGATAGGCGGACAGCCCGTTCGGACTGGCGAAGACCACGGTGCCCGACTGGTCGAGCCGGATCAGCCCGTCGCCGACGCGCGGGCTGGTGTGCACGTCGGTGAGCGTGCCGTCGGCCGGGAAGCTGCCGTCGGCGATCATCTGGCACAGGTCGGCCGCGCTGCCGAGATAGGCGATCTCCAACGGGCTCGGCACCCGGGGCGAGGCCAGGTTCGTCTCGCGGCTGAGCACCGCGATCACCTGCTTGCCGAAGGTCACCGGGATCGCTTCCCGCCGCATCGGCAGGTCGCGGTACCAGTGCGGGTCCTCCTCGCGGCTGATCTTCACCTCGCGCATCGCGCGTTCGAGCTGCGGGTGCTCGTCGACGGTGAACCGGCTGCCGACCACGTCCTCGGGATGAGCGGTCGGTGCGGTGGTCGGCCGGGCCTGCGCGACGCAGACGAAGTCGCCGCCGTCGGGCTGGACGCTCTCGGCCACCGGCACCCAGAGCAGGAAGTCGCTGAACGACAGGTCGGCCAGCAGTTGCCATTCGGCCACCACCGACTGCAGGTGGTCGGCCGCTTCGCCGGACAGCCCGGTGTTCTCGGCCAGCAGATCGGAGAGAGTGCTCACGCACCTATTCCAGCACGGCCAGCAGGTCGCCCTCCTGCACCACGTCCCCTTCGCCGACGGCGAGCCGCGAAAGCTTGCCCGCACCCTCGGTGAGCACCGGGATCTCCATCTTCATCGATTCCAGGAGCACCACGGTGTCCCCGGTGCCGAGGTCGTCCCCGACCTTGGCGACCACCTTCAGAACGTTGGCGACGATCTCGGCCCGGATCTCCTCGGCCATCGGCGATGCCCTCCTGCGCTCGAGTGGAACTCAATCCAACCAGAGGAGCGGGGCCGCGGCACAGGCCGAACACCCCTGTTCTAGGGCACATGCCACACTAGGGGGGTTGCCCGGGTAGAGATCCACCGAGGAGTGATCCATGTCGAAGCGAGCTCGCAAGCGCCGCGACCGTAAGAAGAACGGCGCCAACCACGGCAAGAAGCCCAACGCCTGAGCTCGGCGTGGGAAAAGCCCCGGCCACCCGAAGGTGACCGGGGCTTCTTCGTGCCGGGTTACTCGGTGACGCGTTCCACCTCGATCTCGGTGCGCTCGATGACCTTGCCCGAGCGCTCCTCGACGGTCTTGCGGATCGACGCGCGCAGCTTGCTCTTCAGCTCGGCCGGGGCGAGGTCGCCACCGCACTTGCGCGCCAGGATCTGCTTGATCTGCTCGTCGATCCCGTACTCCTCGAGGCAGGGCGGGCACTCGTCGAGATGCCTGCGCAGCTCGACCTCGTGCTCCTTGCTGCACTCCTTGTCGAGGAGCAGGTAGATCTCGGCCAGCGCCTCGTCGCAGTTGACCTTCGCCTGGCCGTCGTCACCGGAGCAGTGGTTCATCGCCCCGCCACCTCCTGCTTGGGCCCGCGGATGAACCCGCGTTCACGAGCCACATCGGCGAGCAGCTCGCGCAGCTGGGCGCGGCCGCGGTGGAGGCGGGACATCACAGTACCGATCGGGGTGTCCATGATCTCAGCGATTTCCTTGTAGGCGAAGCCCTCGACGTCGGCGAGGTAGACGGCGAGACGGAAGTCCTCCGGGAGCCGCTGCAGCGCGGCCTTGACGTCGGCGTCCGGCAGCTTGTCCATGGCCTCGACCTCGGCCGAGCGCAGGCCGACCGAGGAGTGGTTCTCCGCCTTGGCCAGCTGCCAGTCGGTGATCTCCTCGGTGGGCTGCTGCACCGGCTGGCGCTGCCGCTTGCGGTAGCCGTTGATGTAGGTGTTGGTCAGGATGCGGTACATCCAGGCCTTGAGATTGGTGCCCTGCTTGAAGGAGGCGAACGCGGAGTAGGCCTTGAGATAGGTCTCCTGCACCAGGTCCTCGGCGTCGGCCGGGTTCCGGGTCATCCGCATCGCGGCCGAGTACAGCTGGTCCAGCAGGGGCATCGCGTCGCGCTCGAAGCGCTCGGTGCGCGCCCGCACGTCCTCCTGCTCGGTGGCGGCAGACTCTGAGGTGCTCGGCAAACCGTTCCCTTCCCAATCCACGTCGGGCAGACGTGCGTACTTCTGCCCTGAGGATACGCGGGCCGCTCCGGCCCGGCTGGGCGCGGTGAGCCGCTCTTCGCGGGGGGATACCTTGGTCAACACGCTCGGTTCAACAAGTTGCGGTGGCCGCGCATTCCCGGCATAGGCTGCGATCCATGGCTGGCAAGGGCACCCCGGCGACGGCGCTGCTGGTGAAGCAGAAGATCACCCACAAGTTGCACGCGTACGAACATGATCCTCGCCACGAATCGTATGGCGGGGAGGCCGCGGAAATCCTCGGCCTCGACCCGGCGCGGGTGTTCAAGACGCTGGTGGCCGATGTGGACGGAAAGCTGACCGTGGGCGTGGTGCCGGTCACGGGTTCGCTGGACCTGAAAGCCCTCGCCGCGGCGGCCGGCGGCAAGAAGGCCCGCATGGCGGAGGCCGCGGCCGCCCAGCGCGCCACCGGCTACGTGCTCGGGGGCATCTCCCCACTGGGCCAGCGCAGCCGGCTGCCGGTGGTGATCGACGCCTCGGTTTCGCAGTACGAAACGGTGCACTGCTCAGCGGGACGACGGGGCCTGGAAATGGAACTCGCCCCCGCGGACCTGATTCGCCTGACAAACGCGACAGTCGCCCCGATCGCGGCGCCTTGACCCGGCATTGGGGCAAGGCAAGCAGCGCGTCAGTCCAGTGGGCGCAGGACGCGTTCCAGCCATTCCGAGGTGGCACGCGCGACCCCGTCCAAATCGGCGCTGAGGCTGTGGTCACCGGCCAGTACGACGAGTTCGTGGTGCGGACCGGCGGCGGGCACGCCGAACGGGTCCCGCTCCCCCTGGACCACCAGGGTCGGCACCTCGACACCGTCCAGTTCCGGCTGCCGCGTCTTTTCCGGCTTTCCCGGCGGGTGCGTGGGAAAAGCCAGGCACAGCACGGCCACCGCCTGCCCGGCCGCGGCCGTGCGGCAGGCCACCCGCGCGCCCGACGAGCGACCGCCGAAGACCGCGGGCAGGCCGTCGAACTGCCCCTCGATGAGTTCTTCGGCGACGGTCAGCCACGCGTTGTCCAACTGCCGGGCCGGCGCCGGGGCCCGGCGACCGGCCACCCGGTACGGCTGCTCGACCAGCGCCACGTGCACCCCGACGGCCTGCGCCGCCCTGGTCACCACGATCAGGTCCTTCGCGCCGAACCCGCCACCGGCGCCGTGCCCCAGCAGCAGCACGGCCCGGCCCTGCTCGGCGCAGTGCAGTTCGACCCGCGCCGGGCCGTAGTCCGTCTCGATCTGGACGCTGGTCATTTCGACGGCGCGTCGAACAACGCGCCCTCGTCCAGCTCGGCCGACGCTTCGGCGCGCTCGACGTTCTCGGGACCGTTGTTGCGGACGTTGTTGACCCGGCTGGACACCGGCCGCAGCTCCAGGCCGTCGACCAGATCCATTCCCGGCGGCGCCAGCAGCTCCCCGACGTCCTCGCGATCCGGGTCCAGCCAGTTCGACCAGCTGTCCTTGGCCAGCAGCAGCGGCATCCGGTGGTGGATGTCGGCGAGCGGGCCGACCGCGTCGGTGGTCAGCACCGAGCAGGTGATCAGCGGCGGCGCCTCCGGGTCCTCCCGGTCGCGCCAGCTCTCCCAGATCCCGGCCATGACCAGCGTGGACTCGTCCCGCGGGGTCATGAAGAAGGGCTCCTTCTCCTTGCCGGTGCGGCGCCACTCGAACCAGCCGTCGGCCGGGAGCAGGCACCGCTTGCGCGCCAGCGCCTTGCGGAACGCGGGCTTCTCGTGCGCGGTCTCGGACCGGGTGTTGATCATCCGGCTGCCCACCGAGGGGTCCTTGGCCCAGAACGGCACCAGGCCCCAGCGCATCACCCGCAGCGTGCGCACCGCCGGCTCGTCCTCGAGCACCTCGCCGTCGGCGTCACGCGGGTGGCGCTGCACCACCGCGAGCACCTTCTTCGTCGGCGCCACGTTGTGGTCCGGCGACGGAGCGTGACCGGCCGTCTCGTCGACCGCCTCGAACTCCTGCACCAGCTTGGCCGGGTTCTTCGTGGCGGCGTAACGACCACACATCGCGGCCCACCTCCGATCTGCGTTCGGTGTCCGAAGCCATGGTTCCACGGTCGTGACGGCCTTGGCGAGTGCGCCGCGTGACCAGCCCCGGCCCGATGGGGGATCATTCAGCGCACGGCCACCGGGAGAAGGAGATGGGCGATTGAGCCGACGGGATTGGCGCAAGCTGGATGAATCGGACGTCCGCGTCCGCCCTGGCAAGGGCACCCGCCCGCGGAGCAAGCGCCGCCCCGAGCACGCCGACGCCACCACCGCGATGGTCACCGGCGTCGACCGCGGCCGCTGGACCTGCGCGATCGAGGGGGATCCCGAACGCTCGGTGACCGCGATGCGCGCCCGCGAGCTCGGCCGCACGCCGGTGGTGGTCGGCGACTCGGTCGGCCTGGTCGGCGACGTCAGCGGCCGCCAGGACACCCTCGCCAGGATCGTCCGCGTCGACGAGCGCACCAGCGTGCTGCGCCGGACCGCCGACGACACCGATCCGTTCGAACGGGTGGTGGTGGCGAACGCCGAGCAGCTGGTCATCGTCACCGCGCTGGCCGATCCGCCGCCGCGCACCGGGTTCATCGACCGCTGCCTGGTCGCCTGCTACGCGGGCGGGCTCGAACCGCTGCTCTGCCTGACCAAGGCCGATCTGGCCGATCCGGCCGAACTGCTCGCCGGGTACGCCGATCTGGCCGTGCCCGCCGTGGTCACCCGGCACGACGAGGAGCCGGACGCGCTGCGCGAGCGGGTCGATGGCCGGGTCTCGGCGCTGGTCGGGCATTCGGGGGTGGGCAAGTCCACCCTGGTCAACCGGCTGGTCCCGGACGCCGCGCTGGCGACCGGCGTGGTCAGCGCGGTCGGCAAGGGGCGGCACACCTCGGTGGCCGCCATCGCGCTGCCGCTGCCCGGCGACGGCTGGGTGATCGACACGCCCGGCATCCGCTCGTTCGGCCTGGCGCACGTCACCCCGGACGACATCGTGGACTCGTTCGAGGAGTTCACCGAGGCCGCCGAGGAGTGCCCGTCTGGCTGCGGCCACCTCGGCCCGCCGGAGGATCCGGACTGCGTACTGGACGACGTCGTCACGGACGGTGACGCCAAGCCAGAACGGCTCGCTTCACTCAGAAGGCTGCTTGTCTCCCGCGCCGGTCTCGAATCGTGACCTTTAATCCGGCAACCCACCACACTCACTCGCGCGTGTCTGGGACGCTGTAGCCCTACTGGGGGACAAACCACCCAGACGATTACAAGATGTGAGGTATCCGGATGCGCAAGACAGCGCTCGCTGCCAGCGGCTTCGCGCTGCTGCTCGCGCTCACTGCCTGTGGCAGCGAGAGCACGCCGACCACGAACAACACCGCGGCGCCGCAGGCCGACAACAAGCCGGCCTCCTCGCTGTTCAACGACGCCCAGGAACTGGTCCGCGCCGCATCCAGCAAGGCCGACCAGGCCAAGTCGGCGAAGTTCACCATCGAGATGGACATGATGGGCCAGAAGATCTCTGGCTCCGGCCAGGGCTCCTTCGAGGGTGCCAACAGCAAGATGACCATGAGCATGCAGATGATGGGCATGTCCATCGAGATGCGCATGGTCGACGGCGTGGTCTACATGAAGCTGCCCGAGGGCCAGGCGCCCAGCGGCAAGCCGTGGGTCAAGCTGGACGGCGCCGACTCCGCCGAACTGGGCCAGGCGATGAACCAGGCCGAGCAGAGCGACCCGCGCAAGATCCTGGAGATGGTCCAGAAGGCGGGCAAGATCACCAAGTCCGAGCCGGCCACGCTGGACGGCCAGGAGGTCAGCCACTACTTCGTCGACCTGGACCTGAAGAAGGCCGGTGGCATCGGTGGCGCCAGCGAAGCGGACCTCAAGAAGCTCCCGGACGGCGTGGTCGTGCCGATGGAGCTGTGGCTGAACGCCGAGCAGCTGCCGGTGCAGGTCACCATGGACCTTGGCGAGATGATGAAGAAGGCCGCCGAGCAGGCCGGCCAGTCGCTGCCCGGTGGCACCGAGGTCGGCGGCAAGATGACCATGAAGTACAGCGACTGGGGTGCCCCGGTCGAGGTCGAGGCCCCGCCCGCCGACCAGGTCGGGACGATGCCGAAGTAGTCGGTACCGAAACACCGAACGCCCCCGGAGCCGCCTGGCTCCGGGGGCGTTTCCGTGCTCAGCCCATGTGCGGGTAGCGGATGTCCGTCGGCGCGTCGAAGGTCTCCTTGATCGCGCGCGGGCTGGTCCACCGCTGGAGGTTGAACATCGAGCCCGCCTTGTCGTTGGTGCCAGACGCCCGCGAACCGCCGAACGGCTGCTGGCCGACGATCGAGCCGGTCGGCCGGTCGTTGACGTAGAAGTTGCCCGCGGTGAACCGCAGCGCCTGGTGCGCCTGCTGCACGGCCGCACGGTCGTCGGCGAACACCGCGCCGGTCAGCGCGTAGGGAGCGGTCCGGTCGGCGAGTTCGAGGATCCGCGCGTACTCGGCGTCCGGGTAGACGTGCACCGCCAGGATCGGGCCGAAGTACTCGGTGGCGAACACCTCGTGCGACGGGTTGTCCGAAACCAGCACGGTCGGTTCGACGAAGTAGCCGATCTGGTCGTCGCAGTTCCCGCCGACCAGCACCTCCAGCTCCGCGTCACCGTCCACACTGGACAGCAGATCCCGGTGCTTGGCGAAGGCGCGCGCGTCGATCACCGCACCGCCGAACAGCGACAGGTCGGTGACGTCGCCGTACTTCACCGTGCGCGTCACGTCGGCCAGCCGCTCGCGCAGTCCACCGTCCCAAAGGGACCGTGGCAGGTACGCGCGCGAAGCGGCGGAGCACTTCTGGCCCTGGTACTCGAAAGCGGCCCGCACCAGCGCGGTGACCAGCTTGTCCGGATCGGCCGAAGAGTGCGCGACCACGAAGTCCTTGCCGCCGGTCTCCCCGACGATGCGCGGGTAGGCGCGGTAGGTGTCCAGGTTCTCCGCGATCCTGCGCCACAACAGCTTGAAGGTGGCGGTGGACCCGGTGAAGTGCAGCCCGGCGAAGTCGGGGTCGGCCAGCGCGACCTCGCTGACCGCGCGCCCGTCCCCGGTGACCAGGTTGATCACACCCGGCGGCAGCCCGGCCTTCTCGAACACCTCCATGGTGTAGTGCGCGGCCAGCTGCTGGGTCGGCGTCGGCTTCCACACCACGGTGTTGCCCATCAGCGCCGGGCTGCTGGGCAGGTTTCCCGCGATGGCGGTGAAGTTGAACGGGGTGATCGCGGTGACAAAGCCGTCCAGCGGGCGGTACTCCATCCGGTTCCACGCGCCGGGCACCGAGATCGGCTGCTCGGCCAGGATCCGGCGGGCGAAGTGCACGTTGAAGCGCAGGAAGTCGATCAGCTCGCAGGCGGCGTCGATTTCGGCCTGCTGCACCGATTTCGACTGCCCGAGCATGGTCGCCGCGTTGAGCGTGTCGCGGTAGGGCCCGGCCATCAGGTCGGCCGCGCGCAGGAACACCGCGGCCCGCTCGTCGAAGGGCAGCTCGCGCCAGCCCGGCGCGGCCTCCTTGGCCGCGGTCACCGCATCGGCGACGTCCTCGTTGGTGGCGTTCGCGGAAACCCCGAGCACGTGCGCGTGGTCGTGCGGCTGGACCACGTCGAAGGCTTCACCGCCGGCGAACCGGCGCCGCCCGCCGATGGTCTGCGGTAGCTCGTGCTTCTCACCCTCCAGCTCGGCGATCCTGCGCTGCAAGGACTCCCGCTCGCCGCTGCCGGGCGCGTAGGTGTGCACCGGTTCGTTGACCGGATGGGGAACGGATGTCACCGCGTCCATGTCTTGCTTCGCCTCCTGTGGTTTCTCGGGCCGGACGGGCGCCTTGTGGGCGCGGTGCCCATCCTGGCACGGAAACCGTGGTCAAAGCAGTTCGAGCAGGAAGGGCAACTCCTGTGGGGCATACCAGGCCAGTTCGTGGTCTTCGGCCTCGCCCAGGGCGAATTCGGCGTCGTCGTCCCCGAGGTCGGCGGCGTCGATCACCGCGGCGGCGGCCACCACGGCGGCCTCGGCCTCGGCGGTGTCCACGTGCACGGCGGCGATCTGCGCCATCTCCACCGGACCGGAGATCCGCACCACGGCGGCGTCGAGGTCCGGCCGCGGCGTGGCCTGCTCGACGTCGGCCGAGACCACCACGCGCCGCGGCGGGTTCTTGTCGTCGGCGTCCTGCTCCGCGGCGATCAGCCGCAGCGAGGCCCTGGCCGCGTCCAGCAGCGCGGCGTACTCCAGTTCTTCGGTGTCACCGCTGGTGTAGGACTCGCGCAGGGCCGGGGTCAGCGCGAAACCCGTGCCACTGAGCGGGGCGAACCGCCCGTCCTCGACCAGTCGGCGCAGCGTGCCGATCGTCGCCGGCAGGTAGACCCTCACCAGTCCGCTCCTCTGAGTTCTTCCAACGCCTCTTCGATCATCCCGCCGAGCAGGTCCACGTCGTACACCGCCTTGCGATCCCCGTTCAGTCCGAAGTAGACACCCCCGTGGTAGGAGGTGACCCCGATCGCCAGTGCCTGGTTCTTCGCCAGCGGCAGCACCGGGAACATCTCGGCCATTCTCGCCGGACCGGCGTAGAGCGGCACCTGCGGACCCGGCGAGTTGGTGATGACCAGGTTGAAGAACCGCCCGGAGAACGAGTTCGCCGCCCTGGCGCCCAGCGAGTGCAGGGTGGCCGGGGCGAAGCCGCCGAGCTTGAGCAGCGTGCGCGCGGCCACCGACCGGCCGGAGTCCAGGTGCGCGGACATCGCGTGGCCGATGTGCTGCAGCCGCAGCACCGCGTTCGGCTCGCCGACCGGCAGGTCGACCAGGTAGGCCGCCACCTCGTTGCCGACCAGCCCGGCCGAGGAGAACTCGGTTTCGGCGTCGCTCACCGCCAGCGGGACCAGCGCGCGCACGGTGGAGTCGGAGGTGAGCGCGGACCCGCGCGAGAGCAGCCACTCCCGCAGCGCGCCCGCCACCACCGCGAGCACCACGTCGTTGACCGTGCCGCCGTGCTCGGAGCGGACCTTGCGGAAGTCCTCCAGCCGGGTGCGCACCACGGAGAACATGCGGCCGCCGGAGACCGGCGCGTTCAGCGGCCCCTCCGGCGCGGGTCGCGCGACGCTGCGCAGCGTCGCGGCCACCCCGCTGATGGCCTCGGTGACCTTGCCGACCGTGGCCACCGCGTCCTTCGCGGCCACCAAGGCCGTGTTCACCAGTTCGGTCGGCCGCTGCACCGTCTCGCTGACCGCGTCGAGCACCAGCTGGGTGCGGCTGGGCTGGCGGCGCGGGGTCCAGGTGTCCTCGAACTCCTCCGCTTCGGCCGCCACGTCGTCCAGGATCAGCTGGCCCAGCTCGATGGTGCCGGTGCCGTCGACCACCGCCTGGTGGGTCTTGGTGACCAGCGCGACCCGGTCGCCGGACAGGCCCTCGACGAAGTAGACCTCCCAGAGCGGGCGCTCCAGCGCCAGCGGGCGCGAGACCAGCCGCGCGACCAGGTCGAACAGCTGGTCGTCGGTACCGGGAGCGGGCAGCGCGGACCGGCGCACGTGGTAGTTCAGGTCGAAGTCGACGTCGTCCACCCAGACCGGCCTGGCCAGGTTGCCCGGCACGCCGACCACGCGCTGGCGGTACCGCGGCAGGTAACCCAGCCGCTGGCCGATCAGCGCGAGCACGTCGGTGTAGTCGAACCCGGTGCTCGGCCGTTCGAAGACCGCGACACCGCCGACGTGCATCGGCGTCACCGGGTCCTCCATGAAGAGGAAGGACGCGTCGAGCGCGGACAGGCGGTCTTGCATGCGGTGATCCTGGCACACCCTGTTCTAATGCTCTCGTGCGTGAGTCGAATTCAGCGGTGTCACCGAAGGACCGGTTCCTGACCGTCTACGGGCGCAAACCCGTGCTCGAGGCGCTGGCCGACCCCGCACTGGAAGTCGACAAGGTGATCCTGGCCGACACCGCGCGCGGTCCGGCGGCCACCGAGATCCAGCGCGCGGCGAAGGCGGCCGGGGTGCCGGTCCAGCGGGCCAGCGCGCACCGGGTGAAGGTGCTGGCCGGCAACGGCAAGCAGGACCAGGGCGTGCTCGCCGACGTGGTGGCGCCGCGCATGCGCCCGCTGCACGCCGCGCTGGACGACCGAGTGCCGCCCGGACGGCTCCTGCTGCTCGACGGCATCACCACCCCGGCGAACGTGGGCATGATCCTGCGCACCGCGACGGCGGCGGGTGTCGGCGGCATCGTGGTGCCTCGGCGGGGCGTGGCCGCGCTGGACCCGCTGGTGGTGAAGGCGTCGGCCGGGGTCGCGTTCCGGGCGCCGGTACTGCGCTGCGGCAGCGCCGACGAGGCCGCCACGCTGCTCACCGAGGCCGGGTACGCGGTCTACGCGCTGGGCACCGGCCGGCGTGCGACGTCGATTTTCGACGCGTCCCTGCCGGAGCGCGCGGTTTTTGTGCTCGGCGGCGAGACCGGCGGGGTGAGCGAGGCCGTCGGGGAGCTGGCGACGGGCTGGCTGTCCATTCCGATGCCGGGTGAGGTCGAATCGCTCAACGTGTCGGCCGCGGCGGCGGTGCTGTGCTTCGAACTGGTGCGCCGGTCACGCTGAGCTCTCGGCGAACAGGGCGTCGAGTTCCAGCAGCGTGGCGTTGACCGAGGTGTGGTGCACGCCGACCATGCCCGCGGCGACCGCGCCGCGCACGTTGCCCGCCGAGTCGTCGACGAAGGCGCAGTGCTCGGGTGGCAGGCCGATGCGGTCGGCGGTGAGCAGGAAGACCCGCTCGTCCGGTTTCGCGACGCCGACCTCGCCGGAGAACACCAGCGCGTCGAAGAACGGCTCCAGCCGTCGCTTGGCGGGCCCGGAGGCGCCGGGCGCGTTGGACAGCAGCGCGGTTTTGACGCCGCGGTCCCGGAGGAGGTCCAGCGCCTCGAAGAGGGCGGTGGCATCGGGGTCGGTGAGCACCCCGGCGTAGTCGAGCACCAGTCCGCGCAGCATGGTCCACCCTAGCCCGTCACCGGGTCGGGCGATCTTGGACCGGATTCGGCCGCCCCGCCGCTCTACGAGGCGACGCGGCTGACGTGGCCGCCATGGACCTGGGGAGCGACCCTGTGGATCTCAGACCGCTGAACGCGCCGGAGGCGGCTCGCCACCTGCACGCGGTACCGGCCCAACTGGAGCTGCCGATCTTCACCGGCGGTGGCGGCACCGGGCGGGCCCGGCCCGGCCCGCCGGTGCCCGGCAGGCGGACCTTGGAGCGGATGGTCACCGCGATCCTGGAGCTGTGCTGCGGCCGCCGGGCGCGGGCGCAGCTCCGGCCGCTGCTGCGCCCGGACGTCTACGCGAAGCTGACCGCGGTGATCACCCCGCGGTACGCGCTGGTGAACTCGGTGCAGGCCTGTTTCCCTCATGCGGGCGTCATCGAAGCCTGCGCCACGGTCTCCGGGGGCACACGCCCCATCGCCGTCGCGGCTCGCTTCGAGGCAACCCCGGACGGGTGGTGGTGCGTCGCCTTCGACCTGATCGGGGTGCCGGACACGCGGAACCAGCCACGCCACGTGGGCTGACCCCGCTGCTCGGGTGGCCACGCACCTGACCCGCGTGAGGTGCGTGGCCCCCGCTTCGGCCGCCTCCCACTGGAAGCACGGCTCGGTTCAGCCTGCCCGCAATCGCCGCGTGGGCAGCCTTCGGAAGAGGCGGCTCGCATTGGCATGCCCGCAACCGCCCGCGCCCCGCCCGTCGGAGGCGACTCGGTTCGGGCTGTCCGCAAGCGCTTGCACTCCCGATCGTGGGGAGCGCGGGTGGCTTTGGCCTGCCGCGAACCGCTTGTGCCTCAACGGTCGGGAGCACTGGCCGCTTCAGGCCTGCCCGCAAGTACCTGTACGACCAGCCGCCGGAAGCACGGCTCGGCTCAAGCTGCCCGCAAACCGCCTGCCCGGCCGGCCCCCGGAAACGCGGCTCAGCTCAAGCTGCCCGCAAACAGCCCGCCCCACCAACCCCCGAAAGCACGGCCCGGCTCAGGCCGCCCACAAACCGCCTGCCCGGCCAACCCCCGAAAGCACGGCCCGGCTCAAGCCGCCCACAAACCGCCTGCCCGGCCAACCCCCGAAAGCACGGCCCGGCTCAAGCCGCCCACAAACCGCCTGCCCGGCCAACCCCCGAAAGCACGGCCCGGCTCAAGCCGCCCACAAACCGCCTGCCCGGCCAACCCCCGAAAGCACGGCCCGGCTCAAGCCGCCCACAAACCGCCTGCCCGGCCAACCCCCGGAAACGCGGCTCAGCTCAGGCCGCCCGCAAACCGCTGACCGGCCAGTCGCTGGGAGCGCGGGCTGCCGCAGCCGCCGGTGGGCCCGGCCGTGGGGGTGCGGAGTGCGCAAGCGCTTGCGCGGGGGCGGGGGGCGGGCCTGCTTGTGCCCTGCCAAGGCGGCGCGGGCGGCATCGGCCACATCTGGAAACAGGCGTGAACGGCGAAGGCCACGCACCCGGGTGGGGTGCGTGGCCTTCGGCGGTTCTGGGACGGGTTAGCGGCGCGGGCCCTTCTTGCCCTTCTTCGCCTGGGCGCGGGCGGCCGCCCGGCGCTCGCGGCGTGTGCCGCCGGTGGTGTCGTCGCCGTCGGCAGGGGTGTCGCCGTGGGATTCGACGCCGCCGTCTTCGGCGGGGCCCGAGTAGGTCAGGCCGCGCTGGGCACCGCCGCCGTCGAGGCCCTTGCCCCGCAGGGCGGCGGGCACCGGGTCCGGCTTCGGCTGCGGCGGGACCGGCTGCGCGTGCCGCCCGTTCTCCCGCGGCGCGGCCCCGTTGCCCCCACCGGTCGGCAGCGGCACCGGCAGATCGGTGGCCGGCTCCGCCGCGGGCGGCGGGTCCTGCCGCTCGACCTGCAGGTTGAACAGCAGCCCGACCGCGTCCTCCTTGAGCGCCTCGACCATCCGGTCGAACATGTCGAAGCCCTCACGCTGGTACTCGATCAGCGGATCGCGCTGGGCGACCGCACGCAGGCCGATGCCCTCCTTGAGGTAGTCCATCTCGTAGAGGTGCTCACGCCACTTGCGGTCCAGCACCGACAGCATCACCCGGCGCTCCAGCTCACGCATCGCGCCTTCGCCGACGGTGGCGTCGATGTCCGCCTCACGCCGCTCGTAGGCGGCGTGGATGTCCTCGACCAGCGCGTCACGCAGCGACTCGGCGTCCAGGTCGTCGGTGTCCTCGGCGAGGTCCTCCCACTGCACGCTGACCGGGTACAGCATCTTCAGCGCGGTCCACAGCTTGTCGTGGTCCCAGTCCTCGGCGTACCCCTCGGCGGTGGCCTCGTTGACGTAGGCGGTGACCACCTCGGAGAGCATGTTCGTCACCTGGTCGCGCAGGTCCTCGCCCTCCAGCACCTTGCGACGACGGTTGTAGATGACCTTGCGCTGCTGGTTCATCACCTCGTCGTACTTGAGGACGTTCTTGCGGATCTCCATGTTCTGCTGCTCGACCTGCGTCTGCGCGCTCTTGATCGCCTTGGAGACCATCTTGTGCTCGATCGGCACGTCGTCCGGCAGCCGCATCGTGGTCATCACGCGCTCGACCATTGTCGCGTTGAACCGCCGCATCAGCTCGTCGCCGAGCGAGAGGTAGAACCGCGACTCACCCGGGTCGCCCTGACGACCGGACCGGCCGCGGAGCTGGTTGTCGATGCGGCGCGACTCGTGCCGCTCGGTGCCGAGCACGTAGAGCCCGCCCGCCTCGCGGACCTCCTCGGCCTCGGCCTTGACCTCGGCGTTGACCTCTTCGAGCACCTTCGGCCAGGCGGCCTCGTACTCCTCCGAGTGCTCCACCGGGTCGAGCCCGCGCTGGCGCAGCACCTCGTCGGCGATGATGTCCGGGTTGCCGCCGAGCACGACGTCGGTACCACGACCGGCCATGTTGGTGGCCACCGTGACCGCGCCCTTGCGCCCGGCGCGCGCCACGATCAGCGCCTCCCGGTCGTGGTACTTCGCGTTCAGCACCTCGTGCGGAACCTGCAGCTTGAGCAGCAGCTTCGACAGGTGCTCGGACTTCTCCACGCTGGTGGTGCCGACCAGCACCGGCTGGCCCTTCGCGTGCCGCTCGGCGATGTCCTCGGCGACCGCCTCGAACTTCGACTCCTCGGTCTTGTAGATCAGGTCGGGCTGGTCGGCGCGGACCATCGGCCGGTTCGTCGGGATCGGCACCACACCCAGCTTGTAGGTCTGGTGGAACTCGGCGGCCTCGGTCTCGGCGGTACCGGTCATGCCGGCGAGCTTGTCGTAGAGGCGGAAGAAGTTCTGCAGCGTGATCGTGGCCAGCGTCTGGTTCTCGGCCTTGATCTCGACGCCTTCCTTGGCCTCGATCGCCTGGTGCATGCCCTCGTTGTAGCGACGACCGGCCAGGATTCGGCCGGTGAACTCGTCGACGATCAGCACCTCGCCGTTGCGGACGATGTAGTCCTTGTCGCGCTTGTACAGCTCCTTGGCCTTCAGCGCGTTGTTCAGGTACCCGACCAGCGGGGTGTTGGCCGCCTCGTAGAGGTTGTCGATGCCGAGCTGGTCCTCGATGAACGAGACGCCCTTCTCGGTGACACCGACGGTGCGCTTGCGGATGTCCACCTCGTAGTGCACGTCCGGCTTCATCAGCGGCGACATCCTGGCGAACTCGACGTACCAGCGCGAGGACTGGTCCGCCGGGCCGGAGATGATCAGCGGGGTCCTGGCCTCGTCGATCAGGATCGAGTCGACCTCGTCCACGATGGCGAAGTTGTGCCCGCGCTGGACGCAGTCGTTGATGTCCCACGCCATGTTGTCGCGCAGGTAGTCGAAGCCGAACTCGTTGTTCGTGCCGTGCGTGATGTCACAGTTGTAGGCCGCGCGGCGCTGCTCCGGGGTCATGTCGGAGAGGATCACGCCGACCTCGAGGCCGAGGAAGCGGTGGATGCGGCCCATCCACTCGGCGTCACGTTTGGCCAGGTAGTCGTTGACCGTGATGACGTGCACGCCCTTGCCCGCGATGGCGTTGAGGTAGGCGGGCAGCACCTGGGTCAGGGTCTTGCCCTCACCGGTCTTCATCTCGGCGACCTGGCCGAGGTGCAGTGCGGCGCCGCCCATCAGCTGGACGTCGAACGGCCGCTGGCCGATCACCCGCCAGGCGGCCTCGCGGGCCACCGAGAAGGCCTCCGGCAGCAGGTCGTCGAGGGATTCCCCGTTGGCGAACCGCTCGCGGAACTCGCCCGTCTTCGCCTGCAGCTCGGCGTCCGGAAGGTTCTTCACGTCGTCTTCGAGGGTGTTGATGTGGTCCGCGATGTGCCGCAGGCGCTTGACCATCTTGCCCTCGCCCGCGCGGAGCAGGCGGTTCAGAACCATCTCAGGAGACCTCACTATGACTATGCGTACTCGGGGGTCGGGGGGTTGCCCGCCCACCATCGTAGGGAACAAGCCCGTGCCAGCGCACGCACCGCCGTACGAAAGATGCTGCTCGGACAGGCCGACGGCCCGCACGCGCTGCGCGTGCGGGCCGTCGGACGGGTTCACTTGGCGAGTTGGATCACGCCGTAGTCGAAGCCCTTCCTGCGGTAGACGACACTCGGCCTGCCGGTGTCGGAGTCGTTGAAGAGGTAGAAGTCGTGCCCGACCAGCTCCATCTCGTAGAGGGCCTGGTCGACGCTCATGGGTTCGGCGTCATGCTGCTTCTCGCGGACGATGCGGCCGGGGAGGTGTTCGGCCACTCCGTCGTCCCAGCGCTGCTGGGGGACGTCGATCTCGGCTGTTCTTCCGGCCTCGCCGTCGAGCGGCATCTCGTCGTAGACGGGCGCGTCCAGTACCGCGGTGCTCGCGGCGGGTCGCCTGCCGGAATCGGCCATTCCGCCTGCCACCGAGGTCGCTTCGGCGACCGATTCGGAACGGCGGCGTCCATAGTGGACACGACGCCGGTCGTGGGACCGGCGGAGGCGGTTCTCCAGCTTGGTCGCCGCGGCGTCGAGCGCGGCGTAGAAGTCGCCGGCACAGGCTTCCGCGCGAACGGCGGGTCCCTTGCCAACCACGGTGATCTCCACGCGCTGGCAGTTCTTCGCCTGGCGGCGGTTGGGCTCGTGGAAAAGTTCCACGTCGTAACGGATGACCTTCTTGTCATAGCGTTCCAGCCGCGACAGCTTTTCGCTGACGTGTGCCCGGTAGTGCTCGGGCACCTCCACGTTACGGCCCTTCACGACGATGTCCATACACGACCTCCCTCGCTGAATTGACTGCGAGCTTGTGAGCATTACGGCGCCGGTGAAATCGGGACTGCGGTATTCGGAATCTGCCGGAGCAGAACGGAAGTACGCCTCGCTGAGAAGAATCCGGCGACACGGTCACGACGTCTCGTGGCGGCCGACCGGACGCGGGCTCAACGTGCCTCCGGCGCCAGGGACATGGGCTTCTCACCTCCCCGCCGACCGGGATTGCTGATAGCGGAGCACGTTAGCCCGCTCTGGCCCGTAACAACAGCCCCCGAGCCGGGGGATGTCAAGCCGTGAGAAGCCGTCACTGCGAGCAATGGACTAGGCCGGTTACTCGCCAGTTTCCGACCCGTTCGGAGCATTGCGTGGTTGTGGCTTTCACGCAGAAGGCTCAGCGAAAGGGGCCCGGAATTCGTGACGGTGACGACCGGGGCGAGAACGGCGTCCACTCCGGCAGGACCTACTCCCCGGGGCGCTGGACTCACTGACCGCGTCATATCCACACAACGGGCGGGGGTCGCCGAAATGTTCCCGGCGCAGCTTCACTCGGATGAGTGAGCGTTGGTCAGGGTTAACCCGCCGGTAACCGGGTATCCGGCCATACGCAATGCGCGAGCGCACGCTGACACCGTGGAACCGGTGGTCAGCACGTCGTCGAGCAGCAGGACCGGGGTGCCGGGCGGCGGCAGACCGGCCGGCTCGGGCGTTATCCGGCCGGCCAGGTTCGACGCGCGCTGGTGCCTGGTCAGCCCGGCGGCGTCCTTGGCGCGCGGATCCAGCACCAGGCCGGGCGCGACGGCCGCCGGATGGCCGCGCTCGGCGAGGTGGCGGGCGCAGACGCGTGCCAGCCGGAGCATGTGCGGACCGCCCCTGACCCGCGAGGCGACCCGGCGCGAAGGCACCGGGACCAGCCACCAGAAGCCGTCGGGCGCGGGACTCACCCCGGGTAGGTACGGGACGGCCCGCGCGAGCAGCGCGCCGAGCACGGGCGCCAGGTCGCGGCGGCCGCGCTCCTTGTAGGCGAGCACCAGGCGGCGGGCGACGCCGGTGTAGGCCGCGAGCGCGAAGGCGGCGACCGTGGCCAGCGGGACCGGCATGGGCGCGCCCCACACCCTGGCGCAGGCGGCGCAGCACGCGGCACCGGGCGAACCGCAGCCGGCGCAGCTGGGCGGGAGGACGAGGTCGAGGAGTTTGCTCATGCCGGCAAGCCTGCCGACGAGCTACGACAACTCCGGACCAACGACAGATTTTTTCAATTGAGGGCCACGCCGAGTGCCGTGAAGGTGGCGTTGGCGGCGGGATCGGCCGTGAAAGCCACCTTCGTGACCTGGGCGGATGGTAGCCGCCGGGAGGTCGCGCCGGGGGCGAAACTCAGCCTGGGTAGAACGGGATGGAGTCGCCGGGCACGGAGTGGTCGTGGGGACTCCAGACCTCCCCCACCTCCGAAGCCGTCCACAGGCCCTCGGCGTCGGCGACCACGACCGGGCGGCTCGGGGCGGCGGTGATCGCGTGCAGCGGCGGGGTCAGGTTCGACAGGTTGAACTGGTCCAGCCGCAGCCCGTCCACCGGGACCCGGACCACCGGCAGCGAGCGCGAGTCCGTGATCGCCACCAGGCTGTCCTGGCTCGCCCAGTCCACGTCCTTCACGTTCCGCAGCCGCTCCGCCTGCAGCACGCGGGGCGCCCGCAGGCTCACCGAGTCCGCGTTCCGCACCACCGCGGCGACCACCAGGTTCCCGGCCACCACCAGCGCCGCCCTGGTGCCGTCGCGGGAGAGCCGGATGGCGGAGATGTCCGCACCGGCCCCGAGCGAGCGCACCAGGTCCGCGTTGACCACCTGGCTGGCCCAGGTGCCCTGCGGGGTCCGCAGCACCCGCACCACCTGCGAGCCGTCGACCACCGTCCACAGCTCGCCACCGCTGCCGGAGCCCGGCAGCGCGGGCCGCCACGTCGGTCTGCTCAGTCTGTCGCCGCTCAGCTCGGTCCTGGCCAGCTCGTGCCCGAACTCACCGGCCCGCAACCACAGCCGCCCGTTCTCGCGCTCGATCACGGCCAGTTGCTTGCCGTCCACCGACTGCGCCGCGGTCACCACGTCGTACCCCCGCGAACCGGCGGGCCCGGGGATCGGCCCGCCGTCGTTGAGCGAGCGCACCCGGCCACCGGAGACCATCAGCCCCGGCAGCGAAGACGAAGGCGACGCGTCCGTCTCGTAGGACGGCAGGTCACTGGCCCGCCAGTCCTCACGACCGGGTACCAGCGACGCCCCGTCCGAAAGCAGTTTGATCCGACTGCTCGTCACGCTCTGCAACGATTTGACCACCTGCGCCGCGATCAGCCGCTTCTGCTCGTCGCTCTGCCCGGCGACCCCGGTCAGCGGCACCGTCACCACGCCGTCCGGCCCGCCGATCACGTTCTGCTCGATCGCCGCCTGCTCACCGAGCGGGTTGTTCACCGCGCCGTCGAGAAAGTCCGACGGACCGGCCAGCAACAGGTCGACCACCCGGCCGGGCAGGCCCGACTGCGGTTTCTGCACCACGTACCGCAGGTCCGGCACCAGCGCGTTGCGATCGGTGGAGAAGAAGTACACCGGCACCCGGAAGTAGTTGCGGGTGAAGTCGGGCTCGGTGATCACCAGGTCGCTGGCGGGCGAGACGATGCGCCACTGGCCGTCGGGCTGCCGCACCAGCTGGACCGACTTCTCGAACCCGCCGCTCAGCGGGATGAAGGCGCTGTCGGGCCCGAGCTTGCCGACGTTCGTCCCGCGCAGCAGCACGATCCGCCGGTTGGGGTCGGCGGGCTGCTCCGGCGCGTAGACCGTGTCGAACTTCTCCTCCATCACGGTCAGCCCGCGATCGGGCCGCCAGGTCGCCTTGGCCGGCGGGTCGAAGTAGACCCGCGCCCTGGCGTTGTCGTTGTTCGGCTGCGCGCTCGCCGCGACGAACTGGCGGACCACGCCCAGCGCGTCGAGATCCTTGTCCGGCTCGGGCACCGACGGCGCCGGCGGCGCCATGCCGCCCGAGGAGATGACCCTGGCCTGCGACTCCTCCGGCACGGTCGCGCAGGCGCTCGCGCCCAGCACGGTCAGGCAGGCCAGCAGCGCCCCGATCGCCCGCAGACGTTTCCTCACCTGACCTCCTCGCGTTCGGCGGCGACCAGGTCCGGGGTCACCGAAACCTCACCGGCCGGTTCGTCCGGCTCGATCCCGATGAACCCGCCCGGCGGCTCGTCCGGCGGCAGGTCCAGCGGGCTGCGCTCCCACTCCTCGCCCTGGCGCAGCGGCAGCGTCAGCCGGAAGCAGGCACCGCGGTCCGGCTCGCCCCACGCCTCCAGCTCGCCGCCGTGCAGCTTCGCGTCCTCCAGGCTGATCGCCAGGCCGAGGCCGGTGCCGCCGGTGCGGCGGTTGCGCGAGGGATCGGCCCGCCAGAACCGGTTGAACACCAGTCCCGCCTCGCCGGTCCGCAGGCCGACGCCGAAGTCCTGCACGGTGATCGCCAGCGCGTGCTCGTTGGTGGCCAGCCGCACCCTGACCGGCTGGCCCTCACTGTGGTCGACCGCGTTGGCCAGCAGGTTCCGCAGGATGCGCTCCACCCGGCGGGCGTCCAGCTCGGCCTCGACCGGGGTGTCCGGCAACTCCACGTCGAGCAGGCTGTCCGCCTCACCGGCGATCACCCTGACCTGCTCGACCACCCGCAGCACGATCGGCCGCGCGTCGATCAGCTCGGCGGACAGCTCCTCCACCCCGGCGTCCAGCCTGCTGATCTCCAGCAGGTCGCCGAGCAGCGCCTCGAACCGGTCCAGCTCGTCGACCAGCAGCTCGGTGGACCGCGCCAGCCCCGGCGGGAACTGCTCGCGGGAGGCGTGCAGCACGTCGGCGGCCATGCGCACGGTGGTCAGCGGGGTGCGCAGCTCGTGCGAGACGTCCGAGGTGAACCGGCGCTGCAGCTGGCCGAACTCCTCCAGCTGCCGGATCTGCCGCTGGATGCTCGCGGCCATCTCGTTGTACGACTCGGCGAGCTTGGCCAGGTCGTCCTCGCCGAGCACGCCGAGCCGCTGGTCCAGATCACCGTCGGCGAACCGCTCCGCGGCCGCCGCGGCCCGGCGCACCGGGTGCACCACCTGGCGGGTGACCAGGTTGGTGATCAGCACCAGCAGGAACAGCAGCACCAGGCCGCCGACCAGCAGCGTGTTCTGCACGGTCGAGACGGTGTTCTGCTCGGCGGTCAGCGGGAACAGCAGGTACAGCTGCAGCGGGCGCGGCGCGCCGGTGATCGGGGCGCCGATCATCAGGTACGTGGTGCGGGCGTTCTCCGGACCCGCGGTGTGGATCTGCTCGGAGAACTGCTCGCCCTCGACGAACTGCTTCAGCCGCGGGGTGACCTTGTCGAACGGGCCGGAGAACACGATCGTCTCGCTGGACTTGCTCGGGTCCGCGCTGGCCAGCACCGGTTCGAAGGCGCCGGCGCTGGCGCTGGTCGGGTCCTGCCCGGCCGGCACGCTGGTGAGCTTGCGGAGCACGTTGTCCAGGCGCGGCTTGAGGTCGTCGGTGGCCGCGTCGATGCCGGACAGTTCGCTCTCCGCGCTGTCCAGGATGGCCCTGGTCTGGGCGATCGCGGCGACCTTCTTGGTCTCGATCAGCCGGTCGGTGATCTGGTTCTGCAGGACCATGCCCAGCACAAAAACCACCGCCGACGAGAGCGCCAGGGTGGAGATGGTGACCCGGAACTGCAGGGACTGCCGCCACAGCTCGCCGAAGTCGATGGACCGGCGGCGGAGGAAGGCGGAGACCCGCCTGCCGGCGGCCGCGGTACCCCGGCCGAAGGCGGCGAGCCTGCTCATCCGGTCAGCGCCGGTCTGCTCACGGCGGGCCCGCCTTGTACCCGACGCCACGCACCGTCAACACCACCTCGGGGTGCTCCGGGTCCTTCTCCACCTTCGAGCGCAGCCGCTGGACGTGCACGTTGACCAGCCGGGTGTCGGCGGCGTGGCGGTAACCCCACACCTGCTCGAGCAGCACCTCGCGGGTGAACACCTGACGCGGCTTGCGCGCCAGCGCGACCAGCAGGTCGAACTCCAGCGGGGTGAGCGGAATGGCCTTGCCCTCCCTGGTCACCTCGTGGCCGGGCACGTCGATGGTCAGGTCGCCGATGGCCAGCGACTCGGCGGGCTCGGACTCGGTGCGGCGCATGCGGGCCCGCACCCGCGCCACCAGCTCCTTCGGCTTGAACGGCTTGACCACGTAGTCGTCCGCACCGGACTCCAGGCCGAGCACGATGTCCACCGTGTCGCTCTTCGCGGTCAGCATCACGATCGGCACGCCGGACTCGGCGCGGATGGCCTTGCAGACGTCGATGCCGTTCATCCCCGGCAGCATCAGGTCGAGCAGGACGAGGTCCGGCTTGAGCTCGCGCAGCGCGGGCAGCGCACGCGAACCGTCCGCGACAACAGCGGTGTCGAAGCCCTCCCCACGCAGCACGATGGTGAGCATCTCCGCGAGCGCAGGGTCGTCGTCGACCACCAAGACACGTGCCTTCATGTTCACATACTCGCACTCAGGTGCGTGCGTGCACGCACGACCCGGCGAACAGCCGATGATCACGGCCTTCACTTAGCCCGGATGGACGATCAAGCGGCCGGTTCGCCGAGCCCGCGAGCCCGCCCGCCTCACCCGGTCGGCCGAGCGTGACCCGGCAGAACGGTTACCGTTGCGCCATGCGGAACTCCGATCAGCGCAAGGGAGCCCCGAGCCAGGTCCAGTCCGTCGACCGTGCGATCAGCGTGCTGGAGCTGCTGGCGCGCAACGGGGAAACCGGGATCACCGAGATCGCGGGCGAGCTGGGGGTGCACAAGTCCACCGCGTCACGGCTGGTCAGCGTGCTGGAGGCACGCGGACTGGTCGAGCAGCTCGGCGAACGCGGCAAGTACGTGATCGGCTTCGGCATCGTGCGGCTGGCCGGGGCCGCCACCGGCCGGATGGACCTGGCCAGGCTCGGCCGGGAGACCTGCCAGTCGCTGGCCGAGTCGCTCGGCGAAACGGTCAACATCGCGGTGGCCGACGAGGGCGGCGCGATCAACATCAGCCAGGCCCGCGGTTCGGCCGCGATCACCACCCAGAACTGGACCGGTCAGCGCACCCCGCTGCACGCCACCTCCAGCGGGAAGGTGCTGCTCGCGTACATGTCCGACACCGAGCGGCGCCGGATCCTGCGCCGCCGGCTGGAGCAGTTCACCCCGCGCACCACCACCGACGCCGCCGAGCTGGGCACCGAGCTGGAACGGGTGGTCGAGGACGGGTACGCGGCCTGCTTCGAGGAACTGGAACTGGGCATGCACGCGGTGGCCGTGCCCATTCACGGCGCACACGGCGAGGTGGTCGCCGCGATGAGCGCCTCCGGCCCGGCCTACCGGCTCTCCCGCCAGCGCGTGCGCCAGCTGGTCCGCCCGATGACCGAAGCCGCCGCCGAACTTTCCGAGCAGCTGGGCTATTTCCGGGAGTAACCGTCCAAAAAGGACACGATCAGGCGCGGATCCGCGCGGCCAGCGCGGTGGTGTCCACGGTGTTCGCGCCGTCGAGCACGAACCAGGGTGAAAGCCAGCTCGCCGCGGCCAGCTGGTCGTACACCTCACCGCAGCGGAACTGCAGGCCGTCGTCGGATTCGAAGGCGTCCCTGGCGCGATCGGCTTCCTCCCGCGCCCGCCGCTCCGCCCGCTCGGCGGCGACCTCACGCGGCACGCGGAGCAGGATCTGCGCGTCGGGCACCGGCAAGCCGAAGCGGCCGATCTCCAGTTCCCGCACCCATTTCACGACTTCACCATCGCTGTCCTGGTGCAGACGCGCGGCCGCGTAGGCCGCGTTGGACGAGACGTAGCGGTCGAGCAGGACCACGTCGTGCCGGTCGAGCAGCGCGCGGATCTCGTCCGCCGCGCCCGCCCGGTCGAGCGCGTAGAGCAGGCCCATGCCGTACACGGAATCGGCGAGGTCGCCGTGACCGCGGTGCAGCGCCTCGCGCACCAGATCGGCGTGCACGCTCACGCCGTACCGCGGGAACGCCAGCGTGCCGACGGTCGCGCCGGCATTGTGCAACGCCTTCGTCAGGCCCTCGGTCAGCGTCCGTTTCCCGGCGCCGTCGAGCCCCTCGATCACCACAAGCCTGCCCACCGCCGCAGCGTACCGGCGGCGGTGGGCGGGCCGTGCACTCAGTAGCGGTAGTGGTCCGGCTTGTACGGGCCCTCGACGTCCACGTCGATGTACTCCGCCTGCTCCTTGGTGAGCTTGGTCAGCTCGCCGCCGAGCGCTTCGAGGTGGATCTTCGCCACCTTCTCGTCGAGCTTCTTCGGCAGCCGGAAGACCTCGTTGTCGTACTCCTCGTGCTTGGTGAACAGCTCGATCTGCGCGATCACCTGGTTGGAGAAGCTGTTCGACATCACGAAGGACGGGTGCCCGGTGGCGTTGCCGAGGTTCAGCAGGCGGCCCTCGCTCAGCACGATGATCGACCGGCCCGACGGGAACACCCACTCGTCGACCTGCGGCTTGATGTTGTTGCGCACGATGCCCGGGTAACGGGCGAGGCCGGCCATGTCCAGCTCGTTGTCGAAGTGGCCGATGTTGCCGACGATGGCCTGGTGCTTCATCTTCGCCATGTGCTCGGCCATCACCACGTCCTTGTTGCCGGTGGTGGTGATCACGATGTCCGCCTCGGGCAGCACCGAGTCCAGCGTCTTGACCTGGTAGCCGTCCATCGCCGCCTGCAGCGCGCAGATCGGGTCGATCTCGGTGACGATCACCCGCGCGCCCTGGCCGGCCAGGGATTCCGCGGCGCCCTTGCCCACGTCGCCGTAGCCGCAGACGACCGCGACCTTGCCGCCGATCAGCACGTCGGTGCCGCGGTTGATGCCGTCGATGAGCGAGTGGCGGATGCCGTAGCGGTTGTCGAACTTCGACTTGGTCACCGCGTCGTTGACGTTGATCGCCGGGAACAGCAGCTCACCGGCGGCGGCGAGCTGGTAGAGCCGCAGCACGCCGGTGGTGGTCTCCTCGGTGACACCGAGGATTCCCTCACCGATCTTGGTCCACTTGCCGGTGTCGGCGGCCAGGGATTCCTTGAGCAGACCGAGGAAAACCTTCCACTCGTCGGGATCGTTGTCGTCCGGCGAGGGCACCACACCGGCCTTCTCGAACTCGGATCCCTTGTGCACCAACATGGTCGCGTCGCCACCGTCGTCGAGGATCATGTTCGGGCCCTCGCCGTCCCAGGTGAGCATCTTTTCGGTGCACCACCAGTACTCCTCGAGCGTCTCGCCCTTCCAGGCGAAGCACGGCACGCCCTTCGGCTCCTCGGGGGTGCCGTGCGGGCCGACCACCACCGCGGCGGCCGCGTGGTCCTGGGTGGAGAAGATGTTGCACGAAGCCCACCGCACCTCGGCGCCGAGCGCGACCAGCGTCTCGATCAGCACCGCCGTCTGCACGGTCATGTGCAGCGAACCCGACACCCTGGCGCCGCGCAGCGGGTAGACCTCCGCGTATTCACGCCGGAGCGCCATCAGACCGGGCATTTCGTGTTCGGCCAGGCGGATCTCCTTGCGGCCGAATTCGGCCAGGCCGAGATCGGCCACGGCGAAGTCGATCCCGTTGCGGGTCTGCAGCCGCGCGGCAACGCTTTCGGACGACATAGTGGTGGTTCCTCCAAGGCTCGCTGACGCCAGAACAGTACCGTGTCTTGCTTGACGAACAGTTGAGCGCAACTAAGGAGACCCTCAGTGCCGTTACCAGGTCCGGACGCCCGCGTGGTGGAGATTCGCGTGGCCGGGCTGGTCGGCACCACCGGCGAGGCCCTGCTCGACGCGACCGCGGCGGTGGACGTGGCCGGCGACGGGATCGGGCAGTTCACCCGCCCGGCCGATCGGCTCCGCCGACCGGCTCCCGGTCCGGTGCTCCAGGCGCTCGGGCGCACCGTACCGCGAATCCTCGAGGGTTACCTGTGGAGCAGGATGACCTCGGGCGGTGTGGCGAAAGCCACCTGGGCGCTGCTGTTCCCGTTCTCGCTGGCCAACGTGGCGCACTGGATGCTGCCGCCGGTCCCGGAGCGCAGCCGCGTGGCGCGCGTGCTCGCCGCGGTGTGCCGCAGCCTGCTGCGGGTCGCGTCGCTGGCGCTGACCATGTTGCTGATCAGCCAGGTCGCGGTGATCACGCTCGACCTCGTCGCCGCGCAGTGCCTCGCGCCGAACACCGGCTGCCTCGACTGGGCGCCGTCGTGGTCGCGGGAAAGCCCGGTGGCGCGGTTGTCCGCCGGACTGCTCCCATTGCTGGTCCTGATCTTCCTGCTGCACCTGATCTCGTCGACGAACTGGCCGGTCGAGCCGTCGAAACCGGTGGACGCCATCGGTGACCCGCTGCCCGGCGACGATCTGCGCACCTCCCCCGACACGCCGCTGCTGCGCTGCCTGCACACGCTGTCCGCGCTGGCCTGTGTCGCGCTGCTGCCGCTCGGCGGTCCGCTGCGGCCGCCGTCCGACGCGTTCGGCGCGGCGCTGTGGGGTGTGGCGGTCGGGCTGATCGCGCTCGGGCTGATCCTGGTGGCGGTGCTGGACGTGCGCGTGCTGACCCGCGCCATCGGCCGCTGGACGCAGCGGCTGGTGCTCGGCCTCGGGCTGGCGCTGGTGGTCGCGGTGGTGGTGCAGGTGCGCGAGATGCCGCAGGCGCTGCCGGGGACGCAGGGCATGGTCGAGGTGATCGGCAGCGGGCTGCTCGTGGTGGTGGTGCTCTTCGCGCTGCTGCTCATCCCGGCCGCGCTGGTGGCCCGGCGTGGCTGGAGCGCGCTCCCCCGGCGGCTCCGGCCGTGGATGGGCGGCTGGGCGGCGGCGCCCGCGCTCGCGCTCGCCGGCCTGCTCGGCGGTGGTTTCGGCGCGGGCGTGGCGATCGCGGCGCGGAAGCTGCTCGGTACCGACGACCTGGTGCTGCCGCGCGGGTACACGCTGCTGACCATGGTCTGGGGCGTGGGGATCGTGGTGGCTGCCGCGCTGGCCGTGTTCGGCTTCGCCGGTGCGGTACCGCGGCGACGGCGCAAGCGCGGTGTGCCGAAGGTCGTCGAGATGCTCCAGGACAAGCCGGAGGACTCCGAGGAAGCGGCGGCGGCCTGGGCGCGGTCGGCGTGGGAACGGCGGCGGCTGCACCAGCTGGTGCTGGCCGTGGTGCTGGTGATGTCGGCGGCCACGCTCGCGTTGCTGACCGTTCGCATCGGTGACCTCCCGCTGCCGACCTGGCTCGACCCGCTCTCCGCGCTGGGCGTGTTCGCGCTGGGTGCGCTGGCCGCGGGTCTGCTGCGGGTGGTCTACACCGCGGCGACCAGCCCGGAGCGCAGCAGGCACCTCGGCGCGCTGGCCGACCTGGTCTGCTTCTGGCCGCGGGCGGCGCACCCGACGGTGCCGCCTTGTTACGCCCTGAAGGTGGTGCCGGAACTCGCCGCGCGCACCCGCACCCACCTGGCGGAACCCAACACGCGCGTGGTGCTCGCGGGTTACAACCTGGGCGGGCTGCTCGCCGTGGTGACCGCGGCCAGGCTGATGCGGGAACTGCCGGAGGCCGACCGGTCGCGGGTCGGTGTGCTCACCGCGGGTTCCCCGTTGCAGTGGGGGTACCAGCGCGCCTTCCCGGCGGTGCTGCCGCACAAGACGCTGGCGCGGTTGTTCGGCCGGTTGGACGGGCGGTGGCGGGGCCTGAGCCGCGGCACCGACACCTTCGGCGGCGGTGTCACCACGTGGCGACACGAGGTGAAGGACGGCAAGCTGCACGGCGTCGGTTACCTGCCGGACGGCACGGTCGGCCCGCTGGTCCCCGCCGAGTGCGGAAACTCCGGCGCCGTGGTACTCGGCGGCGACCACTGGCTGCCGGACCCGCTGCGAGCGCCGTCGCCCGGTCACCGCTGGGCGCCAGGCGTCTGCCGGCACGCCGACTACCTGGCCGACCCCGAATGGGACCGGGCAGTCGCCTGTGCCGCTGGCTTGGAGATCCCCGGGAAACCGATGCGGCCAGCAGCGGAACAGTTCCCGCTGTTCGGCGACCTACCCCCCGTGGAGCGCCCACGCTTCAAACTGGACCTGCGCCACTCCCCAAACTGAGATACCAAACCCTCCAAACAGGCAGCCGGGAGCATTCCCAGGGGACACCCAGACTCCCCCTTCCCCATCCCGGTCCACAACCAAAACACGGCGAAGACCCCGATGTCAGGGCATCTTTCCCGCCTTGACATCGGGGTCTTCGCCGTCGTCACACTGAAAAACCGGGGTGGAGACCCAGCCCCTACTTCTTCGGATCCGCCCCATCCACCGGCAACGGCGACGGCGTCGCTCCGCCGTTTTCCTTGATCTGCTTACCCAGCAACGAATGACGGCGGCTGTAGACGAAGTACACCACCACGCCGAGCGCCATCCAGGCCAGGAACCGCAGCCAGGTCAGCACGGTCAGGTTCAGCATCAGCCACAGGCAGGCGATGATCGCCGCGATCGGGATCACCGGGACCCACGGCACGCGGAACGCGCGCGGCAGGTCCGGCCGGGTCCTGCGCAGCACGATCACACCGGCCGAAACCAGGATGAAGGCGAACAGCGTGCCCACGTTCACCATCTCCTCCAGCTTGTCCGCCGGGAAGAAAGTGGCCGCCACCGCGACCAGCAGGCCGACCACCATGGTCGCGTTCTTCGGCGTGCCGCGGCTGCCGGTCTTGGCCAGCGGGCGCGGCATCAGGCCGTCGCGGGACATCGCGTAGATGACCCGGATCTGGCCCAGCATCAGCACCATCACCACGGTGGTCAGCCCGGCGAGCGCGCCGATCGAGATGATGTTCGCCGCCCAGTCGACCCCGTTCGCGGAGAACGCCGACGCCAGCGTCTTGCGGTCGGGGCTGCCGTCCGCCTTGGTCCCGGTGGACAGCTCGGTGTAGTTGACCATGCCGACGATCACCAGCGAGACCGCCACGTACAGCACGGTCACGATGCCCAGCGAGCCGAAGATGCCGCGCGGCACCGACTTCTGCGGGTTCTTCGTCTCCTCCGCGGTGGTGGCCACGATGTCGAAACCGATGAACGCGAAGAACACCAGCGAGGCACCGGCCAGCAGGCCGAACGCGCCGAAGCTGCTGCCCTCACCGCCGAGCAGCGCGGAGAACAACGACTGCTCGACCCCGCTGCCGCTCTCGCCGGCCGGCTGGGACGGCGGGACGAACGGCGTGTAGTTCGAGCCCTTGATGTAGAAGAAGCCGAGCACCACCACAAAGAGCACCACGGCGACCTTGATGCCGGTGATCACCATGGACACCCGCGAGGACAGCTTCGTGCCCAGCGTCAGCACGGTGGCCAGGGCGAGCACCAGGATCAGCGCGCCCCAGTCGACGGTCATGCCGCCGATGTCGAAGGTGGTCCTGGTGCCTTCACCGAAGATGTAGCCCAGCACCGTTTCCAGGTAGACCGACCAGCCCTTGGACACCGCGGCGGCGCCGACGGCCAGCTCCAGCACCAGGTCCCAGCCGATGATCCAGGCCATGAACTCGCCGAAGGTGGCGTAGGAGAAGGTGTACGCGCTCCCGGCCACCGGCACGGTCGACGCGAATTCCGCGTAACAAAGCGCGGCCAGCGCACACGCGATCGCGGCGAGCACGAAGGCCACCGAAACCGAAGGACCGGCGAGGTCACCCGCCGTGCGCGCGGTGAGCGTGAAGATCCCCGCGCCGATCACCACCGCCACGCCGAAGACCGTGAGGTCCCAGGCGCTGAGATTTCTCCGCAGCTTCGTATCCGGATCGTCGGTGTCCGCGATGGACTGCTCCACCGACTTCGTGCGCCACAAACCCGTGCCGGGCAACGTCGACCTCCTCGGGGGTGCCAGTTCGGGGATTCACCCTAATGGTCACCTCCCGAGGCCGCCGCTCGGGCACGTACCCGCAGGTCAGTGCCGTTCGGCGAGGTTCCGGTCGAGATCCGGCTCGAGATAGATCAGCCGCGCCGCGGGCACCTTCGCGCGCACCCGGTGCTCCGCGTCGTCGATGGCCTGCGCGACCTCGGCGGTCTCCAGGCCGGGGCGCATCGCGAGCTTCGCGGCGACCAGCAGCTCGTCCGGGCCGATGTACTGGGTGCGGATGTGGATGACCCGCTCGACCTTGCCCGCGGCCAGCTCGTCCTCGATGGTGCGCAGCTCGGTCTCGGTGGCGCCCTCGCCGATCAGCAGGCTCTTCATCTCGATGATCAGGATGATCGCGATGATGCCGAGCAGCACACCGATGCAGATGGTGCCGAGCGCGTCGAAGACCGGATCGCCGGTGATGGTGGACAACCCGACGCCGAGCAGCGCGAGCACCAGGCCGAACAGCGCGCCCGCGTCCTCGAGCAGCACCACCGGCAGCTCCGGGGTGCGGGACTGGCGGATGAAGCCCCACCAGGTGGCGTCGCCCTTGATCTTCTTGGACTCGACGATCGCGGTGTAGAAGCTGTAGGTCTCCAGCGCGATGGCCACCACCAGGATGCCCACCGCGACCAGCGGCGAGCTGAGCTCCTCCGGCGCCTGCAACTTGTGGATGCCCTCGTACAGCGCGAACGCCGCACCGAGGGTGAACAGCATCAGCGCCACGATGAAGGAGTAGAAGTACCGGTCGCGGCCGTAGCCGAACGGGTGCTCCTTGGTGGCCTTGCGCTGGGAGGTCTTCTGCCCGAGCAGCAGCAGGCCCTGGTTCGAGGTGTCGGCGACCGAGTGCACCGACTCGGCCAGCATCGACGACGAACCGGTGATCAGGAACCCGACGAACTTCGCCGTCGCGATCCCGGCGTTGGCGAACAACGCCGCCAGAATCGCCTTCGTCCCGCCGCTTGCTGCCACCACTGCCCCCTGGAGCGTCGACCCGTTTTGTCGGGTTGCAGCCTAGAGCCAGTTCACTCCGTCGCGCCCAGTAGGGCGAGGAAGTCGCGAAAGCTTTCCGACATGTCCACTTCGTCCGGCGCGAGCAGCCACTGCAGCTGCAGCCCGTCGAGCACCGCGACCAGCAGCGGGGCGAGCCGCTCGGCGGGCAGTTCCGCGGGCAGCTCGATGCTCTGGTGCGCCAGCAGCAGCGCCATCTGCTGCCGCAGCACGTGGTAGCGGCGCACGAAGTAGTCGTGGGCGGGATGTGCCTCGGTGACCGAATCCGCGGACAACACGGTGTAGGCCTGGGCGATGGCGCGGCGGCCCTGGTTGTACTCGACCAGCTCGGCCACGTGCGACATCCGCAGCCGGGACACGTCGCCCCGGCTCTCCATCCGCAGCAGGTCCCATTCGTCCCGCGCCGCCAGCACGGCCGCGAGCAGGTGCTCCTTGCTGGGGAAGTAGTGCATCAGCCCCTGCTGGGTCAGGCCGACCCGCTCGGCCACCGCGGCCAGCGAAGCGCGCTGGTAACCGCGTTCGGCGATCACGTCGAACGCCGCGCGGACGATCTCGTCGCGGCGGCGGGCGGCCCTGGTCATGGCAGGAGAGAATAGTCAGCCGTTTATAACGAAAATATTACGTCACCTACCGCACGCCAGGTGACGGCTCCACCCTGGAGCGCAGCCGAGGAGGTGCCGATGCGGATCACCGAACTGGTGCGCAAGCTGGACCTGGACACCAAGACCGCGCTGCTGTCCGGGCAGGACGTGTGGACCCTGCCCGCGGTGCCCGAGATCGGGCTCGGCTCGCTGGTCATGTCGGACGGGCCGGTGGGCGTGCGCGGGGTGCACTGGACCGCCGACGACCCCGCGGTGACACTGCCCAGCCCGACCGCGCTCGCCGCCACCTGGGACCCGGCACTGGCCGAACGCGCCGGCGAACTGCTCGCGCAGGAGGCCAGGCGCAAGGACGTGCACGTACTGCTCGCGCCCACGGTCAACCTGCACCGGACGCCGGTGGGCGGCAGGCATTTCGAGTGCTACTCCGAGGATCCGCTGCTGACCGGCACGATCGGGGCGGGCTTCGTCCGCGGGGTCCAGTCGGGCGGGGTCGCGTGCGCGGTGAAGCACTTCGTGGCCAACGATTCGGAGACCGACCGCTTCACCGTGGACGTGCGCGCGGACGAGCGCACCCTGCGCGAGCTGTACCTGGCACCGTTCGAGCAGATCGTCGCCGAGGCGCGGCCGTGGGCGGTGATGGCCGCCTACAACAGTGTCAACGGCGCGCTGATGACCGAGAACAGCCCGCTGTGCAACGGAATCCTGCGGAGCGAATGGGGTTTCGACGGCATCGTTGTGTCGGACTGGCTGGCCGCCAGGCACACCACGCGCGGCGTGAACGGCGGGCTCGACGTGGCCATGCCGGGACCTAAGACGGTGTTCGGCGAGCGGCTGGCTCGGGCCGTGCGCGCGGGCGAGGTCGAGGAGTCCACAGTAGACGCCATGGTGGCCAGGGTGCTGCTGCTGGCGAGCCGGGTGGGCGAGCTCGACGGCTTCACGCCGCCGACGCCACCATCCCCAGTGGACGGAACAGCACTGGCGCGTGAGGTGGCGCACCGCTCGTTCGTGCTGCTGCGCAACGAGAACTCCTTGCTGCCGCTGAAGAAGCCGCGCCGGATCGCGGTGCTCGGCAAAGCCGCCGCCGAAGCCAGGATCCTCGGCGGCGGCAGCGCGACGGTGTTCCCGCCGTCCGTGGTTTCGCCGCTGGACGGCCTGCGCGCGGCCGCACCGGACGGCGTCGAGATCACCCACGCCGTGGGCGCGGACCCGCGCACCAGGCTCCGCCCCGCGCTCGACGGTTTCCTGCTGGAGGCGGTCGTCCGCGACGAGGACCAGCGCGAACTCGGGCGGTACCCGCTCGGCGAGGGCTCGGTCGACTGGATCGGCGACCTGCCGCGCGGGCTCAGCGCGAGCAAGATCGACACGGTGGCGATCACCGGCACGTTCGTGCCTTCGGTGTCCGGCAAGCACCTGCTGAGCTTCACCGGCAGCGGCGACCTGCGCTTCACCGTTGGCGACCGGGTCCTGTTCGACGGCCGTCACCTGCCCGACGGAGATGACCTGGTCACCGCGATCATGTCCACCAAGGAGGCCCGGTTCGAAGTGGACTTCACCGCGGGTGACGCGGTCGAGGTCGAACTGGTCTACCGACCGCCCGCCCTACCGGAAGAAGACGAGGGATTCGCCTGGATCTCCTTCGGGCTCGGGCATGCCGCACCGGGCGCGAGCCAGGACGAACTGCTCGACGAGGCCGCCGCGCTCGCCGCCGGCGCGGACGTCGCGGTGGTTGTCGTGGCGACCACACCCGAGGTGGAAACCGAGGGCGTGGACCGGACTTCGCTGGCGTTGCCGGGCAGGCAGGACGAACTGGTGGCGCGGGTCGCGGCGGTCAATCCGAACACGGTCGTGGTGGTGAACGCCGGTTCGCCGGTGGAGATGCCGTGGACCGCCGACGTCGACGCGGTGCTGCTCACCTGGTTTTCCGGGCAGGCGGGCGGGAGCGCGCTGGCGGACGTGCTGTTCGGCCACGAAGAGCCCGGTGGCAGGCTGCCGACCACCTGGCCCGCGCGGATGGCGGACAGCCCGGTGCTCCGGGTGCGCCCGGAGAACGGCGCTCTTCCTTACGGCGAAGGCGTTTTCATCGGTTACCGCGCGTGGGAACGCACCGGCGGCACCCCGGCCTACTGGTTCGGGCACGGGCTCGGGTACACCACGTGGTCCTACGATTCGGCGACCGTCGAGCCGGACGGCGTGCGGGTTCGCGTCACGAATTCGGGCGACCGGCCGGGACGCGAGGTCGTGCAGGCCTACCTTCGTTCGTCCGATGTGGATAGTCCGGCCCGCCGGCTGGCCGGGTTCGCCGTGGTGACAGCGGATCCCGGCGATTCGGCCGAGGTGGTCATCCCGCTGCCCGAGCGGGCCTTCGCCACCTGGACCTCGGACGGCTGGCGAGTCCGCCCCGGCGAGTACCCGGTGGAGATCGGGCACGCCCTCGACGACATCCGGCAGCGGACGGTCACTCGTCGCTAGCGACCAGGCTGCCGAGCAGTTGCAGCGCTTCGGCGGTCGGGCTGTCGGCGTCCGCCTGGTAGATCACCAGTTGCTGCCCCGGCGCGCTGTTGACCGTCAGGCTTTCGTAGTGCAGCGTCAGCGGGCCGACCAGCGGGTGCTGGAAACGCTTGGTCTCGCGGGTCTTCTGCCGGATGTCGTGCCGGGCCCAGAGCTTGCGGAACTCCGCGCTCTTCACCGACAGCTCACCGACCACCTCGATCAACCGCGGGTCGTCGTGGTCGATCGCCGCCGCGCGCAGTCCGGCGACGGTGTTCACCGCCACCCGGTCCCAGTCCGGGTAGAAGGTGCGGCCGTCCGGGTCGAGGAAAACCAGGCGCACCAGGTCGTCGCTGTACCGGTGGCCGGCGAAGAGCGCGCCGCCGAGGGCGTTGTGCGCGAGCACGTTCAGGTACGGCCCGAGCACCACGGCCGGGGTGTCCGGCCAGGCGGCCATGCTGCGCAACAGGTTCTCGCTGACCCGATCACCGGCGGCCCGGCGGGCGGGCAGCGGCCGCGCCACCCGGTGCAGGTGTTCGGCCAGCTCCTCGTCCAGGTCCAGCGCCTGCGCCAGCGCGTCGAGCACCTGCGGCGACGGGTTCCGCTCGCGCCCCTGCTCCAGCCGGATGTAGTAGTCGGTGCTGACCCCCGCCAGCAGCGCGACCTCCTCGCGGCGGAGCCCGCTCACCCGGCGGCGGGGGCCGGGCGCCAGTCCGGAATCCTCCGGCCGGGCCTGCGCCCGGCGCGCGCGGAGGAACTGCCCCAGCGGATTTGTCGTCGCCATGCCTTCGAGGCTAAACCGGCGGACCGGCGCTTGGGTGGTCGTGCCGCACCCAGGCTCAGCAGGTACCGGCGGTGGCCCGGAACAGCTGGGCCGGCCGGTCGCCGGTCGGCGTGATCGTCACCGCCGGGTCGACCGCGGCCAGCCAGATCGACTGGCCCCGGTTCAGCACCAGCTCACCGCCGTCCTCGGCGACCACGTGCAGCGCGCCCTCGGTGCACAGCAGGATCTGCGGGCCGGTGCTGACGGCCCGCACGGGCTCGCGATCGCTCGCCGTCCACTCGACCCTGGACAGCTCGAACTCCGGGGCGCCGGTCCGGTACACCGCACCGCAGTCGCCCTCCTCGCCCTTGAGCACCGGCATCTCGACGGCGGCGAAGTCCACCACGCGCAGCAGCTCCGGCACGTCCACGTGCTTCGGGGTCAGCCCGCAGCGCAGGATGTTGTCCGAGTTCGCCAGGATCTCCACGGCCGTGCCGTGCAGGTACAGGTGCAGGTTCCCGGCGGGCAGGTAGATCGCCTCGCCGGCACGCAGCACCAGCCGGTTCAGCAGCAGCGCGGCCAGCACCCCGGCGTCGCGCGGGTGCGCCTCGCCCAGTTCGAGGATCGTGCGGCATTCGGTGTTGAACTCGCCGTGGTCCTTCACGTGCGCCACGCACGCGTCGAGCACCTCGGGCAGCAGCTCGTCCAGCGTGGCCTGCGGCAGCGTGATCCAGGTGGTGAACAGCGCGCGCAGCCCGTCCGAATCCGGCTGCGCGGCGAGCAGGCTGGTGTACTTCGCCAGCCCCGGCGTCTCGATCGCGTTCAGCAGCTTCACCGTGCGCGTCGGATCGCGGAACCCGGCCAGCGCGTGGAACTCGGTCAGCGCGCAGACCAGCTCGGGCTTCGCGGTCGGATCCGGGTAGTTCCGGTTCGCCGCGTCCCGCGGGATGCCTGCCGCCTCCTCGCGGGCATAGCCCTCGGCGGCCTGGTCGGCCGACGGGTGCGCCTGCATCGACAGCGGTTCCTCGGCGGCCAGGATCTTCAGCAGGAACGGCAGCCTGCCGCCCCAGGTACCGGCGCACTTCTCGCCGAGCTGGGCCACCGGGTCGGCCTCGACCAGCTCCAGCAGGCTGCGCTCGGTGCCGTCGGGACCGACGACCTTCGACGGGTCGCCGGGGTGCGCCCCCATCCAGAGTTCCGCCTCCGGGTGCGGGGCAGGCACCGGCCTGCCCAGCAGCTCGGGGATGGTGGTCCTCGATCCCCATGCGTAGGGCCGCACGGCATTGCGCAGCAGCTCCACTGTGCTCTCAACTCCTCGGCGACCTGGTCACCACATCGGCCGGGGCGGCCCCGGCGCGGACTTCGTCTTGGCCACTCACGCGGTCGCGGACGTGTAGCGGCCTGCCCCGGGAATGCTTCCCGTCGCCAGCCCCAGGTAGACCGCGGCGAGTTCGAACCGCAGCGCGAGCACCGCCGCCCTGGTGGGCTCGTCGGCGTCGATCTCCTCGGCGGGAGCGAGCACGTCGACCCCGGCGAGCATGTCCTCGGCCTGTCGCCGGGCGGCTTCGGCGCCGGCACCGGACCGCAGCGAGAGCAGCAGCACCCTCGGCTGCGGCAGCCCGCCTTCGTCCGGATCGGCGAAGATGTCACGTTCGGTGGTGCTGCCGACCGCGGCGCGGTGCAGCGCCGGGCGGGCGAGCGCCTGATGGTAGTCGGCCACGTCGCAGACCATCGCCGAATGCGCGGCGAACGAGTGCGCGGCGTGCCCGGCCACGGCCACGGCCACCGGGTCCAGCCCCCACAGCAGCGGGGTGCGGTCGGCCAGGCGCAGCGCGAGCACCTTCGCCGGGTTCACGAAGGACTCGTGGTTGGGCTGGTCGCGTTCGGCCTCGGCGTCCAGCTGGTCGGCCAGCGCCTCCACGTCGGCCACCAGCACGCCCAGCGCGTTGGCGGTGAGCAGGCCGGTCGCGAAGGCACGCGGGAACGACAGCTCCGGCGGCACCGGGATGCGCGGTGTGAGCAGCAGGCCGCGGCCGGACACCGCGGCGGCCACCGGGCCGTCCGGCGGGGCCGAGAGCACCACGGTCGCGCCGTAGCGGGCGGCCCGCTCCAGCGACACCGCCAGCTCCCGGTCGTCACCCTGCTCGGTGTGCGCCACCACCACGTCCAGCGCGCCGATCCACGACGGCACCGAATCGCAGACGACGATCGGCACCGGGCAGGTCGGGGTGAGCAGCGCGGCGAGCACGTTGGTCACCGTGCGGCCGACGCCCGGCCTGGCCAGCAGCACCAGCGCCCGCGGGCGGCCGACGTCCAGCCGGTCGGCGAGGCCGATCTCGGCCGCCGCCTCGGTGGTGGCCCTGACCTGGGCCCCCGACATCGCGGTGGCCCGCAGCAGGCCGCGCTCGTCGACGTCGGCCAGTCGCGACGCGTCGTCGAGCAGCGTGTCGTCAATCACCATCGGTCGCGGGATCTTTCTCGGCCCGTTCGACGGCTTCGTCGAGCAGGAGCACGGGGATGCCGTCGCGGACCGGGTACACCCGGCCACACGAGGTGCAGGTGAGCGCGTCCGCCTCCGGGTCTTCCGGGGAGCCCGGCCGCAGCGGCGCGTGATCCTCGGACGGACACGCCAGGATCTCGAGCAGCTGCTCGTCAAGCGTTACGGCCATGGTTCCTCCTTACCACCGCGAGGTCCGTGAATACCCTCGCCTCAGTCACGAACTATCGCCAGAACCTCATCGGTCAGAGCACGGACGGCCCGCTCGTCGGGGGCCTCCACGTTCAGCCGCAGCAGCGGTTCGGTGTTCGAGGCACGCAGGTTGAACCAGCTGCCGTCGTCCAGCCGCACGGTCAGCCCGTCCAGCTCGTCGACCAGCGCGCCGTCCCGGCCCGCGTAGGCGTCCTTGACCGCGACCTGGCGGGCGACCTGGTCGTCCACCGTCGAGTTGATCTCGCCGGAGGCGGCGTAACGCGAGTACTGGGCGGTCAACTCGGAGAGCGGGCCGTCCTGCTCGCCGAGCGCGGCCAGCACGTGCAGTGCGGCCAGCATGCCGGTGTCGGCCTTCCAGAAGTCGCGGAAGTAGTAGTGCGCGGAGTGCTCACCGCCGAAGATGGCGCCGGTGGCGGCCATCTCCTGCTTGATGAACGAGTGCCCGACCCTGGTCCGCACCGGCTTGCCGCCGTGCTCGGCGACGATCTCCGGCACCGCCTGCGAGGTGATCAGGTTGTGGATGATGGTGGCGCCCGGCTCCTTGGCCAGCTCGCGCACCGCCACCAGCGCGGTCACCGCGCTCGGCGACACCGGCTCACCGCGCTCGTCGACCACGAAGCAGCGGTCGGCGTCGCCGTCGAAGGCCAGCCCGGCGTCGGCGCCGGTCTCGCGGACCTTGGCCTGGAGGTCGACCAGGTTCTTCGGGTCGAGCGGGTTGGCCTCGTGGTTCGGGAAGCTGCCGTCCAGCTCGAAGTACATCGGGATGACGTCGACCGGGAGCCCGTCGAACACGGTGGGCACGGTGTGCCCGCCCATGCCGTTGCCCGCGTCCACCACGACCTTGAGCCTGCGGTTGGCCGAGAGGTCGACCAGTTGCCGCAGGTGGGCGGCGTAGTCGGCGAGCACGTCCCGCTCGGTCACCGTGCCGCGCTGCCCGGCGAACTCGGGCACGCCCTGGCTCACCGTGTCGCGGATCTCACCGAGGCCGGAGTCCTGCCCGACCGGGGCGGCGCCGGCCCGGCACAGCTTGATGCCGTTGTACTGGGCCGGGTTGTGGCTGGCGGTGAACATCGCGCCCGGCAGGTTCAGCGAACCGGAGGCGAAGTACAGCTGGTCGGTGCTGGCCAGGCCGATGTTGATCACGTCGAGGCCCTGCGAGGTGACGCCGTCGGCGAAGGCCGCGGCCAGGCCGGGCGAAGACTCGCGCATGTCGTGGCCGATCACCACGGCTGTGGGCACGTCCAGCTTCACCAGCAGGGCGAACGCGGCCCCGAAGTCCCGGACGAGGTCGGCGTTCAGCTGTTCCCCGACAACGCCACGGATGTCGTAGGCCTTCACGATGCCCGACAGGTCTGACACGCCCTCTCCCGGTGGTTTCGACGACGGCTCGTGCGCTCGATGCGCGTCGGAAAGCCTACCGGCGAGGTGCGGCGGTGGATGCAGGTACTGATGAACAGAAGAAAACGACCAGCACTAATGCTTGATCGGGTCCGGCAGGACCCGTAGATGGCCGCGGCGCCCGGACGGCGCTTCCGGCTCGGCCTGGGCGGGCGGGCCGTCCTGGCGGCCTGCCTCCCGGACGGCTTCGGCGAGTGCGGTGAGCTCGTCACCAGAGGGCTGTGGTGCGGCGAAGCCGCCCTCGTGGCGTACGACCTCCCAGCCCCTCGGCGCGGTCAGCCGCAGGGCGTGCTCCTCGCACAGGTCGTAGGAGTGCGGCTCGGAGGCCGTCGCCAACGGTCCCACGACAGCGGTCGAGTCGCTGTAGGCGTAGGTCAGCGTGGCGACAGCGGGCTCCAGGCACCCTGTCCGCGAACACTTTCGTACGCTCGGCACAAGGTCAGACGATAGCGCTTAACACGCGCCGGTTCGCGCAGGCGCACCGGTGAGGCGGATTCTCGCCTCGTGCACCGGGGCGCGTACCCTTCGATCCGTGGCGATGGCTCGTGGATTCCGACAGCAGCAGCGCCTGCGCCGGGACCGGCACGGGCGTGGCTTGCGCGGGCCGCTGTACCCGTCCTCCCTGCCCGCGGCTTCGAGCCGGGCGGAGAAGTTCGACGCGCTGGTCCTCGACGCGCTGGAGCCGATCGAGGCGCGCTGGCGGCACGAGCTGACCAAGCTGGACGTGGCGGTCGACGACGTACCGGAGGTCCGGCGCAACGGCCGCCCGGTGAACACCGAGGGCGTGCTGCACGACGGCTCGGTCCCGCTGTCCAGGCTGGTCCCGGCCGGGGTCGACCGGGCGGGCCTGCCCACCCGCGCCCGGATCGTGCTGTACCGGCGTCCGCTGGAAGCCCGCGCGAAGGACCCGGCCGAACTCGCCGAGCTGGTCCACGACGTGCTGGTCGAGCAGGTCGCGGGTTATCTCGGCGTCGAACCGGACGTGATCGAAGGCGAGTGACCTCGCCTGCTCGGCACTGCGGTGAGCGCCGCGAACAGCAGGGCCGCCACCTGCACCAGCAGCAGGATGTTCCGCCCGCCGCCCGAGTACTCGACCACCACCTCCGCCTGCCGCGTCGGCACCGCGACCGCCACCTGGTGCCCCCAGGCACGCACGATCGCCGCGCGCTCGCCGTTGACCGTCGCCTTCCAGCCCGGCTCCTCGTCCGCGGCGAGCACCAGCAGCCGCCCGGCCGGTCCGTCGGACACCCGGACCCTGACCTCCGGCGGCACCGCCTCGACCACCGCGGTACCGGCCACCGAGGCGTCCGCCGACTGGATCTCCGGCGGCCGTCCGTTCACCGCCCGCTGCGCCAGCTCCGGTGAGATCAGCACCACCGGCCCGCCCACCGTGGTCAGCCGCAGCACCTGCCGCCCGTCGGCGGCCGGTGGCGCCGCGGCCACCTGCTCCTCGGCGATCGCCTGGATCGGCGCGCTGTCCACGCCCGGCGGCAGCACCACGAAGAGCACGCCGTCGGCGGCCATGCCCGCCAGCGCCTCCTGCACCGGTTCACGCACCCCGCTGAGCAGGTTCACCTGCCAGTCGGCCAGCCGCTCCCGCGCGCCGGTGGTCGGCACCAGGTCGTCGTCGCCGTAGGAGGGCAGCCGTCCGGACGCCTGCCTCGCCGGTTCTCCCCCACCGGCCAGCACGAGCACCGACCGCTGGGTCTGCGCCAGCTCGTTGGTCAGCGGGTCCGCCAGGCGCAGGCCACCATCGGCGGTGAGCGGGCCGTCACGCCCGGCGACCAGCGCGCCGGTGGCCAGCACGGCCAGCAGCACCACCCCGCCGATGGCCGCCGCCTTGGGCAGCCACGCCGCACTCGGGGTGGTCGTCCGCTCGCACGCCGCGAGCACCGCCCAGAGCAAGCCGGCCCCGGCCACCAGCAGCGGCACCCCGGCGAAACCGGGCGTCAGCACCCCGCCGGGAGTGTCCGCGACCTCGACCGAGCGCACCAGCACCACGCCCGCCGCGCCCAGCAACGCCAGCAGCAGGCCCGGCACCGCCCGCGCGGTCGGCCGCAGGATCAACGCCATCAGCGCCGCCGCCAGCACCACCACGCCGACCGGCCAGGCACCGGGACCACCGGGCGCCAACCCGAACAGCTCACCGGCGCCGGGCTGGGCACCGCCGGGCGCGCCCAGCCCGTGCAGCAGGAACTTCGGGTACCGCACCAGCACCGCGGGCCACGGCAGCAGCAACAACAACGGCAGGAACACCACGATCACCACGGACGCCGCCCGCCGCAGCAGCAGGCCCGGCGCCGGAAGCACCACGAACGCGACCACCAGGCCGACCAGCGCGAGCGCGTGCCCCAGCGGGGTGAAGGCGCCGAACAGCGCCAGCCCGAGCGCGCACAGCACGGAGGTGTGCAGCCACTTGCGGCGCTCGGCGGTCAGCACGGCGACGATCCCGGCGAGCACGACCGGCAGCAGCAGATGCGCGGCGACCACGTCGAACCGTCCCTGCGCGGCCCCGGCGGTGGCCGCGGGCAGCAGCCCGTAACCGGCCGCGACCGCCGCCCGCACCCAGCGGTGCACCCGCAGCCGCCGCGTCACCGCGTATGCCAGCAGCGCGGCGATCGGCGCCTGGAGCAGCAGCACCAGCGCGACCAGCGTGGCCGGACCGCCGATCGGCTGGAACACCGCGCCGAGCAGGCCGAGCACGGCCAGCGTCGGCGGTGCCGCGGCCGCCGTGCCGCCGCCGACCGCGTGCCACGACGCCAGGTAGTCCGACCACAACTGCCCCAGCCCGCCGACCGGCAGCAGGTGCCCACCGGCCAGGTCGAAGCCGAGCCGCCCCGAGTTGGTCACCAGCGCGATCGCGGTCAGCACCACAAAAAGCACCACTGGCGGCGAAAACACCGTCGCGGCGAGGATCCGCTTCCGGTTCACTTCGACAAAAACGAGTTCGCGCGGCACCTCACGCGGACCGGGCGACGGTCGTGGCCGTTCCGGTTCGGCGGCGGGTTCGTCGGGCAGTTCGACCGCGACCACCCCGGCCGGCCGACGCAGCCCGGACACCAGCGAGCGACCGGAACTGCGCACACCGGCGGGCAGCGCGTCCGGTCCGACCGGACGACGGCCGCCGGTGGCACCGCCCATCGCCTCCGGTGGGATCCAGGCGGTTTCGGCCGCGGTGGTTTCGGGCAACCTGCCGAGCGCGGCCTCGCTCGCCACCCGGCGCCGGATCAACGACAGCACCAGCGCGCGGGTCGCGTTGCGGAGCCGGACGAACCGGCCGATCAGCAAACCGCGAACGGAACCGCGGTGAGCGGCCCGCTTCCGGCGCGCCGCTCGAAGTCCTGCGCGCCCACCGGCGAGGTAGCCGATCGCCCTGAATTCCGCGGCGGCTCGATTTCCCCGGCGCAGCAAGGCAAAACCCAGTCCGCGCAACAGGCAGAGCAGCAGCAGCCTCGGCAGTCCCCACCAGAACGACGGCGCCGAGCAGTTCACCAGGAAGGTGCGCAGGCCGAGCGCGCGATCCGCGGCGGTCAGCCCGTCCGGCACCGCGTGCGCGGTCCGCTGCCCGGTGGCCAGCGCGCGCACGTGCCGCATCCGCGCGGTCGGCACGGACAGCACCACGCTGCCCGCCGCGTTCGCCCGCCAGCCGAAGTCGATGTCCTCGCGCAGCAACGGGATCTCGGGATCGAAGCCACCCAGCTCGGTCCACAGTTCACGGCGCACCAGCACCCCGGCGCTGGGCACGGCGAGCACCTCGGTGCTCTGCTCCGGCCGGTTCTCCAGCTCACCGGCCACCGACTGCCGGTGCCCGGAAGCGTCGGTGGACAGCCCGGCTTCGGTGATCAGGCGTGGATCTGTCCAGTCGACCGAAATAGGGCCGAGCACCCCCGCCGAGGGTGAGGTTTCGGCCGCGCGCAGCAACCGGTCGAGGCAGTCCGGCTCCGGCGCGCAGTCGTCGTGCAGCAGCCAGATCCACGAACCGGGATCGCCCCAGCGCTCGGTGGCGTGGGACACCGCGGCGGAAACCGCTTCGGCGAAGCCGGTTTCACCCGTGAGTGTGAGAATTCCGTCAAGGATCGGGCCTTCGCCGCCGACCGCGGCCTCCGGATCGGCGGCTTCGGCGAGCAGCGCCGGTGTCCGGTCCGTGGAACCGGTGTCCACGGCGAGCACGTGACGGGGGCGCGGGCCGCTGCGGCGCAACGCGGACAACGCCAGCGGCAGCCACGCTTCCCCGTTGTGGCAGACCAAAACCGCGAGAACGGGCACGGTGGCGAAGCTCGGCACGCGCTCACCCTACGGCCCGCACGGCCCGGCACCCCGGCGGGTCGACTGTCGCGTTAGGAGGGTCTCGCTGGTCTCACTGACTGGAAACCCGGCCGCTCAAATGGCGAGACGGCGTGCTCGCCGGGGTGGGCACACCCTGGCGAACACGCCGTCTCGCGGAGCTTTTGCCTAAACCACGCGTTTCTTGAGCTTGCGCCGCTCGCGCTCGGACAGCCCGCCCCAGATGCCGAAGCGTTCGTCGTGCGCCAGCGCGTACTCGAGGCATTCGTCCTTCACCTCGCAGCCCTGGCAGATCCGCTTGGCTTCCCTGGTGGAGCCCCCCTTTTCCGGGAAGAACGCCTCCGGGTCGGTCTGCGCGCAGAGCGCGCGTTCCTGCCACTGCTGTTCCTCGGCCGGGTCGAAAAGATCAGTGAGAACCCCCAGTTCCTGCTCCGGGCGTTCGCCCCAATCCATGACCGAGCCCCCTTCCCTTCCGTCGATCGCTGCCCGCATGTCCGCCTCCTCGCTTCCACGCACTCCCAGGCTGGCGGTACCGCAATCACCCGTTGATCCCCTAGCTCCAACGAATGACATCGTTGTGATTACACCCGTGTAATCGGGTCAGGTCAAGCTGAGTAGCGTGTTCGGGGGATACCCGAGACCTTTCGCGCAAGCGGACACGCCGTGCGCCACCCAACGTCGATGGGGAAGACTGGACCAGTGCACCGATCTGCCACCCGCCCAAGTCCCTTGTTCTACGCCCTGTTGGCGGTCACCGTCGCGGGCGGGGTCATCATGGCCCTGCAGAGCCCGTTCCCGTTCGAGGACGGCCGCTTGTTCCTCGGTGAGCGCGACTGGCTCGGCACCGCCGGCGCCGTGCTGCTGATCCTCGGCGGCTGGGCGGTTTCGTTGGTGCTCCACGAGTTCGGCCACGCGCTGGTGGCCTACCGCGGCGGCGATCACGAGGTGGCCGCCAAGGGCTATCTGACGATGGACATCCGCCGGTACACCGATCCGGTCTTCTCCATCCTGATCCCGCTGCTGATCCTGGCCATCGGCGGCATCCCGCTGCCCGGCGGCGCGGTGTGGATCAACCGCTGGGCGCTCCGGTCCCGGTCGGTGTCGTCCTGGGTCTCGCTCGCCGGGCCGCTGAGCAATCTCGCGCTCGGCATCCTGCTGACCGTCTCGGTGGCGCTGATCCCGATGCCCACCGGGCTCACCATCGGGTTGTCCTACCTGGCCTCGCTGCAGATCCTCGCGTTCGTCATCAACATCCTGCCGGTGCCGGGACTCGACGGGTACGGCGCGATCGAGCCGTACCTCTCCCCTCAGGCACGTGAATTCGGTGCGAAGGCACGGCCGTGGGCACCGCTGGTGCTCTTCGCGCTCATCCTCGCGGTGCCCGCGGTTGGCAACGCCCTGTGGACCCTGACCGACCTGGTCTTCGATTCCGTCGGCGGCAACTCCGTGGCTTCGCAGGTGGGTCAGTACGCCTTCCGCTTCTGGAGCTACTGACTCACGCTTTCGCGATCGATCCAGACCCGGGCGCGCTTGGCCACCCGCTTCAGCCCGGACCGTTCGCCCAGGTAGTCCCCGGCCATGCCGACCACCGGCAGCATGCCGAGCGCGCGGTGCACCAGCCGTCCGCGCGGGCGCTTCTCCAATTCGTCCACGATGGACAGAAGCGAGCGCCCCAGCCGCCAAAGCGTGCGCGCGGCCGCCTTCACCGTGAGGCGGCCGTGCTCGCGCTCGGCGTCGGTGAGTTCTTCGGTCAGTTCGTCGGTCCGCGAGTCCTCCGCCGAAGCGTCGTGCGCGGCGTCCTCACCCGCGGCCAGCACCGGATCGACGTCCCGTTCGAACAGCACCCAGGCGATCAGCCGCACGCGGTCGCCGACTTCGGTGATGCCGTGCTCCCCGCTGATCGCGCACAGCAGCAGGCCCTGCGCGGCGGCACCGAGCGTGTCCTGCACCGGCAGCCGGTCGGCCAGCGCGCCGCCGAGGCCGGGAATCGAGGTGAGCAGCGCGGTGAACCGGCCGACGCGGTTGACCCACCACCGGGTCCGCTCCTCGGCGTCCATCGCGGCCCAGGCTTCGGTACCGGGAACCTTGACCGAAGTCAGGCCGTTGAGCAGTTTGTCGCGCAGTCCCGGATCGACGTCATCCAGTTCCGAGCTGCCGTCCCGCCTGCGCGCGCGGGCGAGCAGGCCGAGCGGGTCGGATTCGCGCAGCGCGTCCAGCATCGGACCGCAGCCGCGGACGAACGGCCGCAGCACCTTGACCACCTGGGCGTCCGAAATCGCCTCACCCACGAAGCTTCGCCTCCTGTCCCGCTCGCAACGAACCGCCGACGGCGAACGCCCCCGGCAGCGCGCCGACGGCCAGCAACAACAGTCCTCGCCAGTCCTCGACGAATACCCGGTCCCCGCCGGGACCGAACATGGCGAAGGCGATCGCGGTGAACGCCCACACCGCCAGCACCACCCCGGCGAACGGCGGGCCGACCAGCGCCCGCCCGGCCAGCACCAGCATCGGCGTGGTGATCGCGGCGACCAGCAGCGAGAGCGGCACCGGGAACGAGCCGAGCGCGGGCAGCAGCGTGCCATCGGCCCGCAGCGGCAGGAAAAACAGTTCCAGCACGGCCAGCAGCACCGCGTCCACGACCAGCACGGCCGCCATCAGCGAGCGCATCAGTCCCAGCCCCCGAACAGGTCGGTCGCCGCGCCGGTGCCGTCACCGGCGGCCAGCACGAAGCACTCGGTGGTGGCCAGCGGCTGGGCGAGGTTGTTGGACAGCGCGAACAGCCCGTCACCGACGTGCACCTGCGTGGCGTGTGCCCGCAGTGCCGCCACCTTCGCGGCCAGGTGCCCGGAAACGTCCACCCTGGTGGTGATCACCTCGTCCGGGGTGGCGGGCAGTTCACTGTCGGCGGGCACCTGGAACTCCAGGTCCTTGCGCTCCCGAAGCAACGCGAGACCGCGCGACGTGTCACCGGCCGAGGACACCGTGTGGAACACGCGCACCACGGATTCGGCACCGGCCACGGCGGCCATGGTCACCTCGTGCGCGCGGATGTGGTCGGGGTGGCCGTAACCGCCGAAGTCGTCGTAGCTGACCACCACCTGCGGGCGCAGCTCGTCGAGCAGGGTGCGCAACTGACCGGCCTGCTCCTCGATCAGCCCGCGCACGAAGGCACGCGGGTGCTCGGCCGACGGCGTGCCTGCCATGCCCGAGTCGCGCCAGTGCCCGATGCCGCCTAGGTAGTGGTGCCGGGTGACGCCCAGCGCCTCGCACGCGGCGGCCAGCTCGCCGCTGCGGTAACCGCCGAGCTGATCACCCGCCCACGAGCCGAGCTGGGCCAGTTCGGGCGGGATGATCTCCCCTTCCTCCCCCAGGGTGCAGGTGACCACGGTCACGTCGACGCCATCGGCCGCGTACCGGGCGATGGTGCCCCCGGTGGTCAGCGTCTCGTCGTCGGGATGGGCATGGACCAGCAGCAACCTGCGGGGTTCTGGCGAGATCACGGCTTCAGATTAATTCGTGCGTTGGTATTCCACGCGGGGCGACCTCGGATATCCTGCCCGGCAGAGTTGTACGTGACGGGCGAGTGGTACCTCGATAACGCCGGACAAAGCGCTGTTGACGGGCTCGCTACGTGTACCCCCACGAAGGGCATTCTTGGTGAGCACAGAAGCAACAACGACCTCGGGTTCCGTGCTGTCCATCTCGGACCTGCACATCACGTTCTCCACCGACGACGGCATCGTCCAGGCCGTCAAGGGGATCGGGTTCGACGTGGCGCCCGGTGAGATCGTCGCGGTGGTCGGTGAGTCCGGTTCCGGCAAGTCCGTGACCTCGATGTCGGTGCTCGGCCTGCTGCCGAAGACCACCAAGATCGCCGGCGAGCGCCGCCTGGAGCAGACCGATCTGGGCGGGCTGAAGGACGCCGAACTGCGCAAGGTCCGCGGCAACGAGATCGCGATGATCTTCCAGGAGCCGATGAGCGCGCTGAACCCGGTCTACACGATCGGCTGGCAGATCCGCGAGGCGCTGCGCACCCACCAGGACCTGTCGAAGGCCGCCGCCGACGCCCGCGCCATCGAGCTGCTGGAGATGGTCGGCATCCCGAACCCGCCGGTCAGGTTCAAGCAGTACCCGCACCAGCTCTCCGGCGGGCTGCGCCAGCGCGTGGTGATCGCCATGGCGATCGCCTGCGACCCGAAGGTGATCATCGCCGACGAGCCGACCACCGCGCTCGACGTGACCGTGCAGGCGGAGATCCTCGGCCTGCTCCGCAAGCTGCGGGACACGCTGAACACCGCGATCGTGCTGATCACGCACGACATGGGCGTGGTGGCCGACCTGGCCGACCGCGTGGTGGTGATGTACCAGGGCGAGATCGTGGAGAGCGCGCCGGTGCGCGAGCTGTTCGCGTCGCCGAAGGAGGAGTACACCCGCAAGCTGCTGGCCGCGGTGCCGGTGCTGGGCCAGCGCCCCGAGGGCAGGCGGCTGCTGGAGACCGAGTCGCTCGAGGTCGCCACCGAAGAGATCCGGCTGGCCGACGAAGAGCTGGAAGCGCAGATCGAAGAGACCGCGTACGCGCTCGAGATCAAGAACCTGGTGCTGGAGTACCCGGGCCGTCGCGGGCAGCAGAAGAACCGCGCGGTCGACGACGTCTCGCTGCACATCAGCAAGGGCGAGATCCTCGGCCTGGTCGGTGAGTCCGGTTCGGGCAAGTCGACCGTCGGCCGCTGCGCGATCCGCCTGCTCGACCCCACCGAGGGTCAGGTGTTCATCGCCGGGCGCGACATCACCAAGCTCACCGCCAAGGAACTGCGCCCGCTGCGCCGCTACTTCTCCATCGTGTTCCAGGACCCGGCGTCTACTTTGGACCCGAAGATGACCATCGGCGAGTCCATCGCCGAGCCGCTGGTGCTGCACAAGGTGGTCGAGGGCAAGGCGCTCAACAACCGGGTGGAGACCCTGCTGGACAACGTGGAGCTGGGCGGGCACTACCGCAACCGGTACCCGCACGAGCTTTCCGGCGGGCAGCGTCAGCGCGTCTCGATCGCGCGTGCGCTCGCGCTGGACCCGCAGCTGCTGATCGCCGACGAGCCGACCTCGGCGCTGGACGTGTCGGTGCAGGCGCGGGTGCTGGACCTGTTCCTCGACCTGCAGCAGAGCCTGCAGTTCGCCTGCCTGTTCATCAGCCACGACCTGGCCGTGGTCGACCTGCTGGCGGACCGGGTGGCGGTGATGCAGCACGGGAAGCTGATCGAGGTCGGCACGCGGGACCAGGTGCTGCACTCGCCGCAGGAGGACTACACCCGCCGCCTGCTCTCGGCGGCGCCCGTCGCCGACCCGATCCTGCAGGCCGAGCGGCGCAAGGCGTGGGAAGCGGGCAAGCTCGCCCCGGTCGCCGACTGACGGCGCTCCGATCGCACAAAGGCCCCCGCTCTCCTCCGAGGCGGGGGCCTTCTGCTGTGCCGTGAAAGCCACATTCACGGCATGGGTACGCAGAAAAACCGGGAGCTTCCGGCATCGCGGGAGGCGGAGCCGGAAGCTCCCGGAGGAACTGAACCGAGCTGTACTACGCCTTCTGACGGCGCTGCCGCGGGTCGAACGCGTCCCGCAGCCCGTCGCCGATGAAGTTGATGGTGAGCGAGATCAGCACCAGCACCACGAACGGGCCGAAGAACAACCACGGCCTGCCCTGCAGCTGCGCGTAGTTCTCCAGGATGACGCGGCCGAGCGAGGTGTCCGGCAGCTGCACACCGAGGCCGATGAACGACAGCGCCGCCTCGGCCAGCACGGCCTGCGCGACCGCGAGGGTCGCGTTCACCGTGATGCTGCCGACCATGTTCGGCACCAGGTGCTTGAAGATGATCCGCCCGGTACCGGCACCGGCCGCCCGTGACGCCTCGACGAACTCCCGCTGCGACAGCGACATCGCCTCGGCGCGCACGATCCTGGCGATCGGCATCCAGCCGAACGCCGCCAGCACCATCGCCACCACGTACCAGGACCCGCCGCCGGCCACCTTGACCAGGATGGCCGCCGCGGCGATCTGCGGCACGATCAGGAACAGGTCGGTCAGCCGCGAGGCCGCCGAGTCGGTGAACCCGCGCAGATAACCCGCGCTGGCACCGATCAGCACGCCCAGCGTGGTCGAGACCACCGACACGGTGAGCGCGATCAGCAGCGAGTACTGGGTACCCCGCAGCACCTGCGAGACCATGTCCTTGCCGACCTGCGTGGTGCCGAGCGGGTGGTCCCCGCTCGGCGCCAGGAAGCCGCCGACGGTCTCCTCGTAGCCGTACGGCCAGAAGATCGGCATGATCACCGTGATCAGCACCAGCAACAGCAGCACCGCGCTGGAGATCATCGCGGCCTTGTGCCGCAGGAACTTCCGCAGGACCAGTTTGCCCTGGCTGGTCGGCTCCGGCGTGGACGACGGCGGCATGGCGCCGTCCGCCATGGTCGGCGCGTCCGTCTGTGCTCCGGTCAGGAGCGAGTTCATGTCAGCCAACGCGAATCCTCGGGTCCAGGATGCCGTACATCAGGTCGGCGATCAGATTGGCGACCACCACCATCGTGGCGACCAGTACGAGCCAGCCCATCAGCACGTTCGGGTCGTTCCGGTCGACGGCTTCGACCAGCACCGAGCCCATGCCGTTCCAGTTGAACACCCGCTCGGTGATGATCGCCCCGGTGAGCACACCGGCGAAGTTGACCGAGAACAGCGTGGTCACCGGGATCAGCGCGTTGCGGAAGGCGTGCCGGAAGATCACCCGGGACGAGGACAGGCCCTTCGCCCGCGCGGTCCGCACGTAGTCCGCGTTCAGCGTCTCCAGCATCGAAGCGCGCTGGAAGCGGCTGTAGGCCGCGAAGCTGATCGCCATGATCGACAGGGTCGGCAGCAGGAACGCGCCGACGTACTTGGTGGCGAAGTCGAACAGACCGTCCGCCTGCAGGTTCTCCGGACTGGTGGTGCGGAGCCAGGGATTGCCCAGCCATTCGTCCCACCCGAGGTCGCGGATCAGCACGTTGATCTCGATGGCGTACTGCTTGAGCACGATGGCGACGCAGAAGATCGGCATCGAGAACAGCAGGAAGGCCACCGTGGTCGCCAGGTAGTCGACGATGGAGTACTGCTTGACCGCGGCGATCACGCCGACGGTCACGCCGAGGACCACCGCGAGGAGCTCGGTACCGATGACCAGCCGGGCGGTCACCTCGAAGGCGCTCATCACCTTCGGGAAAACCGGTTGCAGGCCCTGACCCTGGGCGATAGACACACCCCAGTCACCGGTCAGGAAGCTGCCGAGCCAGTCGAAGTACCGGGGCACCAGGCCCTGGTCCAGGCCGAGCTGGCGAGCCAGCTCGTCGACCGCCTCGCGGCTGACGTTCGGGTTCCCGCGCAGTTCCCCGAGCGGGTCGCCTGCCCCGGCGACCATCAGGAAACACAGGAAAGTGGCGATCAACAGAATGGGAATGGAGATCGCGATACGACGTAGTACGTACACAACCAGGTTCAACTAATTGCTCCTCGTCGGGGCCCGGCCTTGGAACGCAACCGAGCCCGGAATTCAGGTACACCGTAGTGCCCCGGTCCCGGGCGTCAACAGCTACTTCCGAAGGGGATCGGGGCCGGCTTGTGGCCGTGCCCCGATCCCCGCCGGGTCGATCGGTAGGAAGCGGAAGAGACCAGGACTAGCTGGTCTTCTCCCACTCGCCGGCGTTCCACAGCGCACCGTTGTACGACTGCATGTACACCTTGTCGATGCCCCGGAAGCCCCACATGGACGGGGTCTGGAACAGCGGCAGCGTCGCGTAGTTGTCCGCGATCGCCTTGTCGGCCTCCTGGTAGAACTGCGTGCCCTGCGCCTCGTCGGTCGCCGAGACCGCCTTGTCGAAGGCCGTCTTGATGTTCGGGTCGTTCAGGCTCTGGTAGTTCTGGTTGCCGCCCTGGTCCTTCGGGATGTAGATCGAGGGCTGCTCGGCCTTGAACGGCGCCGACGACCAGCCGAACAGCGCGATGTCGTACTCGCCCTTGTCCAGGTTCCCCTTGAGGAAGTTCGGGTCGGTCTGGTCGGTGATCTCGATGCCCGCGGCCTTGGCCTGGGCGATGATGATCTCGACGGTCTGCTTGCGGCGGTCGTTCTGGTTGTGCGTGATCGTCACCGAGAAGCGCTGGCCGTCCTTGGCGAAGATGCCGTCGGCACCCTTGACCCAGCCGGCGTCGGTCAGCGTCTTGGCGGCGACTTCCGCGCCCTTGCCCGCCTTGTCGCTGTAGAGGTCGACGTAGCCCTGCTCGCCCGGGTAGAAGACGATGCTGTTCAGCGGCTGCGCGTCGGCCTGGACCTCCTTGAGGAGCTTGTCCACGATCTCCTGGCGGTTGACCACCTCGAAGAACGCCTTGCGGGTCTCCTGCTTCTGGAAGATCGGCTTCGCGAAGTTGAGGTCGAGGTGCTCGAAGGTCAGCTGCGAGGCCGAGCCGTAGGTCACGCCCTGCGAGGCGAGGCCCTTCATGGTGCCCGCCGCGGTGGCGTCCGGCTGGGTCGACGCGGCCACGTCGATCTCACCGTTCTGCAGCGCGGTGGCCATCGCCTTGGTGTCCTTCATGGCGCGGACGACGATCTTGGCCGGGCCGCCCTTCTCACCGATCCAGAGCGGGTTCTTCTCCAGGGTCACCGACTCCTGGTTGGCGTCGAAGGCGGTGATCTTGTACGGGCCCGAGCCCGGCATGGTGGCCGGGTCGAAGTCCTTGAACTTGTTGGTCCAGTAGTCGCCGGCCTTCTTCAGCTCCTCCATCGGGCTGCTCGGAGTGAGCTTGGTGATGTCGGCGATGCCGGTCTGCTTCTCCACGATGTGGGCCGGCATGACGTGCGTCGAGGCGAACATGCCCTTGTAGTCGAGGTAGGGCTTCTCGAACTTGGCCTCGAAGGTCAGGTCGTCCTTGCAGGAGGCCTCGGAGACGAGGTTGTAGCCCGCCGGGGACGCGGCGTTGAAGACCGGGGTCTCGCCGTCCAGGATCTTGCCGTTGTGCGAGAGCCAGGCGAGGTAGAAGTCATCGCAGTCCCAGGCGTCGCCGTCGGACCACTTCACACCGGGCTTGATCTTCCACTCGACGACCTGCGGCTCCTTCGAGGTGACGGTCCAGGACTCCATCACGTCGTTGTTGAGCAGCACCTTGTTGTTGCCGTCGAGCACGTCGGCACCGGAGAGCACCGTGGTCAGCACGTAGGTGTTGTACGAGCTGTTCGAGTCCGGCGTGTCGTTGTTGTACGCCGAGAAGCCCTGGTCGATGCCGACGATCACCTGGTCGCTGTTCGCCGCGGCGCCCAGCTTGAAGTTGTCGCCGCTCTGGGCCTTGCCCGTCGCCATACTTTTGATATCGGCGCTCGAGCCGGTGTTCGGGTCGCCGCCCTCGTTGCCGCCGCCGCTGCACGCGCTCAGCAGGAGCGCGGAACCGGCGAGCAGCGACACAGCGGAGACTGCTTTGCTTCTCCTCATTTAGATGTGCCCTCCTAGCACTGGGTCCCGGGGCATCGGACCTGGGGACCCACCCGCCCCGGATAGTTGAGCCGGAGCTTATGACACGCCAAGCAACCCTCAATTGGCGCACTGCGGGTGCACGCTAGAAAGCGCGGGCACGCGCGGTCACCAGTTACCGCGCGATCGTGACCAAAGGGTGACTTCCCACCAACGTCCGGAAATACAACGGTTACCGCCCGGTACCGACCGCGCAACGGACCTCACCCGGACGCAACACGGGGCCGGGTGTTCGCCCGGCCCCGCGCTGTAATCAATGATCACTCAGTCGTGCGTATACCTACTTGGTGACGGCCCACTCCCCGACGTTCCACAGCGCGCCGTTGTAGGACTGGTTGAACACCCTGTCGATACCGCGGAAGCCCCACATCGAGGGAGTCTGGAACAGCGGCAGCGACGCATAATTTTCCGCGATGTACCGGTCCGCCTCGGCGAAGCCCTCGCGGGCGACGTTCTCGTCGGTGGCCGCGATCGCCTTGTCGTAGGCGGCCTTGATGCGCGGGTCGTTCAGGCTCTGGTAGTTCTGGTTGCCGCCCTGGTCCTTCGGCACGTAGATGGGCGGCTGCTCGGCCTTGAACGGGGCCGCCGACCAGCCGAACAGGGCGATGTCGTACTGGCCCTTGTCCAGGTTCCCCTTGAGGAAGTTCGGGTCGGTCTGGTCGGTGATCTCGATACCGGCGGCCTTGGCCTGGGCGATGATGATCTCGACCGTCTGCTTGCGGCGGTCGTTGGTGTTGTGCGTGATCACCACGGAGAACCGCTGGCCGTTCTTGGCGAAGATGCCGTCGGCGCCCTTGACCCAGCCGGCGTCGGTCAGCGTCTTGGCGGCCGCCTCGGCGCCCTTGCCCGCCTTGTCGCTGTAGACGTCGGTGTAGCCCTGCTCACCGGGGTAGAACACCAGGCTGTTCAGCGGCTGGATGTCCGCCTGGACCTCCTTGAGCAGCTTGTCCACGATCTCCTGGCGGTTGACCACCTCGAAGAACGCCTTGCGCGTCGCCTCCTCCTGGAAGATCGGCTTCGCGAAGTTCAGGTCGAGGTGCTCGAACGACAGGCGCGGCGCCGAGCCGTACTTGACGCCCTGCGCGGACAGGCTCTTCAGCGTGTTGGCCGCGGTGACGTCCGGCTGCACCGAGGAGGCGACGTCGATCTCGCCGTTCTGCAGCGCGGTGGCCATCGCCTTGGTGTCCGGGATGCCGCGGACGAGCACCTTCGCCGGGCCGCCCTTGGCGCCGATCCAGTGCGGGTTCTTCTCCAGCGTGACCGACTGCGCGTTCTGGTCGAAGGCGGTGATCATGTACGGCCCGGAGCCGGGCATGAGCGCCTTGTCGAAGTTCTTGAACTTGGTGTTCCAGAACTCGCCGACCTTCTTGAGGTCCTCGAGGTTGCTCTGGAGGTTCAGCGTCTTGATGTCGGCGATGCCGGTGCCCTTCTCGACCACGTGGGCGGGTAGCACCGCGGTCGAGTTGAACATGCCCTTGTAGTCGAGGAACGGGCTGGCGAACTGGGCCTCGAAGGTCAGGTCGTCCTTGCAGACCGGGGCGCTGACCTTGTCGTAGCCGGCGATCGAAGCCGACTGGAAGACCGGCGACTCGCCGTCCTTGACCTGGTCGCTGTGCGAGAGCCACGCGAGCCAGAAGTCGTCGCAGTCCCAGGCCTCGCCGTCGGACCACTTCACGCCTGGCTTGATCTTCCACTCGACGATCTGCGGGTCCTTGGACTTGACCGTCCACGACTCCAGCACGTCGGTGTTGAGCAGGACCTTGTTGTTGCCGTCCAGCACGTTCGCCCCGGCCAGCACCGAGGTCAGCACGAACGTGTTGTACGAGCTGTTGGCGTCCGGGGTGTCGTTGTTGTACGCCGAGTACCCCTGGTCGATGGCCACCGTGACGGCATCGCTGGCCGGCGCGTCACCCAGCTTGAAGTTGTCGCCGGTCTGCGCCTTGCCGATGGCCATGCCCTTGATGTCCTCGGCCGAGCCGGTGTTCGGGTCACCGCCCTCGTCACCCCCGCCACCACACGCGCTCAGCACGAGCGCGGCGCCGGCGAACAACGAGATCGCCTGGATCCCTCTGGTTCTCCTCATGTCGGTTGTGCCCTCCTAGCACCTGACCGCGGCGATGGCCGCCGGCCGTTGGTGCACGCTAGAAAGGCTCCGTCCCCCTGGTCATCAGTTGACCGGCGATCGTGACCAAAGGGTGACGAGCGGACCAACCTGACAATTAGCGCGCGACACCGGTCCTCAGTTGGTTCCGCGGGTCCAGTTCACCGCGTTGCCGAACGGCCCGGTCAGCGGCGGACCGGGGGTGACCCCGGAAACGCCCTTGCTGACCGCGAGCGTGTCGGAGAGCTGGAACAGCGGGATCACCACGTTCCGCTGCCACAGCTGGGACTCAGTGGTCTCGACCACTTCACCCTGCGGACCGATTCCGGTCAGTGCCGACTCGATTCCGCTCTGCAGCCCCTGATCGCAGAACGCGGCCGGGTTCGGCGGCAGCACCGGCGTGGTCGGCGTGGTGCCGGGCTGGGTCGGACGGCAGCCGAATTCCGAAGCCAGCGTGAGCACCGGATCGGTGCTCACCGCCTGCGGAACCACCGCGATGTCCACCCCGACGCCGCCGTCGACCGGCGGGGTCGCGGTGCCGTCGGCGGTCGGTTGCGCGAGCAGGTTCGAGAACAGTTCGCGCGGTTGCGGGCTGATCATGCGAACGTCCACACCGGCCGCGACCAGTTGCGAAGTCAGCTCCTTGGCGATCGTCGCGTATGGCTCCTGCTGGCCCGGCGAAGCGACCACAAGGGACAGTTGACGACCACTGGAATCCCGCCAGGTTCCGGCATCCCGGGTGTAGCCCGCGTTGGCGAGCAGTTCGCCTGCCTTCGCCGGATCGGGCGTGGCGGGCGGTCCGCCGCCCGGGATCGTCGGCCGGTAACCGGCCACCGAAGGCGGGGTCAGCAGCGAGTCGGCACGCAGCGCCGCGGACGAACCGCCGTTGGCGCCTTCGTCGATCAGCTTGTTCCGGTCGAGCAGCGCGGCGATCGCCCCGCGCACCCGGTCGTCGGCCAGTTCCGGACCGCTCGGCCGCAGCAGCACGCTGGCCAGCCGCGGCTTGGCCACGGTGTGCAACTGCACGGACTCGCCGAGTTGACCGAGCAGCGCGAGGCCGGTGGAATCGGTGCGGGACAAGGAGAACTGCACGGTCCCGCTGCGGAGAGCGGCGGCCGCGCCCGCCTGGTCGGCGCGGCGCAGCACCAGCCGGTCGACCGCGGCGGGCTTCTCCCACCAGCGTTCGTTGCGCTCCAGGATGATCTCGCCGCGGTCCCGGTCGAGCGTCTTGATGGAGAACGGGCCGCCGTACGCCGGGAAACCGCCTTCGAGCGCGGCACGCCAGCCGCCGGGGGCGTCCTTGAACAGGTGCTGCGGCAGCAGTCCGCTGAACAAGGTCTTCCAGCCGGGGTACGGCTTGGTGAAGGTGACCTCGACGCGCTTGCCGCCCTCGCGGGACTGGATGTCGGAGATCAGCCGGTAGCCGGCCGGGTCCACCACGCCCGGCTCTTCCTTCATCGCGTTGGCCAGGTAGGCGAAATCCTCGGCGGCGATCGGCGCGCCGTCCGACCAGGACGCGTCCGGCCGGATGTCGTAGGCGACCACGAACGGCATGTCCGAGCTGACCTGAGCCGAGCCGGAGATGACCTCCGCGGACTCCATCAGGTTCTCGTCCAGCTGCGGGGTGCCGTTCTCCGCGGGGCGGAACACCGACGGCAGCAGCAGTTCGGACAACGCGGAGGTGACCGTCGAGGAGTCGGCCAGGTTGTGCGGGTTGTACCCGCCCACGATGTCGTCGACGCCGATGACGATCTGCGACGGCGTTTTCCCCGGCGGGGTGGACTCCTCGGCGACCGGCGTGCTCACCACCGGCGGTGGCGGGGTGTTGGTGCACCCGGCGAGCAGTGCGGCGGCGAGCAGCCCGACGGCGCCCAGCCTCGGCCGGCGCCCGCCGGATTCGCCCCTCAACCGCAACTGCTCGCCTCTCGGTAGCTGGACCGCCATGCTGCCATGGGCAGCGACTGGCACGACACCGGGTTTCCGTCCCCCGTCAAGGGGACGTTCCACCCCGGCTGTCGGTTCCAGGTACGGGCCGGCTCAGCCGCGGTTCTTGACGCGGTTGCGCTCCTTGGCCCTGGTGTTCACGTCCAGGATGACCTTGCGGATCCGGACCACCTCGGGCGCGACCTCCACGCACTCGTCGGCGGCGCAGAACTCCAGCGCCTCCTCCAGCCCCAGCTTGCGCGGGCGGGCCAGGCGCTCCAGCTCGTCACCGGTGGAGGAGCGCATGTTGGTGAGCTTCTTCTCCTTGGTGATGTTGATGTCGAGGTCCTCCGCGCGCGGGTTCTCCCCGACCACCATGCCCTCGTAGACCTCGGCGCCCGGCTCCACGAAGAAGGTGCCGCGGTCGGCCAGCTGGATCATCGCGTAGGCGGTGATCGGCCCGGACCGGTCGGCGACCAGCGAACCGCTGTGCCGGGTGCGGATCTCGCCCGCCCACGGCTGGTAGCCCTCGAACACGTGGTTGGCGATGCCGGTGCCGCGGGTCTCGGTGAGGAAGTCGGTGCGGAAGCCGATCAGGCCGCGGGCGGGCAGCACGTAGTCGAGCTTGATCCGGCCGGAGCCGTGCCCGCCCATGTGCTCCATCTTGCCCTTGCGCGCGGCCAGCAGCTGCGTGATCGAGCCGAGGTACTCCTCCGGCGCGTCGATCGAGAGCCGCTCGAACGGCTCGTGCAGCTTGCCGTCGATGGTCCTGGTGACCACCTGCGGCTTGCCGACGGTCAGCTCGAAGCCCTCGCGGCGCATCTGCTCGACCAGGATGGCCAGCGCCAGCTCACCGCGGCCCTGGACCTCCCAGGTGTCCGGGCGCTCGGTGGGCAGCACGCGGATGCTGACGTTACCGATCAGCTCCTGGTCCAGCCGGGCCTTCACCAGCCGCGCGGTGACCTTGTCGCCGCCGTTGCGCCCGGCCAGCGGCGAGGTGTTCACGCCGATGGTCATCGAGATGGCCGGCTCGTCCACGGTGATCCGGGGCAGCGCCTCCGGGTTGTCCACGTCGGCCAGGGTGTCGCCGATGGTGATGTCCGGGATGCCCGCGATGGCGACCAGCTCACCGGCACTGGCCTCGGTGGCCGGGACGCGGGTGAGGGCCTCGGTGACCAGCAGCTCGGAGATGCGCACGGACTGCACCGAGCCGTCCTCGCGCAGCCAGGCCACGGTTTGGCCCTTGCGCAGCTTGCCCGAGTGGATGCGGATCAGCGCGATGCGGCCGAGGAAGTTCGACGCGTCGAGGTTGGTGACCAGCGCGCGCAGCGGGCCGTCCGGGTCGGCGACCGGGGCGGGCACGTGGCGCAGCAGGGTCTCGAACAGCGGGTCCAGGTTCTCGCTCTCGGGCTGGCCGCCGTCGGCGGGCTGCTCCAGGCTGGCCTTGCCGGCGCGGGCCGAGGCGTAGACGACCGGCAGGTCGAGCACCGCGTCGAGATCGGCGTCCTCGATGTCGCCCGCCAGGTCGAGCAGCAGGTCGTGGGTCTCGTCGACCACCTCGGCGATGCGCGCGTCCGGGCGGTCCACCTTGTTGACCACCAGGATCACCGGCAGGCCGGCTTCGAGCGTCTTGCGCAGCACGAACCGCGTCTGCGGCAGCGGGCCCTCGCTGGCGTCGACCAGCAGCACCACCCCGTCGACCATGGCCAGGCCGCGCTCGACCTCACCGCCGAAGTCGGCGTGACCAGGGGTGTCGATGACGTTGATGGTCACCGGCCCGTCCTCGGTCTGCCGCCGGATCGAGGTGTTCTTGGCGAGAATGGTGATGCCCTTCTCGCGTTCCAGCTCGCCGGAGTCCATCACGCGGTCGACCATCTCGGCCCGTTCGGCGAACGCGCCGGACTGACGGAGCATGGCGTCGACCAGGGTGGTCTTGCCGTGGTCCACGTGTGCGACGATGGCGACGTTGCGCAGGTCGGGCCGGGTGCGACCGGACGTCTCGCGGTCGGCTCCGGCGGCGATGACACTGGCTGCGGGCACGCTCGAGCTCCTGATACTTCGGATTTGGGGTGGCCGACCGCGGATACCCGTGTTGGAATCGAATCCAAGGCACGCGAAGAGCGGCGCTGGTCATACGCGATCACGAACAGGATACCTGCCGCGTCCCTGTGACCAGGCCCACGCCCCAAGATCGGTTAGCCTCACCTAACCTGAGGAGCTGGAACCAGCCCGGTAGGAGTGTGTGTGGGCAAGAAGAAGCACGGCGACGATCCGCGGGCACTGGTGCGCAAGTGGATGAAGGCGGGCAAGGTCAAGAAGAAGTGCTGCCGCTCGAAATCCAGGTGCAAAAAATGCCCGGTGCTCGCGCTGAAGAAGGCGAAGGCGAAAACCGCGGCCTGATTCGCCGCTCAGGCACGCCTCAGTGCGCCAGTGCCTCGTTGATCCGGTTCAACTCGGATGCGGTCCTGGTGGCGGAGAATTCGATCACTTCGTAGGTCGCCAGGTGCCGCAGCGCGAACGGGTCGGTGGCCAGGATGGCGTCGAGCTTCCCGCGCGGCATGGGGCGCGCGATGATCACGCCGCCGATGCGGGGATTCCGCCTGCCCGAGGCCAGAAAATGGTGTTGTTCGTACTGCCGGGTCAGCCATTCGGCGTGGTCGGCCAGCGCGTAGTCGATTTCTTCCAACGGTGCGGTGTAGTTGACCAGTACGACATACATCCGTTCAAGGTAACTCCGGCCCGGCGCGGTGAACCAGGTTCACCACCTGGTCGATGCCGGTCTGATCCCTTAGAGTGGTCGCTATGCGCAATTCGTCTCAGATGTGGTGGCCGCCGACGGCGGCCTGAGACTTGCGCGTGACAAACCGGCCGCCCGATCGGGTGGCCGTTGTTGTGTCGGTGTCCGGTTCGGGTGGCCCCTGACCGAAGGGACCCCTCCGTTGATCCGGCTCTCCGCCATCACCCCGTCCGGCCACGTCCACCTGGGCAACCACCTCGGCGCCATCCGCCGGTGGGCGACCGAGGGCGCGCCGGACGACCTGTACTTCATCTCCGACCTGCACGGCATGACCGGGGCGCACAATCCCGGCGTGCTGCGTGCCCTGGCCAGGGAGCAGCTCGCCGTGCTGATCGCCGCCGGGGTCGGCGAACAGACCGTTTTCGTGCAGTCCGATCTGGCCCGTGAGCTGGGCGCGCTGACCTGGGTGCTGGAGTGCACCTGCAGCTACGGCGAGGCCGCGCGGATGATCCAGTTCAAGGAGAAGAGCAAGGGCCAGGCGGGGGTGCGGCTGAGCCTGCTCACCTATCCCGCGCTGATGGCCGCGGACATCCTGCTGCAGGGCGCCGCGCAGGTGCCGGTCGGTGAGGACCAGCGGCAGCACGTGGAGCTGGCGCGGGTGCTCGCGCGGCGGTTCAACGCCACCTACGGCGAGGTGTTCACCGTGCCGGAGGCGGTGCTGCCGCCCGCCGCCGCGCGGGTGCGGGACCTGAGCGAGCCGACCAGGAAGATGTCGAAGTCGACGCGGGATTCGGCCGGGGTGCTCTTTGTGCTCGACGAGCCGGACGCGCTGCGGCGCAAGATCAAGCGCGCGGTGACCGATGCCGGTACCGAGGTGGTCTACGACCCGGCGGAGCGGCCGGGCCTGGCGAACCTGCTGGACATCCTGGCGGGCTGCCTCGGCGGGGATCCGGCCGCGCTGGCCTCGGAGTTCAGCTCGTACGGGGCGCTGAAGGAGGCGGTGACCGAAGCCGTGGTGGAGACGCTGGCCCCGATCCGGACGGCCGCCGTCGCGCTGCTCGACGACCCGGCCGAGCTGGACCGCATCCGGAAGGCGGGCGCCACCAGGGCCGCCGCCCGGGGCGAGCACCGGCTGCAGTCGGCCCTCCGCCTCATCGGCGCGGGCTGAAGGTGCCATGCGTGAAGGTGGCTTTTCCCGACGGGGTTTCCCAGTGCCGGGAAAGCCACCTTCACGGGCACTTTCAGAGCAGGGCCACCAGGTCCGGGATGAGCACCCGGTCCGCTGGAAGCCAGTCCAGGTCGGACAGCTCGTCGGCGCCCAGCCACCGCAGGTTCCGGTGTTCCACCGCCCGCGGCTCCGCCGCCGCGTCCAGCAGGGCCGCGTAGATCCGCAGCACGGAACCACCCGGCAACGGCACGTCCGGCCCGACCCGTTCCCCCACGCTGATCGCCACGTCCAGCTCCTCGACGCACTCCCGGCGCAGAGCGTCCACTTCGGACTCGTCCGGCTCGACCCGGCCGCCGGGCAGTTCCCACTTCCCGGCCGCGTCCGCCGGCCAGGCCCGCTGCTGCGCGAGCAGCTTCCCGTCCCGCACGATGGCGGCGCCCACAACCGTCTTCACAAGCGCGGCACGCTAGCCGACCGCCACCGCACCTCGAACCGCGCCCCGCCCTCCGGCGACTCCCCGACCTGCACCGAACCACCCCGGCGCCGGACCGCTTCGGCCACCATCGCCAGGCCGAGCCCGGTGCCGCCGGACGAGCGCGCCCGATCGTCCGAAACCCGGTAGAACCGGTCGAACACCCGATCCCGGTGCTCTGGCGCGATCCCTGGCCCGTCGTCGTCGACCACCAGCCGCACGCTCGACCGCGCCGCCAGCACCGACACCACGATCTGCCCGCGCGCGTACCGGGTGGCGTTGCGCAGCAGGTTGTTCAGCACCAACTCGACCTCGGCGTGTGACGCGTGCGCCCACGCCTCGCCGACCGCGCCGGTGATCCGGGTCTCCGGCGCGTCCGAGGGCATGCGCGCGACCGCGGCCCGCGCCTCGGTGACCAGTTCGACGGGCTCCGCGGGCGGCAGCTCCCCCGCGTCCGACCGCGCCAGCGCCAGCAGTCCGTCCAGCAACGCCGAGAGCCGCTCGGCCTCGGCCAGCACGTCGGCCAGCGTTTCCTGGGCGAGCTCCGGGTCCGGATTGGCGACCGCGACCTCGGCCTGCACCCGGATCGAGGCCACCGGCGACCGCAGTTCGTGCGCGGCGTCCCCGGTGAACCGGCGCAGCCGCTGCGCCGCCTCCTCCTGCCGCGCGAGCAGTTCGTTGAAGTCGGCGGCGAGCGCGCGCAGATCGTCCTGCGCGGTCGGCAGCGGCAGCCGCGCCCCGGCCGGCAGTGCCCGCACCGATCGGCGCATCCTGGTCACCGGGCCGAGTGCGGACCGCACGCCGAGCCAGGTCGCCATGGCCGCCACGAGCGCGCTCAGCAGGGCCACCCAGACCAGCCAGAACGCGCCGTCGGAGACCGCCTCGTGGAAACCGACGAGCCCGGTGCCGACCACCACCAGCCGCTGCGAACCGTCCGGCTCGGTGACCACCGAACCGAGCCACCGCCAGCGCGGCCCGTGGTCACCGCCTTCGTCGGTGCGCACGGGGAGGCCGGACTTCAGGTCGCGGATCTCCTTCGGCCCGAGACCGGGCGCGGGCGGCAGGCCGTCACGCGGCGTGCCCGCGATGTCGAGCACACGCACGGTCACCCCGGACAGCGGCGTGGCCGGGCGCCCGGCGGCGACCTCGGCGGTGGCCGGGGCCAGCGCCTGGCTCAGCTCGAAATCCACCGATCGGGTGAGCAGCGGGCCAAGGCCGCGACCGGCGATCAGCGCCAGTCCGGCCAGGCAGGCGAAGGTGACCGCGGCCGAGACGAGCGTGATCCGGAACCGCAGGCCGCGGCGACTCCACCAGTTCACCCCGGCGTCAGTACTTCATCCAGCTGCGGGTCCGAAGCCAGGTAGCCGTGCCCGCGCACGGTGCGCACCACCGCGCCGGCCCCGACCGCGTCCAGCTTCCGCCGCACGTATCCGACGTACACCTCGACGACATTACGGGTGGCCGCCTGCTCGTCGCCCCACACCGCGCGCAACAGCTCGTCCTTGGTCACCACCGTGCCCGCCCGGCCGACCAGCACCTCCAGCAGCGCGAACTCCCGCGGGCTCAGCGCCACCTGCTCGTCGCCCCACCTGACCTCACGCGAGGCGCGGTCTACCTGCAGCGACCCGATGCGCAGCGGTCCGCGCGCGCCGTCCGGTGCGGTCCGCCGCAGCACCGCGCGCACCTGCGCCACCAGCACCACGAACGAGAACGGCTTGACCAGGTAACCGTCGGCGCCCAGGTCCAGTCCGTCGGCCTGGTCCACCTCGCCGTCCTTGGCCGAGACCAGCAGCACCGGCGTCTGCACGCCCTGCGCCCGCAGCGCCTGAAGCACGCGGTAACCGGACAACCCGGGCAGCATGATGTCGAGCAGCACCACGTCGAAGGCACCGGTCTCGGCGAGCTTGAGCGCGCTCGGCCCGTCCGCGGCGGCGATCACTTCCATGCCCTCGGCCCGCAGCCCGCGCTGCAGCGCCTTCCGCACACCCGGTTCGTCGTCGACAACCAGCACCCGTGGTTTCACGATTCTCAGAATGCCCTGATTGTCGGCTTGCGCGCCGATCCTCTCAGTCAACTCTCAGCTACCCGGCGCATCTCAGGGCCATCTCAGCCTCGGGAGGGAAGCCTCGGTGACGGGAATCCTCCACACTGGCAGTCGAGACCACAGGGAGTTCACGCGATGCAACCCAGGAAGAAAGCACTCGTCGCCGCGGCCTCGGGGACCGCGATCGGCCTGGCCGGGCTGGCCTTCGTCGCCATGCCGGCCGGCGCCGGTGAGGCCCCGCCCGAGCTGCCCGCGGTCAGCGCCGAGGACCTGGTCCAGTCCGTGCTCACCGCGGACGCGCCGGCGCTGCGCGGCACGGTGACCGTCTCCGAACAGCTCGGCCTGCCCGCCGGACTGCCCGGCGTCGGCGCGCTCGACCTCGACGAGGCGCGGGTGTTCAACGACGGCAACGGCAAAACCAGGCTGGCGATCAAGCAGGGCGGCACGGAGAACACCGTCGTGCACGACGGCGCCACCGTCTGGTCCTACAACTCGGCGGACAACACCGCGACCAAGGTCACCCTGCCCGAAGGCGTGGAGAAGCACGAGGGCATCACCGAGAACGGGCAGCTGACCGACCCGACGGCGGTCGCGGGCCAGATGCTCCAGGCCGTGCGCGAGTTCAGCACGGTCACCGTCGACGGCACCGCCAGGGTCGCCGACCGCCCGGCCTACGAACTGGTGCTCACGCCGAAGCCGGACGAGCGGACGCTGCTGCGCGAGATCCGCGTGGCGGTCGACTCGGAGACCCGCCTGCCGCTGCGCCTGGAGGTGCTGACCAACGGCACCACCGAGCCGGCGCTGGAGGTCGGCTTCAGCGAGTTCGCCGTCGAGCAGCAGCCCGCCGACCTGTTCACCTTCACCCCGCCGGCCGGGGCCAAGGTCGAAGAGCTGGCGCCGGAGGCCAAGCCGCAGGACCAGGCCGAGGCCGGCAAGGTCAAGGACGCGATCGACCCGCAGGTCGTCGGCACCGGCTGGGACTCGGTCATCACCGGGCGCGTGCCCGCCGACGTGCTCGCGGGCGGTCAGCTGCCGTCCGAACTGCCGGAGGGCAAGGACGGCGGTGAGCCGGTGAACGTGCAGGCGCTGCTGGACCAGTTCACCAAGCCGGTCAGCGGGCCGTTCGGCACCGGCCACGTGATCACCACCAAGGTGGGCACCGCGCTGCTGACCGACGACGGCCGGTTCGCCGCGGGCGCCGTGCCGGAGCAGGTGCTGATCGAAGCACTGGGAACCAAGTGACCACCACCTACCAGGGGGTAACCGAAGTGGCCGTTCCGGAAGGAGCGGCCACTTCGGCCGTCCCCCTGGCCGCGAAGACCAGAGGCCTGCGCAAGGTCTACCGCGGCACGGTCGCGGTGGACCAGGTCGATCTCGACGTGCCCGCCGGTGCCGTGCTCGGCATGCTCGGCCCGAACGGCTCCGGCAAGACCACCACCATCCGCATGCTGCTCGGCCTGGTCCGGCCCACCGAGGGTGAGGTGGAACTGCTCGGCGAGCGCATGCCGGACGGTGCCGGGCGGGCGCTGCCGGACGTCGGCGCGCTGGTCGAGGGACCGGGTTTCCACCCGTTCCTGTCCGGGCGGGAGAACCTGTTCCGGATGGCCGCCGCCGAGCCACGACTGTCCACAGGGGACATTCCGGGCGCGGTCGCCGCGGCGCTGGAGCGGGTCAACCTGACCGGCGCCGCGCACCGGCGGTACCGGGGCTACTCGCTGGGCATGAAGCAGCGGCTCGGCCTGGCCGCGGCGCTGCTGGTGCCACGCCGGATGGTGGTGCTGGACGAGCCGACGAACGGACTGGACCCGGCGGGCACCCGCGACATCCGCAAGATCATCGCCGAGCTGCACGCCGCGGGCACCACCGTGGTGGTCTCCTCGCACCTGCTCGCCGAGGTCGAGGCGACCTGCACGCACGTGGCCGTGCTGCACGCGGGCACCGTGGTCGCCCAGGGCGAGCTGGCGGAGCTGCTGGAGTCCGGGTCGCCGAACCTGCTGGTGTCCACTCCGGACACCGAGCTGGCGATGGAGGTGCTGCGGGAGAACCGGATGCCGAGCAAGCTCACCCCGGAGGGGGTCCGGGTCGAGCTGAGCACCACCACGCCGCCGCAGGTGCTGGAAACACTGGTCAAGGCCGGGGTCGGGGTGTACGAGGCCCGCCGCGCCCGCACCGGGCTGGAGGACCTGTTCGCCCGGTTGACCCAGGACGACCCGATCGAAGAGGACCGCTCATGACCGCCATCGCGGCCCTGCCGCACACCACGCCCGCGCCGGCGATCGGCGTGCCGCGCCTGCTGCGCGCGGAACTGCGCTGGATCTTCCGCCGTCCGCGCACCCTGGCGGTGCTCGGCCTGCTCGCCGCGCTGCCCGCGGTCATCGGCATCGGTCTGACCTTTGTGGACGGTCCGCCGAGCGGTGGCTCGGACGGGCCCAACAACGGCGGCGACTCACTGCTGGTCGCCGCCGCGGGCAACGCGCTGGTGCTGCCGATCGCCGCGCTGACCATGGGTCTCGGCCTGCTGCTGCCGCTGGCCGCGGCGATGTCCAGTGCCGACGCGCTGGCCGGTGAGTCCGCGCACGGCACGCTGCGCAGCTGGCTGCTGGCGCCGGTGAGCCGGGGCAGGCTGCTCGCGGTCAAGGCGCTCGGCGTCGGCACGATCGTGCTGGTCGCGACCACCTCGATGGCGGTGGTCGGGGTGACCACCGGGCTGATCCTGAACGGGCCGGACGCGGTGTTCACGCTGTCGGGCACCACCCCCGGTTTCGGCGCGGTGCTTGGCAAGATCGGCATCGCGGTGCTGTGGGTGACGCTGCAGGTGTGGGCGATCGCCGCGGTGGCGCTGGCGATCTCGGCCTGCACCGAGCACCCGATGCTGGTGGTGGCTTCGGTGCTGGGCGGGGTGATCGTTTCCTCGGTGCTGCAGCTGCTCGACTCGCTTTCGTGGCTGCACCCGTTCCTGCTCAACTCGTCGTGGGAGGCACTGGCCGACGTGCTGCGGGATCCGGTGCCCGCTTCGGGCCTGCTCGAAGGCGCGATCCGGGCCGGGTGCTACGTCGCGATCGGACTGTCGCTGGCGTACGCGCGCATGGTCACGAGGGACGGCTGAGCAGCGCGATTCCGTCCGGATCGAGCCTGAGCCGGACGGAATCGCCTTCGCCCAGCTCGGCGGGCACCGGTGCCGCAGCGTCCACTGTGGACCCGTCGTCGAGGCGGACCTTCAGCCGGACGTGGTCACGCCGGTACACCTGCGAGACGACCTCACCCCGTACACCGTGCTCTGCCACCCGGAGCGCGGTCGGCCGCAGTCCCAATCGGACCGGTCCTCCCACGTCCGCGTCGACTTCACCGAGATTCGAACGGACAACGCCGTTCTTGCCGATTGCGTCCACAAAGGACGTCACGCCGAGGAAGCGCGCCACGCGCTCGTCGACCGGGTGCCGCCACACCTCCCGCACCGGCCCCACCTGGCGGATCCGCCCACCCTCCAGCACGGCGACCCGGTCGGCCAGGGTGAACGCCTCCTCCTGGTCGTGGGTCACCAGCAGGGCGCTGACCCCGGCGCGGCGGAGCAGCGTGGCCAGGTCGATGGCCAGCTGCTCGCGGAGTTCGGCGTCCAATCCGGACAGTGGTTCGTCCAGTAACAGCAACCGCGGACGCGGCGCCAGTGCCCTGGCCAGTGCCACCCGCTGCGCCTCACCGCCGGACAGCTCGGTCACCCGTCGGCGTTCGTAACCCTTGAGCCCCACCAGTTCCAGCAGCTCGGTCACCCTGGTGGCCTGCTCGGTCTTCGGCACGCGGTGCATGCGCAGGCCGAACGCGATGTTGCCGGCCACGTCGCGGTGCGGGAACAGCTGCCCGTCCTGGAAAACCAGGCCGAACTCCCGGCGGTGCACCGGCAGCCCGTCGAGATCGGTGCCGTTCCAGCACACCCGGCCGCCGGCGAGCGGCTCCAGTCCGGTGATCGCACGGAGCAAAGTGGACTTCCCGGAGCCGGAAGGTCCCAGCAGCGCCAGCACTTCCCCGTCGGCGATCTCGAGCGAGGCCTGGTCGACGGCGGTCACCGGGCCGTAGCGAACGGTCAGCTGCTCGGCTGTCAGTGGCATCAGAACTCCCCGGTTGACGGCTTGAGCCGGTCGATCACCGTCACCACCGCGGCGGTGACCACCATGAGCAGCACGCAGGCCGCGTACGCCATCTGGCTGTTCAGCTCGCCCGGCCGCGAGATCAGCGCCGCGATCGCCACCGGCAACGTCGGTTCGCCGGGTCGTGCGAGAAAGCTCGTCGCGCCGAATTCACCGAGCGCGATCACGTACCCGAATCCGGCCGCGGCCACCAAGGACCGCGCGGCCAACGGAAAGTCGATCTCCCGCCAGACGCGGACCGGTCCGGCGCCGAGCGTGGCGGCGGCCTGGCGCAGCCGCTCGTCGACCGAGCGCAGCACCGGCAGCACCATGCGCACGATCATCGGGATGATCACCAGCGCCTGGGCGAACGGCACCAGCAGCGGCGACGTGCGCAGGTCGCCGGGCAGGTCGTCGAGCGTGACCAGGTAACCGAAACCGACCGTCACCGCCGAGACCCCGAGCGGCAGCATGAGCGCGGCGTCCATGGTCTCGCCCGCTCCCCTGGCCAGCCTGCCGGGCGCGCGCCGCAGCGACACGAGCACCACCGAGGCCGGCACGCCGACGCACATCGCCAGCACGGTCGCGTCCGTGGCCGTCCGCAGTGACCGCAGCGCGGCGTCCCAACCGGACACCGGCAACGCGCCGCCGGTGGTGGCGAGCCCTTCGAACCCGGCGACGCTGGACTTCATCAGCAGCGCCACGATCGGCGTGAGCAGCAGGCCCAGCACCACCACCGCGGCGGCCACCACCCACCACTCGCGTCCTTCCGGCCGCCGCACCGCCTCCGCGGCCGAGCGCAGGCGCAGGGCGGTCTCCCGGCGCCGCCGCGCGAGCGCGCCGAGCACCAGCGCGGCGACCACCGCGAGCAACTGCACCAGCGACAGCGCCGCCGCGCCGGACAGGTCGAGCAGGTTCACCGTGCGCAGGTAGATCTCGGTTTCCAGGGTGCGGAACCGGCCGCCACCGAGAATGAGCACCACGCCGAAACTGGTGGAGCAGAACAGGAACACCACCGCTGACGCGGAGAAGATCGCCGGGGTCAGCCGCGGCAGGGTCACCGAGCGGAACGCCTGCCACGAAGACGCGCCGAGGGCTCGCGCGGCCTCCTCGGCGCGACGGTCCAAATGGGACCAGAGCCCGCCGACCGTGCGGGCCACCACCGCCACGTTGAAGAAGGCGTTGGCCAGCACGATCGAGAACACCCCGCCGTCCGGCCACAGCGCGCGGAAGGCCAGTCCGACCACCACCGTCGGCAGCACGAACGGCACCAGCACGATGGTCCGGACCAGTGCGATACCCGGCAGCTTCACCCTGGCCAGGACAAACGCGATCGGCAGCCCGGCGAGCACGGACAGCACGGTCGACACGGCCGCCTGCCAGACGGTGAACCCGGCCAGCTGCCAGGTCGACGCCCTGGTCAGCACCTCCGCCACGCCACCGTCGCCGAAGCCGAGCCCGATGATCGCGGCGACCGGCCACGCGAAGAAGACGACCAGGAAGCCGACCGGCAGGAGGGCTACGAGTGCTATCCCTCGATGAGTCCGCGCCACTGCTCGATCCACTGCTCCCGGTTCGCCTGGATCTCCTCACCCGGCAGCGAAGCGGGCTTCGGCGGCTGCGGAGCCGCCTGCGTCCAGCTCGCGGGAAGTTCGACGCCCTCGCGCGAGGGGTAGACGTACATGTTCTCCGCGACCGTGCTCTGGAACTGCTGGGAGAGCAGGAAGTCCACCACGCGGCCCGCCTTGTCGGCCTGCTTGCCGCCCGCCAGCAGACCGGCGTACTCGACCTGGCGGTAGCAGGTGTCCAGCAGCGCCTTGGTGCGCGGCTTGCCGTCCTCGCCGAGTTCGGCGGCCGGGGACGAGGCGTAGGAGACGACAAGCGGGCGCGGGCCCTTGCCGGAGGAACCGGAGAACTCCTGGTTGTAGGCGACCTCCCAGCTGCTGACCGCCTTGACGCCGTTGGTCTTGAGCTTGCCCCAGTACTCGGACCAGCCCTGCGGGCCGTACTTGGCGACCGTGCCGAGCAGGAAGGCGAGGCCGGGCGAACTGGTCGCCGGGTTCGCCACCACCAGCAGGTCCTTGTACTGCGGGTCGGCGAGGTCGTCGAAGGTCTTCGGCTCGGGCAGGCCCTTCTCGGCGAACCAGGCGGTGTCGATGTTCACGCACACATCGCCGACGTCGACCGCGGAGAGCCGGTGCTCGGGGTCGATGGCGTAGCGCTGCGGGCCGCGGTCGGCCTCCGGGCTGGTGTACGGCTCGAACACGCCCTCGCTGAGCGCGCGGGTGGCGAAGGTGGAGTCGACGCCGAAGGCCACGTCGGCGATCGGACTGGCCTTGGTCAGCACCAGCTTGTTGGTCAGCGCGCCGGCGTCGCCCTCCTTGAGCACCTCGATGCGGATGCCGGACTGCTGCTGGAACGCGTCGAGGATCTCCTGCGGCGCGGCGAACGAGTCGTGGGTGACCAGTTTGATGGTGGTCACGTCGTCGGCCGGCTCCTCCGAACCGGACAGCGTGCAACCGGCGAGCAGCACCCCAGCCGCGCACAACGCGGTCACCGCTCGGACGGTGCGTGTCATGAGCCCCTCCTTGCTCGGGATCATCGGCGGCAGGCGGGGGCGGACCTCCCTACGCCGGCGTGATCCGGGTCAGGTGCGAACGGTCGCGGGCGAGCGCCCGCCTCTCAGCCCGGCGCACCGGACTCCCGTGGCGAAGGTGCAGCGTACCTGCCGGGGTACCACCATGGGGTCATGGCGGAACTATTGAGTGATCAAGAACTGACCGAAGCACTCTCCCACCTGCCGCGGTGGCAGCGCGCGGGGGACACCATCGAGACGACCGCCGAGCTACCGAGCTTCCCGGCGGCGATCGCCGTGGTGAACCGGGTGGCCGAGATCGCGGAGAGCGTCGGCCACCACCCGGACATCGACATCCGGTGGCGGAAGCTGACGTTCCGGCTTTCGACCCACTCGGAAGGCGGATTGACCGCGAAGGACACGGGGCTGGCGGCCCAGATCGACGAGGTCCTGGACGTGAGTTCAGCCACACCCTCGTAACGAACGGCCTGTTCAGAGCGCTGTTCCGGGCGACGCAGACACTTCGTTATTAGGACGCGCCCATGAACAACGTCGCCCCCGCCCTCACCGCCGCCCAGCGCGCCTGGGTCACCGTCTTCGCGACGGCGGTCACCCTGCTCGCCGTCCTCGGCCTCGGCATCGCCGGCTGACCCGTTTCGTTGGGCGCGGGGCGTCCCCGTGCCCAACGAAGTCACGCCTCCAACTCGCCGGGAAGCGGCCCCAACCGCAGGCGGCGCACCTCGGCGAAGTAGGCGTTCGTCGACGGCAGGTACAGCAGGACGATTCCGACCACAGTGAAGATCGCGGCCAGTCCGCTGAGCACCAGGCTGGCGATCCCCGCGCCCGTCCACTCCACCACGCCGCCGACCCGCGCGGCCCAGTCGGACTGGTCGGCGTACTCGACCAACGCCGAGACCCCGGCGAGCAGCAGCATCACCCCGATGCACGCCGCTGTCAGCGTGAGCAACACCCGCGCCGAGCCGCGGCCCGCGCGGACGAAGGTGCAGAGCACCAGCTGCACTATCGCCGTGATCAACCCGGCGATCACAGCCGTCCCGGAACCGCCGGACTCGCTTCGCTCGATCTCCGTCGGATCGGCCGGCCCCGCGAACACCCCGAGCACCACCACGACGATGCAGGCCACCGCCACCACGGACAGGCAAACCGTCGCCCACCTCAAGGTTTTCGGCACGCTGATCCCACCCCCCAAGGCACCCGATCCCGAGGAAGTCTAGCGGCAGTTCATGCATCAGCCCGGAAGTCGACCGCGCTGCCCGACTGCGCGCTTCGATCGTTCAGTTCGACTCGTCCGCCAGCGCCCAGACCGGCTTCAACGGGACATCGCGCCGGATTTCCGAGGGCAGGTCCGCATAGGTCCTGATGAGCTCGTCGAGCACGTCCTGCGCATCCCAGATCTTGACGGAGAACCGGTGCGTGGACAGGTAGCGCTTGGCCTCCTTGGTGATGCCACCCCAGGCAACCAGCAAGCCGTGATCCGCGCCGAACGTGGACAGCGCTCCCTGTAGCTGCTGCACGATAGGCAAGCCAACCGCCGCAGCATCGGACTTCACCTGGACGACAATCCTTGGCGAGTCGAGCCCCAGCAGGCCGGTTCCCGCGACGATGTCAACGCCTTGATCGGTACCGACCGGTGAAACGTCACAGGCGAAGCCACCGGTTTCGAGCAGCGCGGCTACCAAGTCGGCCATGCGGTGCCCGGCAAACCGTTCGATGATCCTGCTGATGATTCGATCTCGGGTGTAGGTCTCGACGTCGATCTCGCTCTGCGCCACATCGGAAGCGTCATCGACGATGGGGTCGGTTCTCTTCGAGGTGCGAGCCGCTTCGCCTCTCGCACCCGGGTCGGGCTTACCCCCCATCAACTGATGGAGGCGCCACGCACCGTCATTGCGCGAGATCTCGCAGATTGTGGAGAAAGCACCCAGCGAGTAGAGAAGGTCCTGCCTGGCCAACGTGCGAGCTACTTCCGTCGCTCGCCAATCGACGTTCCGGACGTGGCGGTTCTCGATGTTCGCTTCGTCAGTCAGATAGCGATAGTCGCTCTTGATCACTCCGATTGCCAGCATCGAAGTGCTCTTCAACGGCATGACGACCAAGTCGCCTACCTCGATTCGAGAGCGAAGTGCCCATAGCTGGGCGGCAAAATTCTTGGCCGCTCCGTCCTTTACGCCGGCAATGCCATCGACGACTGCTTTCAGGACCGCTTCTCTGGTTCCAGCCGCCGACAGATCCCCGACCTCACCGAAGCCGCCACCAGTGACTCCTCGGGTAAGCGCCCAGTTCTCACGCTCTCCGACGCGACCGGATCGCACCAACCACGCTCGCATGCCACTCCCTCGCGTTCCGCGATCACCGCCGGACGGAGTGTATCGGCGCGCTCAGACGTTGAAGCGGAACTCGACCACGTCGCCGTCGGCCATGATGTAGTCCTTGCCTTCCATGCGCACCTTGCCCGCCGAGCGGGCCGCGGCCATGGAGCCGGCGGAGATCAGGTCGTCGTAGGACACGACCTCCGCCTTGATGAAGCCCCGTTCGAAGTCGGTGTGGATGACGCCGGCGGCCTGCGGTGCGGTGGCACCCTTCGCGACCGTCCAGGCGCGCGCCTCCTTCGGCCCCGCCGTCAGGTACGTCTGCAACCCCAGCGTGTGGAACCCGGCACGAGCCAGCGCGTGCAGGCCCGGCTCCTCCTGGCCGACCGACTCCAGCAGCTCCCGCACCGACTCCTCGTCGTCGAGCTCCAGCAGCTCCGCCTCGACCTTGGCGTCCAGGAACACCGCGTCCGCCGGGGCGACCAGCTTGGTCAGCTCCTCCCGCCGCGCCTGATCGGTCAGCACGCCCTCGTCCGCGTTGAACACGTACAGGAACGGCTTCGTGGTCAGCAGGCTCAGCTCCCGCAGCAGCGAGCCGTCGACCTCCTTCTGCGCGGAGAACAACGTCCGCCCGGCGTCCAGGATCTCCTTCGCCTGCTGCGCGGCCTCCAGCTGCGGCCGGTTCTCCTTCTTCGTCCGCGCTTCCTTCTCCAGCCGCGGCAGCGCCTTCTCCAGGGTCTGCAGGTCGGCGAGGATCAGCTCGGTGTTGATCGTCTCGATGTCGGACAGCGGGTCGACCTTGCCGTCCACGTGCACCACGTCGGGATCGTCGAAGACCCGGATGACCTGGCAGATCGCGTTCGCCTCGCGGATGTTGGCCAGGAACTTGTTGCCCAGCCCCGCGCCCTCCGACGCGCCCTTCACGATGCCCGCGATGTCGACGAAGGAGACCACGGCCGGCACCGTCTTCGCCGAACCGAACACCTCGGCCAGCTTGTCCAGCCGCGGATCGGGCAGCGGGACCACGCCGACGTTGGGCTCGATCGTGGCGAACGGGTAGTTCGCGGCGAGCACGTCGTTGCGGGTCAGCGCGTTGAACAGGGTGGACTTGCCGACGTTGGGCAGGCCGACGATGCCGAGGGTCAGACTCACGGGCTGGCAGTCTACGTGCCGCCCCCGAACCGGCGGACGGCGGACGTGACGTCGGATTTCCGCCAGTCGGGACCGCCACCCGGTGGCACCATCGAGCCATGACCATCGCCATGGCCGCACCGGCCCCCGTGAGCCTCTGGCGGGACACCGAGCGCTGCTACCGCGCGGTGGCCTCCCGCGACTCCCGGTTCGACGGCCAGTTCATCATGGCCGTGCGCACCACCGGCATCTACTGCCGCCCGTCCTGCCCGGCGAACACGCCGAAACCGCAGAACGTGCGCTTCTACCCGACCTCGGCCGCCGCCCAGTCCGGTGGTTACCGCGCCTGCCGCCGCTGCCTGCCCGACGCCGTGCCCGGCTCCCCCGAGTGGAACGTGCGCGCCGACCTCGCCGCCCGCGCGATGCGGCTGATCGCCGACGGCATCGTCGAGCGCGAGGGCGTGCCCGGGCTGGCCGGCCGCCTCGGCTACTCGGAACGCCAGCTCGGCCGCGTGCTCACCACCGAACTCGGCGCCGGTCCGCTGGCGCTCGCCCGCGCCCACCGCGCGCACGCCGCCCGCCTGCTGATCGAGATGTCCTCGCTGCCGCTGACCGACGTCGCCTTCGCGGCCGGGTTCGCCAGCGTCCGCCAGTTCAACGACACCATTCGCGAGGTGTTCGCGGCCACGCCGTCCCAGCTCAGGGCCGCTCGTCCACGTCAGGAGGCCGATCCGGCCGGCATGCGGCTGTCGCTGCGCCTGCCCTTCCGGCCGCCGTTCGACGCCGACGGCCTGCTCTCCTTCTTCGCCCAGCGCGCCGTTCCGCTGGTCGAGGAGACCGGCCCCGGCACCTACGCCCGCACGCTGCGCCTCCCCCACGGCCCCGGCATCGCCCGGCTCACCCCCGAGCCCGACCACGTCCGCTGCGACCTGAACCTCGTCGACGTCCGTGACCTCAGCAGCGCCGTCGCCCGCGTGCGCCGCCTGTTCGACCTCGACGCCGACCCGCAGGCCATTGCCGGAGTGCTCGCCACCGATCCGGCGCTGGCTCCCGTTTTCGACCCCGGCCTCCGCGTTCCCGGTGCGGCCGACGGGCACGAACTGGTCGTTCGCGCCATGCTCGGCCAGCAGATCTCCGTCGCCGCCGCGCGGACCGCCGCGGGCAGGCTCACCGCCGAACTCGGCGATCCGCTGCCCGACGCACTGCGCACCGGCGAGCTGACCAGGCTTTTCCCCACCGCGCAGGCCATCGCCGAGCACGGCCGCGACGTGCTGCGCGGGCCGCGCAAGCGGATCGAGGCCATCTGCGGGGTCGCCGCGTCGCTCGCGTCCGGTGCGGTGTCCGTCCACGTTGGACGGATCTGCGCGGAGCTGCGGGCGGACCTGCTCGCCCTGCCAGGGATCGGCCCGTGGACCGCGGACTACGTGCTGATGCGCGTGCTCGGCGCCCCGGACGTACTGCTCACCGGTGACGTCGCGTTGCGCAAGGGCGCCGTCGCACTGGGCCTTCCCGGCGACCCCGCCGCGTTGAGCGAGCGCGCTTTGCCTTGGCGCCCTTGGCGTTCCTACGCGGGCATGCACCTGTGGCGCGCGTCAGCCGGCGTGTAGCGCCAGCGTCGAGCCGGAGCGCGCCTTCCGCACCTTGAGCCGGGTCGGGATGCGCTGACGCAGTTCCTCCACATGCGACACCAGCCCGACCACGCGCCCACCGGCCCGCAGCTCGTCGAGCACGTTCATCACCACGTCCAGCGTTTCGGCATCGAGCGTGCCGAAGCCCTCGTCGATGAACAGCGTGTCCAGCAGCGCGCTGCCGGTCTGCGCGGCGACGACGTCCGCCAGGCCGAGTGCCAGCGCGAGCGACGCGAGGAAGGATTCCCCGCCGGACAGGGTTTTCGCCGGGCGGACCGTGCCGGAGAAGTCGTCGAGCACGTCCAGCCCGAGGCCACCGCGGGTGCCACGCGCGCCCGCCGCGTCCGAGTGCACGAAGGAATAGCGGCCCTGGCTCATCGTGCGCAGGCGGGCCGTCGCGGCCAGCGCGACCTCCTCCAGCCGCGCGGCCAGCACGTACGATCGCAGCGAGATCTTCCGTGCGTTCTGCCCGCGGCCGTTCACCACGTCGGTCAGCGCGTCCAGCTCGGCAACCTCTTCTTCCGCGGGCGCGAGCTTGCGCAACGCGGCGTCGAAGCGGGTGCCCAGCGCGGCGAGGTCCTCGGCGATGCGCGCGGCGGCCCGATGTGCGGCCACGGCCGACTCGACCTGCGCCGACGCCTGCTCCAGGGCCTCGCGCGCGGCATCGAGGTCCACGACCTCGTCACCGGTGATCCCGGCCAGTTCGGGCTCGGTGAGCGTGGACTGCGCGACCGCCGCCGCGCGGTCCGCCTCGACCAGAGCCTCGTCCAGCCGTGCGATGTAGGCCTCGTCGCGAACCGCGCCCAGCGCCTTCTTCACCGTCTTGAACTCCGCACGCCGCAACACTTCCGCGACGGTCTCGCGTTGCTCGGCGAGCCGTTCCTCGGCGACCACGACCGCCGCCCGGACCTCGGCCAGCTCCTCGATCGCCTTGACCCGCGCCAGCAACGCGGCCCGGCGCGCGGCCACGTCCTCGTACTCCTTGCGGGCTTCGTCGAGCCGCTGCGCGCGCTCGGCGACGGTCACCGCAAGCGCTTGCTGCTCGGCTTCCGCCTTCGCCGACTCGCGCTCGGCCGCGGCCCGCTGCTCGGTCAGCCGCTCGATCTCGGCGGCCAGCCCGCGCTGCTCCTGCTCCAGCCGTTCGCGGTGCTCGGCCAACTCGGCCAGCTCGGCCACGTTCGCCCTGACCTCGGTCAACTCCGTGGCGAGATCCTCCGCGGTGCGGCCGAGCAACGCTTCCCGCAACGCGCCGAGCCCGCTTTCGGCCTGGTGACGAGCTTCCAGAGCCTCCTGGCGCCGGGCATCCGCCGCGCGCTCTGCCTCGGCCGCGGTCCGTTCCTCGGCCTCGCCGACCTGCTGCTGCCCGGCGAGCGCGGGCGCGGGGTGCTCGGCGGAACCGCACACCGGGCACGGATCGCCGTCGGCCAGCTTCGCCGCCAGCTCGGCCGCCATTCCGCTGAGCCGCCGTTCCCGCAGGTCGAGCAGGTGCGCGCGGGCTTCCTGGTGCAGGTCGACGGCTTTCGCCTGCACCTCCGTCGCGGCACGCACGGCCTCTTCCGCGGCCGGGATCCGGTTGGCCGAGGCGACCGCGCGGGTCAGCTCGTCAGCACGGGCCTGCGCGCCGTCCAGCTTCGCGGCGGCCTGCGTCGCCGCCTCCACCCGTGACCGCAGTTCCTCCGAGCGGGCGGGCATGGTGGCGAGTTTGGCGCCCAGCGTTTTCGCCCGCTCGTTCGCCTGATCCGCCTGCACGGCGAGCCTGCCCAGGCGCTCCTTGTCCCGCCGCTGCTGCTCGCCCTCTTCGACGAGCCCGGACAACGCGCCCGCCTCTTCGCGCAGCGCACCGGCCTCCTGCCGCAGCTCAGGCACGGACGCCTTGGTGCGCGCAAGCGTTTGCGCCCGCTGCTTGGCGTTCTGCTGGACCTCGGTGAGGCGCTCCTTCAGCCGCTCTTCGGTGGCCACCGCCTCGGCCACCGGGATCGCCCGGCGCGCGGCGGCGATCTCGGCCGTCCAGCGACGGCGTTCGACCTCGCCTTCCTTCCAGGACGCCAGATTCGTCATCGCCACCCGCACGCGGCGGACCTGCTCGACGAACGTGCGGCCCTCCTGCAGGCGCTGGTCCGCGGCGTCCCACGCCTTGCGGGCCGCGGTCTCGGCGGCGAGCGCCCGCGCCACCTCGGCGTCGGCGCGCTCGCGCAACTCCACCGCCCAGGTGGAACTGACCTCCTCCGGCGCCTCGACCCCGGCCGCCTGCGACAGGCGCGCGACCCACTCCCGCACGGTCTGACGGCGGATCTCCAGGTCCCGCATGCGTTCGGTCCGCAAGTTCCGGAACCACGCCTCGACGTCCGAGAAGCGCTTGGTGCCGAAGAGGCGCTCCAGCAACTGCTCGCGCTCGGCGGTGTCCGCGCGGAGGAACCGGGCGAATTCGCCCTGCGGCAGCAACACCACCTGGAAGAACTGGTCCGCGCTCATCCCGAGCAGGCGCTGCACGGTGCGCGCGACCTCGTCGATCCTGGTCAGGCCGTCGGCGGGCTGCCCGGCCGGGGTCTCGCCGACCCACGAAAGCGAGCACTTCGCGCGCTGCTTGGTGGTGCCGTCGCCACTGCGCTTGGGGCGGTCGTACTCGGGACTGCGGACCAGCCGGAGCCGCTGCCCCTGCACGGTCACCTCGAGCACCACCTCGGTCACCTGCTCGGCCTCCGCGAGTTCGCAGCGCAGCTTCTTCGCTTCGTTGCGGGCACCGGGAACCACGCCGAACAACGCGAACGCGACGGCGTCGAGCAGGGTGGTCTTGCCGGCGCCGGTGTCGCCGTGCAGCAGGAAGAGGCCGTCGGCACCGAGCGCGTCGAAATCCACCACCTCGCGGCCCGCGAACGGGCCGAAGGCGGCGACTTCCAGCCGGTGCAGCCTCATAGTTCCGGGCCCACCGCCTCGAGCTTGCCCGCTTCCTCCAGCGCGCGGGTGAGCAGCGCCTGCTCGGACTCGTTGGGCGCGGCGCCGCGGCAGTCGGCCACGAAGGTGGACGCGATCTCCAGATCGGACCGGCCGCGGATCGCTTCCGAGTACTTGAGTTCTCCGGTGGCGCGACCGCCGTCCGGCTCCCATTCCAGGTGCACGGCGTGGGCGAACCTGGCGCGCAGCTTGCGCATCGCGTCGATCGGGCGGACCTCGTCGGTCAGCGTGATCGAGAGGTAGCAGTCCTCGAATTCGGTGTGGTCAGGCGATTGGAGCAGTTCTTCGAGCTTGCCGCGCAGCGTGGCGAGGCGGCGCGGCACGGGCAGGTCGTGCCGCGTGACCCCGGCGAGCCCGGCCGCGTCGAGCTCCACCAGCCACACCGATTTCCGTTGCTGAGCTTCGGAAAACGAGTATGCGAGCGGGCTGCCGGAGTAACGCAGGTGGTCGGCGAGGACCTGCGGGCCGTGCAGGTGGCCGAGCGCGACGTAGTCCACGCCGTCGAAAACCGAGCCGTCGACGTCCTCGACGCCGCCGACGGCGATGGTGCGTTCGGACTCGGTGGGCGCGGCACCGCTGACAAAAGCGTGCGCGAGCACGATGGACCGGGTTCCGTCAGGACGGGTGGCGAGGTCCTCGCGAATGCGCCGCATCGCTTCGGTGAGCACGCCGGTGTGCCCCTTCGCCTCCGGCACGCCGAGCGCGTGACGAGCCGGTTCCGGCTCCAGGTAAGGGATTCCGTAGCAGGCAATCGGGCCGTGGTCGTCCTCGAAGAGCACCGGCTCGTGCAGTTCCTCGATGGTGGTGCGCAGGTACAGCCCGCCCGCCGCGGCGAACCCGGCGAACGCGCCCAGCCGCGCGGCCGAATCGTGGTTGCCCGGCGTGATCACCACGCGGGCGCCGGCCTCGCGGATCTGCTCCAGGCCCCTGGTCGCGGCCCGCACGGCCTCGGCGGAGGGCACCGCGCGGTCGTACACGTCCCCGGCGACGAGCACGACGTCCACCGCCTCGGCCGAGACCAGCTCGGCGAGGTGGGTCAGCACGGCCTCCTGCTCGGCCAGCAGGTCGGTGCCGTGGAAGGTGCGCCCGACGTGCCAGTCCGACGTGTGCAGGACCTTCATGTTCATCAAGTTAGGCGCTGCCTCCGGGAAGACCGGGGACCTGTCGTGGGCGTGTCACCGCACGGATTCTGTCGGTGTCCTCGGCCATGATGGGCACCGACCCCATCGAGGAGAGGAGGGTGGCTGCGGTGACCACGGTGATCACCACGGCGGCGGTGGCCGTCGCGCTGGTGCTCGCGATCGGGATCGCCCTGGTCTGGCGGCTCTACACGGACAGCGTGCGGCGCGCGGACGCGGCGGTCCGGCAGATCGACGCCGAGCGCAAGCGGGTGGACGCGCAGCAGGCCGCGCTGCGGCGGTACGAGGTCGCGTTCGCCTCCATCAGCGGGCGCGGTGAACTGGGCGAACAGGTGCTCGCGGAGACGGCGAAGGCGCTGGGCCTGCGCGAGGGGCTGCACTTCACGCTGCAGACGGACCTGGCCGGAGGTGGCGCGGCCAAGCCGGACATGGTGCTGCGGGTCGGCGGGGATCGCACCGTTCCGGTGGACGCCAAGGCGAGCATGGCGTGCTGGGCGGAAGCGGTGGAAACGGACGATCCGGCCGAACGGCTCGACGCGCTGCGGGTGCACGTGCGCAACCTGCGGTCGCGGGCGGCGGAACTGTCCGGGAAGGGTTACGCGCGCTGGGCGGACGCGATCTACGGCACGATCATGTTCGTCCCGTCCGACGCCGCGGTGGTGGCCGCGCTGGACACCGATCCGGAACTGCTGCGCTGGCTGCTGGACCGGCGCGTGTTCATCTGCGGCCCGACGGGGTTCGCGGTGCTGGCTTCGTCCGCTTTGTTCGCGGTGACCGAAACGGCGCTGGCCGAGGACGTGGAGATGGTGCGGGAGGCCGCCGCTTCCGCGCACCGGGCGGCCGGTGGCGCCATCGACGCGCTGAACCTGTCGAGCACGCACCTGCAGCGCTTCGTCTCCGCACGACGTCGCGAGTTGGAAGCACTCGAAGGCTTCCGCGCCGCCGTCACGCCGCTGACCGAGGCAGCCGCGAGCCCGGCGCCGGTCCCCGCCATCCGCCGCGGAGAGGAGCTTGCCTAGGCGCCGGTCAAACAGGATAAAACGCGGTGGGGCAAGACGACGCTCCGAACGCTGCGGAATCAAGGGAGAGGTCTGCGTCACACCGCGAAGGTGAACGCATTCGCCCTGATGGCGGCATTGTCGATCACGCTCGGAGGCCGATCGGGCGAGTGGGCTGAGACAGTGGTGGCATTCCACCCGTGACCACGGGATACGGTGTGCTGTGTGACCGCCATACGCGATCGGCAGAGCGATCCCGACGCCGACGACCTCTTCGTACCCTGGGACGAGCTTCCCGTCGTGGGTACGCGACGAGGGCTGCCCTGGTGGGGAGCGGTGCTGCTGGGCTTCGGGCTGGCCGCGCTCGGCGCGGTCGCGAGCCTGCAGATCACCGACAACCTGGAACTGATCTTCCAGGGTGCCTACTTCGCCGGTGCGGTCGGGGCGGTCGCCGCGGTGCAGCGCCGCAGCCTGTTCGGGCCGATGGTGCAGCCGCCGCTGATCCTGGCCGTCACGGTGCCCGCCGCCCTGCTGTTCTCCGGCGCACCCGCCGGTGGGGACACCTTTTCCACCGCGCTGGCGATCGCGACGCCGCTGATCAACGGCTTCCCGACGATGGCCATCACCACCGGCGCGGCGCTGGCGCTCGGCTTCTTCCGGATCTACCGCGAGCGGGACCCGGACCCGCCGATGAAGCCGATGAAGAAGGGCAAGGACGCGCGTCCCGCCGAAGCCGCCCGGCCACCGGCCAAGGCGCGCCCACGCGGCGACGAGGACGCCCCACCGCGCCGCCCGGGCCGCGCCGCCGCTCGCGACCTCGGCCGTGACGCCGACCTCGGCCGCGATGCCGCTCTCGGCCGCGATCGGGACCCGGAGCGTGGCCGCGGCCGCGATCGGGACCCGGACCGTGCCGGTAGCCGCGATCGGGACGCGGACCGCGCCGGTGGGCGCGATCCGGAGCGTGCCGGTGGGCGCGATCGGGATCCGGACCGTGGCCGTGGTCGAGGCCGGGATCGGGAGCCGCTCCGCGACCGGGACCGCGAACCCCCGCCGCGCCGCCCAGCCGCCGGTTCCGGCGGCCCCGTCCGGCGCCGCCCTCCCGAAGACACGCCGCGTCGCCGGGAACCACTCGACCGTGAACCCCGAAAGCGCACCCCACCTCCGGGCGACAAGCCGGTCCGCCGCACTCCGCCGCCCCCGCGCACCGGGGACGCCCCCCGCGACCGCAGCGGCCGCCCACCCGGCAGGCGCACCCCTCCCCCTCGCACCCGCCCCTGGGACGACGACCGCGACTGACCCCTCACCCGGACCCCGCGTGAGGGGAGCGGCAAGCCCCGCAGCCGCCCCAACACCGAGGCAGCGCTTTACGCCGAGGCGGCGCCGTGAAAGCGACTTTCACGGCGCCCGGCACGGTGAAGCCACCTCCACAGCGGGCCGCCGCCGCGAATGCCACATTCACGGCACCTGTCACGGTGGCCCGCCAAAGGCGCGGACCCGGCGACCCGTCTAGCGGGAGCCGTGCAGGGCGGCGTCCGCGGGCCCCAGTCGATCCCCCGCCGTCTTCGCCTGGTGCCAGTGTGGGTAGATCAGCTCCGGCGCGCTCACCGCATCCAAAGTAGACAGTTCAGAATCCGACAACCGCAAGGAAACCGCGCCCAGGTTGTCCACCAGCTGCGACTCCTTCCGCGCCCCGATCACCAAAGTGGACACAGCGGGCCGCGTCAGCAAGTACGCCAGTGCCACCTGCGCGGGCGAAACCCCGTGCCCCGCGGCGATTTCCACCAGCTTGTCGATCGTGTCGTACAGGCGCGACTCGTTCCGCACCGGCGGCTCGTCCCACGCGCTCAGGTGCCTGCCCTCCGAAGCCGAGCTGCCCCGCCGGTACTTCCCCGACAGCAACCCACCGGCCAGCGGGCTCCACACCATGATCCCCAGCCCCTGGTCCACGGACAGCGGCACCAGCTCGTACTCCGCGTCCCGGCTCTCCAGCGAGTAGTAGATCTGGTTGCTCACGAACCGCTGGTACCCCCGCGCGTCCGCCACCGACAGCGCCTTCATCAACTGCCAGCCCGAATAGTTCGACACCCCCAGGTACCGCACCTTCCCCGACCGCACCAGGGTGTCCAGCGCCTCGAGCGTCTCCTCCAGCGGCGTCTGCCCGTCCCACTCGTGCACATGATAAATGTCGATGTGGTCGGTCCCGAGCCGCCGCAGGCTGGCTTCGGCCTGCGAGATGATGTGGTGGCGCGAAAGGCCGGCGTCGTTCGGCCCGTCGCCCATGCCCATCCGGACCTTCGTCGAGATCAGCACGCGCTCCCGGCGACCGGCGAGCACCTTGCCGACGATCTCCTCGGACACCCCGGTCGAGTACACGTTGGCCGTGTCGACCAGGTTCACCCCGGCGTCGAGGCACAGGTCCACCTGCCGCCGCGCACCGTCCACATCGGTGTCCCCGACGTTCGCGAACACGCCGCCACCGCCGAAGGTCATCGTGCCCATGGTCAGCGCCGAGACCCGCAGGCCGGACCGGCCCAGCTGACGATAATCCATCGAGCGTCCTCCCGATTTTCGTTGCCCCTCAAGGCAAACCTAACCGGGAAGCGGCCTCAGCGCACGGTGCTGCGCAGTTCCTTCGGCAGCGAGAAGGTGATCTTCTCGTTGGCCGTGGTGACCTCGTCGACGTCGCCGTAACCGCGCTCGGCCAGCCAGTCGAGCAGGTTCATCACCAGGGTGTCCGGCACGGACGCTCCACTGGTCACGCCGACCGTGGTGACCCCGTCCAACCAGGACTCGTCCACCTCGTGCGCGAAGTCGACCAGGTGCGCGTCCTTCGCCCCGGCCTTCAGCGCCACCTCGACCAGCCGCTTCGAGTTCGACGAGTTGGTCGAGCCGACCACGATCACCAGGTCGCACTCCGGCGCCAGCGCCTTCACCGCGACCTGCCGGTTCGTGGTGGCGTAACAGATGTCGTCGCTCGGCGGGTCGGAGATCTCGGGGAACCGCTCACGCAGCTGGTCCACCCGCTCCATCGTCTCGTCGACGCTCAGCGTGGTCTGGGACAGCCAGATCACCTTCGACGGGTCGCGCACGGCGACCTTGTCCACGTCCTCGGCGGTGTCCACCAGCTGGACGTGCTCGGGCGCCTCGCCCGCGGTGCCCTCGACCTCTTCGTGCCCCTCGTGGCCGATGAGCAGGATGTCGTAGTCGTTCTTGGCGAACCGGTTGACCTCTTTGTGCACCTTGGTCACCAGCGGGCAGGTGGCGTCGATGGTGCGCAGGTTGCGCTCGGCGGCTTCGGCGTGCACCGCGGGTGAAACACCGTGCGCGGAGAACACCACGAGCGCGCCTTCGGGCACCTCGTCGGTCTCGTCGACGAAGATCGCGCCGCGCTCGCGCAGCGTCTCGACCACGTGCCGGTTGTGCACGATCTCCTTGCGCACGTACACCGGCGGACCGTGCAGCTCCAGCGCCTTCTCCACCGCGATCACCGCGCGGTCGACCCCGGCGCAGTAACCACGCGGCTTCGCGAGCAGCACTCGCTTGCCCTCGCGCGGCTTGATCGGGGCGATTTCGGCGGGCTCGGTACCAGGAGTCGGTGAGCTCATGCCCCCAGGGTACGGGTAGCTCCGTTGTGCCCGGGCTCACGCGTGGGTCCTTCGGCTAGGCCGTTGGAGTAGGCCGAACAACACACAGAGTTGGGCAGGACGGCCTAGGTACGGCAGGCTGTACGGCATGAAGCCACTCCCGCTCCCGCTGCGCGTCGCGGCGGGCCTCGCGGTGACGACCGTAGAGCGGGCTCGCGAACTGCCCCGGCAGCTCACCGGCCTCCCGGTCACCGTCGCCAGCCAGGTACTCCAGTTCTCCATGCGCGTCCAGCAGCACGTCACCGAGCTGGCGATCAAGGGGGACGACGTGCTGTCCACCCTGCGCCCGGTCGAGGAGTCACCCAGCTGGGCCACCTTCGACGAGGACCTGCCGGAGGAACCCTCCCGCAACGGTCACCGCGCGGAGCCGGTCGCCGAGGCCGAGGACCCGTGGGCCGCCGAAGAGCAGGCCATCGCCGAAGAGGCGGGCCCCGCCGGCGTCACCGGTTACGACGAGCTGACCCTGCCGCAGCTGCGCGCGCGGCTGCGGAAGTTCTCCGCCGAAGAGGTGGAGGAACTGCTCGCCTACGAGCGTGACCACCAGAACCGGCCCTCGTTCACCGGCATGCTGGCCCGACGGCTCGGCAACCTGCAGAAAACCGGCGAAGAGCCGGACGACCAGTGAGCGAAACCGCGGCTCGCGAGACCTCGACCGCGGAGAACCCCTGGCCGGTGCGCACGGTGGCGCGCAAGATCGGGGACTGGATCCACCGGCTCGGCGCGGTCTGGGTGGAGGGGCAGGTCACCCAGATCTCCGCCCGGCCGGGCACCGGGACGGCCTTTCTCACCCTGCGCGACCCGGCCGCGGACGTGTCGATGTCGGTGACCTGCCCGATGGGCCTGCTCCGCTCGCTCGAACCGCCACCGCGCGAAGGCGCCAGCGTGCTGGTCAACGCGCGGCCCGCGTACTTCTTCGGCCGGGGCACGCTGAGCCTGCGGGCCAGCGAGATCCGCATGGTCGGCATCGGCGAGCTGCTCGCCAGGATCGAGCGCCTGCGCCGGCTGCTCGCCGCCGAGGGCCTGTTCGCCCAGGAGCGCAAGCGACGGCTGCCGTTCCTGCCGAAGGGCATCGGGCTGATCACCGGCCGCGCGTCGGCGGCCGAGCGCGACGTGCTGGTCAACGCGCACGCCCGCTGGCCGGCCGCGCACTTCCGGGTGATCAACACGGCGGTGCAGGGCGCGCTCGCGGTGCCGGAGATCCTCGACGCACTGTCCATTTTGGAGCGTGACAAGAACGTCGAGGTGATCGTGATCGCCCGCGGCGGCGGCAGCGTGGAGGACCTGCTGCCGTTCTCCGACGAGGCGCTGTGCCGCGCGGTCTCCAACGCCCGCAAGCCGGTGATCAGCGCGATCGGCCACGAGCCGGACACCCCGCTGCTCGACCACGTCGCCGACGTGCGCTGCTCCACGCCCACCGACGCGGGCAAGCGCGTGGTGCCGGACGTGCGCGAGGAGAGCGAGCGCGTGCGGCAGATGCGCGACCGCGGCCGCCGCGCGCTGCACGGCTGGGTGGACACCCAGCGCCGCCTGCTCGACCAGCTGCGCAGCCGTCCGGCGCTGGCCGATCCGCTCGGCCCGATCGCCCGGCGCGCCGACGAGGTCGAACTCCAGCGCCAGCGCGGCCGCCGCGAGATCCTGTCCACGCTGACCAGGGAGCAGACCGCGCTGACCGCGGCGCGTGCCCGGTTGACCGCGCTCGGTCCGGCGGCGACCCTGGAACGGGGTTACGCGGTCGTGCAGTTTTCCGACGCGGCGGGCAACCTCGGGGTACTCCGATCGGTCTCTGAAGTATCGGCCGGAACCGAGGTCCGGATCCGGGTCGGCGACGGCGCGGTCCGCGCGGTCGTGACGGGTCCCGCAGAGGAGGGGTGAGGCGTGCTCGAACCACGGGCGAACGAGTTCCTGCCCCTGACCAGCGGCGCCGCCGCTCGCGCCGGCGCCGGGGCGGTGCTGCTCCGCGCGCAGGAGGCCGACGTCGCGGCGGGTGCCTGCTGGACGGCGCTGATCGCGGGCTGCGCGAACGCGGGCCGGTGGGGGCTGGCGCCGCGGCTGCGGCTGCTGTCCGAGGCCACCTCGGAGTACGTCGGCACCCGCTGGTGGTCGACCGAGGGCGTGTCGCACCGCAACCGGGTGGCCGGGGCGCAGGGGCAGATCGAGGACGCGATCGCCGAGGGTGACGGCCAGGAGTTCGCGAAGGCGTTCAGCGACTACGACAACGCGATGGCCAGCGCGGTAGTGTGCGGCGGACGTCATCGAGCGGAGAAGCAGGCACAGTGACCGAAGAACTCGGCTACGAGCAAGCACGCGACCAGTTGGTCGAAGTGGTGCGGGACCTGGAGGCCGGCGGGCTGTCCCTGGAGCAGTCGCTGGCGCTGTGGGAGAAGGGCGAGAAGCTCGCCAAGGTCTGCGAGCGCCACCTCGACGGGGCACGCGAACGGGTGGAGACCGCGCTGGCTTCGGTGGAGAACGGAACCGATACCGCGGAAAAGGGCAACGCAGGGTGAGGAACCCCATGCTCGCGGGTACCCGGAGTGCTGCCGGTATCTGAGAGGATGACCGGGCGACTGGACGACCCTGGAGGCAACATGTCCAACCCCAGCCAGCCCACCGAAGCCACCCGGCGCGGGGAGGCGCCCGACCGCAACCTGGCCATGGAGCTGGTCCGGGTGACCGAAGCCGCCGCGATGGCCGCCGGGCGCTGGGTGGGCAAGGGCGACAAGAACGGCGGTGACGGCGCGGCGGTCGACGCCATGCGCCAGCTCGTCGGCACGGTGTCCATGCGCGGGGTGGTGGTCATCGGTGAGGGCGAGAAGGACGAAGCCCCGATGCTCTACAACGGCGAAGAGGTGGGCAACGGCGACGGTCCGCACTGCGACGTCGCGGTGGACCCGATCGACGGAACCACGCTGATGGCCAAGGGCATGCCGAACGCGCTCGCGGTGCTCGCGGTCGCCGAACGCGGCGCGATGTTCGACCCGTCCGCGGTGTTCTACATGGAGAAGCTGGCGGTCGGGCCGGAAGCCGCCGGGCTGGTCGACCTGGCCGCGCCGGTCGCGGAGAACATCCGCCGGGTGGCGCAGGCGAAGAACAGCGGCGTGTCCGACGTGACGGTGTGCATCCTGGACCGCCCCCGGCACGAGCAACTGGTCAAGGAGGTCCGCGAGGCGGGCGCCCGGATCCGGTTCATCTCCGACGGTGACGTGGCGGGCGCGATCGCCGTGGCGCGGCCGAACACCGGCGTGGACATGCTGCTCGGCATCGGCGGCACGCCGGAGGGCATCATCGCGGCGAGCGCGCTCAAGTGCATCGGCGGTGAGCTGCAGGGCCGGTTGTGGCCGAAGGACGACGAGGAGCGTGAGAAGGCCGTCGGCGCCGGGCATGATCTGGAGCGCGTGCTGTCCACCGACGACCTGGTCCAGGGTGACAACGTGTTCTTCTGCGCCACCGGGGTCACCGACGGCGACCTGCTGCGCGGCGTGCACTACCGCGCGGGCGGCGCGACCACGCAGTCGATCGTGATGCGGTCGAAGTCCGGCACGGTCCGGATGATCGACGGTTATCACCGCCTGACCAAGCTGCGGTCGTACTCCTCGGTGAACTTCGACGGCCGCCTCGACGACGTCGACGACGACGAACTCGACGTGGTGCCGCCGCTGCCGTGATCAACCGTCTCGTCCTCTGCCTGGCCGCACTGGTGCTCGCCGCCGCACCGGCTTCCGCCGTGGAGCCGTTCATCGTCGGCGGGGTGGCGGCCGACCAGGAGTACCCGTTCGTCGTGTCGTTGCAGTCGAGCACCGGGAAGCACAACTGCGGTGGCTCGCTGATCGCGCCGGACCGGGTGGTCACCGCCGCGCACTGCGTGCAGGGCCGCAACCCGGACATGCTCAAGGTGCGCATCGGCAGCAACGACAACTCGCAGGGCGGCGAGGAGCTGCGGGCGACCGGGCTGGCGGTGCACCCGGAGTACAACCCGGACGGTGCGCGGGGCGACATCGCCATGGTGCGCCTGGAAAAGGCGGCGGCCGCGGCGCCGATCCCGCTCGGTGCGAGCGCCGCCCCCGGCACCACGACGCGGCTGCTGGGTTGGGGGCAGACCTGCCCGGAACTCGGCTGCGCGGACAAGCCGACGCAGTTGCAGCAGCTGGACACCTCGATCGTGGCGCCGGAGGAATGCGCCACGGTCGCCTTCGATGGCGCGGTGGAGCTGTGCACCGACAATCCAGGGGATACCGCGGGCTCCTGCTACGGCGACTCGGGCGGTCCGCAACTGGCCAAAGTGGACTCGAAGTGGGTGTTGGTCGGCGTGACCAGCAGGCCGGGCAACGACTCGGACACCTGCGGCACGGCGCCGTCGATCTACACGTCGGTGGTCGCCTACACGGCATGGATCACCGAACAACTGGCTGCGCCCACTCCGCAGCCTGAGCCTTCACCGGAGCCGTCGCCGGAACCCACGCCCGAGCCCACGCCCGAGCCCACGCCGGAACCGTCCCCTGAGCCGTCGCCCGAGCCTTCTCCGGTGCCGACTCCCTAGGTCACGAAGTGGCTTTCGAGACGTCCGGCGTCCCGAAAGCCACCTTCGCGACTTGGCTATTCGGCGTTGCTGGAGTGCCCCGGGAAGAGGTGCGCATCCGGATCCAGCGCGACCGCGATGTTGTTCACCGCGGTGGCCGCTTCGCCGAAACCGGTGGCGATCAGCTTGACCTTGCCCGGATAAGCGGCCACGTCACCCGCCGCGTAGACGCGGGGTTTCGCGGTGGCCATGGTGGAGTCGACCGCGATGGCGCGGTGGTCGATCTCCAACCCCCAGTTCTCGATCGGCCCCAGGTCCGCGGTGAAGCCCAGCGCCGCGATCACCGACTGCGCGGGCAGCACCAGGCGTTCCCCGCCCTTCACCTCGACGGCGATCTCGCCGAGCGCGCCGTCGCCGTTGTCGCGCAGTTCGGTCACCTCGGCATCGGTGATGATCCGGACACCGAGTTCCCGCGCCTGCCGCACGATCGACTCCACCGCCCGGAACCGCGCCCGCCGGTGCACCAGCGTGACGCTGCGTGCGATCGGGTGCAGCGCGAGCACCCAGTCGAAGGCGGAATCACCGCCGCCGACCACCACCACGTCCTGACCTTCGTGCGCACGCAGCGAAGGCACGAAGTGGACCATGCCCCGCCCGAGCCAGCCATCGCCGGCGGGCAGCGGCCGCGGGGTGAACTCGCCGATCCCCGCGGTGATCAGCACCGCGCCCGTCCGCAGCACCTCACCGCCGTCGAGGGTGACCGCCAGTCCGTCGTCGACGTAGTCCAGCCCCTCCGCCTTGCGGCCCAGCAGATACGTCGGCTTCCATTGCGCGGCCTGTTCGACCAGTGAATTGACCAGATCCCGCCCGCGCACCGCCGGGAACCCGGCCACGTCGTAGATCATCTTCTCCGGGTACATCGCGGTGACCTGGCCGCCTGCCTCCGGCAGCGAGTCGATCACGGCAGTGGACAACCCGCGGAAACCGGCGTAGTAAGCGGCGAACAGGCCGGTCGGCCCGGCACCGACGATCGCCAGGTCCACGGTCGAATCGGGCACACTCATCCTGAAGAATCCCTCCGCCGTGCAGTGGTGGTGTGGCAGCAGTCACAGCCCACCCTAGTGCGAAAGACCACTCCGCAGGCTTGCCTTACCTGGGCCAGACTGGAGTTATGCCTGAACAGGAATTCCGGATCGAACACGACACGATGGGCGAAGTGAAAGTGCCCGTCGACGCGCTGTACCGAGCCCAGACGCAACGCGCCGTGGAGAACTTCCCGATCTCCGGCCGCGGCCTGGAACGCGCCCAGATCCGCGCGCTCGGCCTGCTCAAGGCCGCGACCGCGCGGGTGAACGCCAAGCTCGGCGTGCTCGACGAGGACCTCGCCACCGCGATCGCCGCGGCCGCCGACGAGGTCGCCGAAGGCAGGCACGACGCCCACTTCCCGATCGACGTGTTCCAGACCGGTTCCGGCACCTCGTCGAACATGAACGCCAACGAGGTGATCGCGACGCTGGCCACCCGCGCCCTCGGCCGCGACGTGCACCCGAACGACCACGTCAACGCCTCGCAGTCGTCCAACGACACCTTCCCGACCACCATTCACGTGGCCGCCACGGAAGCAGTGCTCTCGAATGTGATCCCTGCTCTCGAACACCTCGCGCAGGCCATCGAGGCCCGTGCCGCGGAGTGGGCGGACGTGGTCAAGTCCGGCCGCACGCACCTGATGGACGCCGTGCCGATCACGCTCGGCCAGGAGGCCGGGGCGTGGGCCTCGCAGGTGCGCTTCGGCATCGAGCGGCTGCGCTCCGGGCTGGACCGGCTCGGCGAACTGCCGATCGGCGGCACCGCGGTCGGTTCCGGCCTCAACGCCCCGGACGGCTTCGGCGCCGCGGTCGCGGCCGAACTGGCCCAGGTGACCGGCCTCCCGCTGACCGAGGCCCGCGACCACTTCGAGGCGCAGGCCACCCAGGACGGCGTGGTGGAGACCTCCGGCCACCTGCGCACGGTCGCCGTCTCGCTGAACAAGATCGCGAACGACCTGCGCTGGCTGGGTTCCGGCCCGCGCACCGGGCTCGCCGAGCTGGCGCTGCCGGACCTGCAGCCGGGCTCGTCGATCATGCCGGGCAAGGTCAACCCGGTCATTCCGGAGGCCACCCTGCAGGTGGTCGCGCAGGTGATCGGCAACGACGCGGCGGTGGCCTTCGCCGGTGCGCAGGGCAACTTCCAGCTCAACGTGAACCTGCCGGTGATCGCCAGGAACGTGCTGGAGTCCGCGCGCCTGCTCGCCGCGGTTTCGCGCCTGCTGGCGGACAAGGTTTTCGCCGGGGTCACGGTGAACACCGACCGGGCGCGTGAATACGCCGAAGGTTCGCCGTCGATCGTGACGCCGCTGAACAAGTACATCGGCTACGAAGAGGCGGCGGCCGTGGCGAAGCAGGCGCTCAAGGAACTGAAGACGATCCGCGAGGTGGTCATCGAACGCGGTCACGTCGCCGACGGCAAGCTGACCGAAGCCCAGCTGGACGAGGCGCTCGACGTGCTCCGGATGGCCCGCGGCGGCAAGTAGTCACGCGAGTTCGCGCAACGCGGCGGTGAGCGGACCGGCCAGCCGGTCCGCGAACCCCGCGGGCACCGGTTCGCGCAGCATGTGCAGCCAGGCGAACACGGACCCGAGCAGGATGGCGTGCACGGCGACCGGATCCGGCCTGTTCGCCAGCTCGCCCCGTTCCACCGCGCGGTCGACCATCCGCACCAGGTACTCCCGCTGCCGTCCGACGAACTGCGTGCCGAAGCGCTCGGCCAGTTCGGGATCGGCCCGCACGTCGGCGAGCAGGCCGGGGATCGCACTGGCCGCCGCCGGTCCGTCCAATGAGGACTGGATGACGCCGAGCACACCGGCCACGTCCCCGCGCAGCGAACCGGTTTCCGGTGGTGGCGGCAGGTGCTCGTTGTGCACCACCGCGGCGAAGACCAGCTCCGCCTTGGACCGCCAGCGCCGGTAGACCGCGGCCTTCCCCACCCCGGCGCGCGCCGCGATCATGTCCACAGTGGACTTCTGGTAGCCGGATTCGGCGAGCAGTTCGTGCACGGCGGCGCGCACCGCGTCGTCGATCCCGGTGGTGCGCGGCCTGCCCCGGCGAGGTGCGGTCATGCCCACAGTTTACGGAACTGTCAGTTCCGTATATCTTCGGGGTCATGACCTGGACAAGAAGCTCCACCCAGCTCCTCGAAGTCGAACGTGAACTGGTCTGGCCGGTGCTGGCCGACCTGCCCGGCTGGTCGCGCTGGGACCCGGACCTGGTCGAGGTGATCCCCTCCGGTGACGGCGGTGATTTTGTGCCGTCCGGCCGGTTCCGCGGACCGGCGCACGCCAAGATCGCGGAACCGTTCACCATCGCCGAACGCGTCGAAGGCGAGCGCATCGTGGTGCGCCAGCCGGTGCCGTTCGGCGCAATGCGCCTGGAGTTCCGCCTCGCCGACGCCGCGGGCGGGCGCACCGAGTTCACCCAGCACGTCACGCTCACCGGACCGTTGGCGCGGGTGATGGTGTGGATCATCGGTGGCGACGTGGTGCACCACTTCCCGGAGAAGTGCGCCGCGCTGGAGCGGCTGGCCTCACCCGCGACGGCGTAGCCCGATCAGCACGCCGAACGCGACCAGGCCGACTCCGGCCAGGTCGGTCAGCTCGAGCCGTTGCGCGCCGAGCAGCACCGCGACGAGCAGGCCGGACACGGGCATCACGCCGATCAGCACCCCGGCGCGATCGGCGCCGAGCACCGAGACCGCGAAGTACCAGATGCCGAAGGCCACCGCGGTGACCACCACGGCCAGCACCAGCAAAGCGGTGAGCTGCTTGGCATCCGGCAGGATCCAACTCTCCACAAAGGACGAGAGAAGGGCGCTGCCGATGGCCGCGGCCACGCAGCTCCATGCCGAGGTGGCCAGCGGTCCGAGCCGCTTGACCAGTCCCACCGCGAAGAGGGTGAAGCAGGCCTCGCAGAGCATCGCGAGCACGGCCAAGACCAGGCCGGTGCCGGTGGTGGCGCCGCCGCCGGTGAGCACGACGACGCCACTGACCGCCAGCACCGCCCCAAGAATCGGCGCGGCGGACGGTTGCTTGCGGGCAAGCAGTGGGCCCGCGACGGCCAGCACCAGCGGACTGCCGCCGAGCACCGCGGCCACCAAGCCGGGCTCGGCGTACCGCTGCGCGTAGAGGAGGCAGGCCTGGAAGCCGACCATTCCGGTGGCGGCGAGGGCGAGGAGAGCGGGGAGGTCCGTCCACTTCGGAATGGGCAGCGGACGGCGGCGGAGGCCGAACCAGGCGAGGAGGAGCAGGCCGGCGAGGCCGTAGCGGAGGGCTTGGCCGAGCAGGAGCGGGTACCCGTCGAGCAGCCCGGTCACCGGCACCGACCCGCCGACGATCGCCGCGGTAGCCACCCCGGCGGCGATCCCGAGCCGATCCCGAGCCGGGGCCACTGTCGTAGTCATGGCAGCCAGCCTGACCGGCGACCGGCCCACTCAGAAGGACCACTTCAGCCCTCGTGAACTGGTCCATCGCCCTTGCGGAGAGCAGCGCTCTCGTCGTAGATCACCGCTCTCGCCTCCGCCGAGATCACCGATCACGAACGAGAGCAATGATCTCGTCGTGGAGCACCGCGCTCGCAACTACCCCCCACGACGCTCGCCGCTGCTCCGCCCCAGACCACACGCCCCTTACGGTCACAGATCCCGCGCCCCACGCGCCCGGCAGGTCTCGCGACGCCTCGGCCTTCGCAGCCCTCCCGGCGGTCGTGGTGATCGCAGGGCTCTCGCCAGCCCGCGGCAACCAGCGGCGATGGGCGGTGATTGGCGATGATTGGCGGCAGCCCGCGGCGATCAGTGGCGATCAACAGCGATCGGCGCATCAGCGGCGATCGGTGGTGATCGGCGGCAGCCCGCGGCGATCAGTGGCGATCAACAGCGATCGGCGCATCAGCGGCGATCGGTGGTGATCGGCGGCAGCCCGCGGCGATCGGCGGTGATCGGTGGCGATTGGCGACAGCCCGCCGCGATCGGTGGCGATCGGGGGTGAGTGGTCTTCGTGGCGGGCTAGTGGCGGCGCAGCGACTTGTCCGCCAGTGCGGGTGGCACGTAGTCCGACTCGAGGCGGTTCAGATCCGTGCCAGGCGCCACGATCTCATCGATTCGGTCCAGCGCGGCCTCGTCCAGATCCAGGTCCGCGCTCGCCAGCAAGTCCGTCAGCTGCGAAGGCGTCCGCGGCCCGATGATCGCCGAAGTCACCCCCGGGTGCGCCCGCACGAAAGCCAGCGCCAGGTGCGACATCGGCCGCCCCAGGTCCGCGGCCAGTTTCCGCAGCGACGCCAGGGCGGCGAACTTCGCCGCGTTCCCCGGCAGCGCAGGGTCGAACTTGTGCGGCTGGATCGACTGCCGCCCGCGTGTCAGGTCCACGTCCGAAGGCTCGGTGTACCGCCCCGACAACCAGCCGCTTGCCAGTGGCGACCACGTCAGCACCCCCAGCCCGTACCGCTGCGCGGCCGGCAGCACCGCGCCCTCGATCGCCCTGTTGAAGATCGAGTACGGCGGCTGCTCGCTCCGGAACCGGACATGCCCCCGCCGCTCCGCCACCCACTGCGCCTCGACGATCTGCTCCGCCGGGAACACCGAATGCCCGATCGCCCGCACCTTCCCCGCCCGCACGAAGTCCGACAACACGGACAGCGTCTCGTCGATGTCGGTGGTGTGGTCCGGCCGATGAATCTGATAGAGGTCCAAGTAATCAGTGTCCAGTCGACGAAGACTGCCCTCCAGCGCGCGGACCAGCCACCGCCGCGAGTTGCCGGAGTGGTTCTCGTCCGGGCCCATCGGGAAATGCGCCTTCGACGCCAGCACCACGTCGTCACGACGCCCCTTCAGCGCCTTCCCGACGATCCGCTCGCTCTCACCATCCGAATACATGTCGGCGGTGTCCACAAAATTGATGCCACCGTCCAGCGCGGCGTGCAGCATCCGCACGCCCTCTTCGTGATCGGGATTACCCCACGCCCCGAGCATCATCGCGCCGAACGCGTACTCGCTGACCGAAATGCCCGTACCGCCCAGAATTCGCCTGCGCATCGAAAGTTCCTTTCCACGTCCGCGAACCACGTCCGCGAACCACGTCGACGGACCTCGTCCGCGGTCCTCGTCTGCCGACCCCGAGCGTGCAGACGAAAACCACGAAGACCCAGGCCCGCCGCAACCTGGGTCTGCCAGTACCAGGCACCGCGCCCCCGGGCGGGGATACTGGAGGCATGAGCGAGACGACCGAACTCGGCGGGTTCCTCAGGGCGCGGCGCGCGGAGCTGGACCCGTCCGATTTCGGCCTGCCGCCCGGGGTCAACCACCGGCGCGTGGCCGGGCTGCGCCGCGAGGAACTGGCGCAGCTGGCGGGCATCAGCGTCGACTACTACACCCGCCTGGAGCAGGGCCGCGCGCGCAACGTGTCCGACGCGATCCTCGACGCGGTCGCGCGCGCACTCCGGCTGACCGCCGACGAAGAGGCGTACCTGCGCAACCTCGCCGCCCCGAAGCGCCGCCGCCAGAGCACCCCGTCGAAGCGGGTACGGCCCGAACTCCAGCACCTGCTCGACGCGATGCAGGTCCCCGCGTTCGTCTTCGGCCGCTACATGGACGTGCTGGCGTGGAACCGGCTGGCCAACGCGCTCTCCTTCGACTTCGAAGCGATGGCGCCCGAGGAGCGCAACATCCCGCGCCTGTTCTTCCTCGACGACTCGGCCGCCGAGTTCCACCCCGAATGGGACAAGGTCACCGGCGAGGTGGTGGCGAACCTGCGCGCCGAAGCCGGTCGCCACCAGGACGACCCGCAGCTCGCGCAGCTGGTCGGCGAGCTGTCCGTGCGCAGCGAGGAGTTCCGGCAGCTGTGGGCCCGCCACCAGGTGCAGGACAAGGCCCACTGCACGAAGCTGGTGCGCAACCCGGTCGTCGGCGACCTCGACCTGCGGTACGAAACGCTGCGCCTGCCCGACGAGGACCTGGCCGTGGTCACCTACACCGCCGAGCCGGGCAGCGAATCCGAGCGCAGGCTGAACCTGCTGGCCTCCTGGGTGACCGAGGCGGCACGTGCCGGATAGCGCACTGCGGGAGCTGCTGCTCCCGGCGATCGACGCGGGCGGACGGCCGGGCAAGGCCGCCGAATCCGCACTGCGCGAGGCGATCCGCTCCGGCAGGCTCCCCGCGCACACCCGGCTGCCGTCGAGCCGCGACCTGGCCGCGCAGCTGGGGTTGGCCCGCGGCACGGTGATGGCCTTCTACGCGCAACTGGTCGCTGAGGGCTACTTGTTCGCCGAACGCGGTTCCGGGACCCGCGTGGCGCCGATCGGCGGTGGCACCGAAGCAAGACCGGCCCCGGCCGCGAACGCACCCGCCTGGCGTTACGACCTCAAACCGGGCCTGCCCGCGCTCGGCGCCTTCCCCCGCGCGGAATGGCTCGCCGCCGAGCGCGAGGCGCTGAACTCCCTGCCGGACGCGGGACTCGGCTATCCCGATCCGGCCGGACTGCACGAGCTGCGCGTGGAACTGGCGAGCTACCTCGGCCGCGTGCGCGCCCTGCCGACCACCCCGGACGACGTGGTGATCACCAGCGGCGCGGCCGAAGCGCTGTCCCTGCTGTCGACCGTGTTGCACCAGCGTGGCGCGCGCCGGATCGCGGTGGAGGACCCCAGCCACCTCGGACAGGCGGACCTGCTCGCCTCCCACGGCCTCGAACCGGTCGGCGTCCCGGTGGACGAGGACGGCATCGACATCGGCAGGCTGACCGAGCCCGGCTGCGGTTCGGTGCTGGTGACGGCCGCGCACCAGTTCCCGCTCGGCATGGCGCTGCACCCGTCGCGGCGCCGCGCGCTCCTGTCGTGGGCCGAGCGCACCGGCGGGCTGATCATCGAGGACGACTACGACGCCGAACACCGCTACGACCGCCCGGCGCTCGGCGCGATCCGTGCGCTCGACCCGGCTCGCGTGGCCTACATCGGCAGTGTCAGCAAGGTCCTGATCCCCGCGTTGCGCATCGGCTGGCTGCTGCTGCCCGCGCACCTGCGCGACGACGTCGTCCGGACGAAGCACCGGCACGACCTCGGGTGCGCGCCGCTGCCGCAGGCCGCGCTCGCCAGGATGTTGCGGTCCGGCGGGTACGACCGGCACCTGCGGCGCACGCGGCGGCTCTACCGCCAGCGGCGGGACGCCCTGCTCGACGCGCTCGCCACCGCACTGCCCGACTGGCACCCGGTGGGCATCGCGGCCGGGCTGCACCTGGTGGTCCGGCTGCCCGACGGCACCGACGACGCCGAAGTCCACCGGGCGTTGGCCGAGCGCGGGATCTACGCGCCCGCCCTGTCCGACTACGCCCATTCGTCCGCGGGCCGCCCGTTCCCCGGGCTGGTGCTCGGGTACGCGGCCTCCTCCCCCGACCGCCTGCGCGCGGCGGTCGCCGAAATGGCCGAGGTCACCACCCGCTGAACCCCCGGTGAACAGCCGGGGTTTTCGCGCAACCAAGCCAAAACCGCGACCTAGGATCCGGCGGTGTGGGGATCGGTCAGCTGCTGCAGTCGCTCGCCGAGTTGCTGAGCTCCGACCAGGGCAGCCTGCTGCTCGGCATCGCCGCGCTGGCCGCCATCAGCGCGCCACTGGCCGACCGTTACCTGGTGCGCCGCAAGCGGATCCAGTTCCGCGTGCTGTACAACTCGAAGATCGGGCTGAACCCGGTCGACCTGAACGGCGAGCCGGGCGTGGACCCGGAGCTGCGACGGCTGGCGCAGCTGCTCGACCGGCTCAGCGTGGTGGTCATCCGGATCCGCAACACCGGCGGGTTCGACATCGGCCCGGACGACTTCGACACCCCGATCGCGTTCACCTTCGGCAGGCGGATCGTCTGGGACGCCAGGATTTCCGAGGCGAGCGACCCGGATCTGCGCAAACTCGTCCGCGAGAACATGGAGTTCTTCTCCACCGGGGTCCCGGAAGAGGGCCTGTCCGAGCTGCGGCGCTCGATGGCCGACCGGTTGCGGGGCATGTTCGGCGCCAAGGCACCGGTGGCGCCGCCACCGCAGTGGCACGGGGTCCGGCTGAGCAAGCTTTCCTTGAAGGCCAAGGAAAAGTTCAAGCTGGTGGTGGTGCTGCGCGAACCGGACGACGCGAACGGGCCCGAGATCACCAAGGACTGGCACCGCGAAGGCCGCATCACCGGCGGCCGGATCAAGGACGAGAAGAAGCAGCGGCGGCTGAGCTGGCCGGTGATCACCGTGGCGGTGGGCGTGCTGCTGACCGGTGCGCTGCTGGCCACCCTGCTCACCGCGGGTTCCCGGCCGGACCTGGCCGAGCAGTGCGCCGAGGGCTCGCTGGGCGTCGAAGGGTCGAGCGCCTTCGAACCGATCATGCGGAGCATCGCGGCCGAGTACACCGCCGGCTGCGCCGACGCCGCCGTGGCCACCCGCGCGACCGGCAGCAACGACGGCATCCGCGCGCTCAACGCACTGCCGGCGGAACGACAGCACGAGCTGGCCGTGCTGTCCGACGGGGTCGCCGGTGAGGCCGGTCCCGAGCTGGTGCCGCAGAAGGTGGCGGTGGTGGTCTACGGCGTGGTGGTGAACGCGTCGGCCGGGGTCGACGGGCTGACCGCGGACCAGCTGCGCGGGATCTACGAGGGCCGCTGGCGGGACTGGAAGGACGTGCGCGGCGGCGAGTCGCTGCCGATCCGGATCGTCGGGCGCGGGCAGGAATCGGGCAGCAGGCAGGTGTTCGAGGGCAAGGTGCTCGGCGGCGACGGCGGCCGGATCTCCGAAGGTGTGCTGTCCTCGGATTCGTGTGAAGAGGCGACCGTGCCCGCACCGACCACCCGGTGCGAGCGCAGCAGCACCGCGCAGGTGCTGGAGGAGGTCGCCGCGACACCGGGCGCGATCGGGTATGCGGACGCGCCCGCCGCGAAGGCGGCGACCGCGCGGGACCCGGCCGTGGTGACCGCGAAGATCGACGGCCGCTACCCGGACTTCACCGCGATCGAGCCCGGCTATCCGTTCTGGACGATCGAGTACCTCTACACCAAGGGCGTGCCGAAGAACGACACGCTGCTGAAGAAGTTCGTCGACTACCTGGGCAGCGACACCGCCCGCGCCGAGCTGCAGGACGCCGGGTACACGCCGTGCGTCGGCCGGGACGGCTTCCCGCACCCGCTCTGCGTGCGGGGCGAATAGCGCGCGAACTGTCGGGGGTCGGCCGCACAATGGGGCCATGTTGCTCGCCGACGCCGTGCAGGCCTCCGCCACGCTCAGCGCGACGCGATCTCGCAAGACGAAGATCGCCACGCTGGCCGAAGTGCTGCGCGCGGCCGCGACCGAGGAGCTGGCGCCGGTGGTCGGCTTCCTCACCGGCCAGCTGGTGCAGGGCCGGATCGGCGTCGGCTGGCGCACGCTGGCCGAGCTGGGCGTCACCCCGGCGGGCGAACCGGCGCTGACCATCGCCGAGGTGGACGCGCGGCTCACCGACATCGCCGGGATCACCGGCTCGGGCTCCGGCAAACCGCGGACCGAGGCACTGCACGAGCTGTTCGGCCGGGCCACCGAGGCCGAGCAGCAGTTCCTCGTCCGGCTGATGACCGGCGAGCTGCGGCAGGGCGCGCTCGAAGGGGTGATGGTCGACGCGGTCGCGGCCGCCGCCGAGGTCCCGCTCGAGGTGGTCCGCCGCGCGTTCATGCTGTCCGGACGGCTGCCCGCCACCGCCGTCGCCGCGCTGACCGGGGGCGCGGCGGCGCTCGGCGAGTTCCGGCTGGAGCTGGGCAGGCCGATCCGCCCGATGCTGGCCTCACCCGCCGAATCGCTGGCCGAAGCCATCGCCGAGCATCCGAGCGCACTGGTCGAGTACAAAATGGACGGTGCGCGCATCCAGGTGCACCGCGACGGCGACGAGGTGCACGTCTACACCCGGACACTGCGCGAGATCACCGGTTCGGTGGCGGAACTGGTCGAGCTGGTGCGCGCGCTGCCGTGCGAGTCGGTGGTGCTCGACGGCGAGACGCTGGCGCTCACCGACGACGGCAGGCCCCGCCCGTTCCAGGAGACGATGAGCCGGTTCGGCAGCACACGCGAGGAGCAGGTGCGGGCGCTGCTGCTTCGGCCGTACTTCTTCGACTGCCTGCACCTCGACGGCGAGGACCTGCTCGACGCCCCGCTGCGCGAGCGCAACGCGGCCCTGCGCAAGGTGGTCGGCGAGCACCTGATCCCCGGTGAGGTCGAGCCCGCCGATCCGGCCAGGGTGCTCGGCGACTCACTGACCGCCGGGCACGAGGGCGTGATGGTGAAGAGCCTCGATTCGCCGTACGCGGCCGGTCGCCGCGGCAACGCCTGGCTCAAGGTCAAGCAGGTGCACACGCTCGACCTGGTGGTGCTCGCCGCCGAATGGGGGCACGGCCGCCGCACCGGTTACCTGTCGAACCTGCACCTCGGCGCCCGCGATCCCGACGGCGGCCCGCCGATCATGGTCGGCAAGACCTTCAAGGGCCTGACCGACGAGCTGCTCACCTGGCAGACCGCGAAGTTCCAGGAGATCGAGCGCGAGCGCGACGACTGGACCGTCTACGTCCGCCCGGAGCTGGTGGTGGAGATCGAGCTGGACGGCGCGCAGGTCAGCACCCGCTACCCCGGCGGGCTCGCACTGCGCTTCGCCAGGGTGGTCCGGTACCGGCCGGACAAGGACCCGGGCGACGCCGACACGATCGACGCCGTCCGGGCCACGCTCGCTACCGGCTGGCGACCGTCTTGACCACGCCGCCGTGCGAAGGGAAGTTCGTCGGGCAGCCGATCTTCGAACCGTCCTTGAAGTAGACGGTCACCTTGCCACCGCATTCGAACGCCTCGAAGCCGCCCCAGGTCCGGGTGCCCGGCTTGAGGCAGAGCGCGTCCTTGCCGAACCGGCGGATGTAGCCGGCGTACCCGTCCCCGCAGGTGCGGATCACGTCGTTGGGCGCCTGCGCGGCGGTGGCGCCCTGCTCGGCGGCCGAAGCCGCCACCGGGACGGACAGCGCGGTCACCGCGATGCCGAGCATGACCGTGGCCTTGGCGAATGCACGCATGGAAGTCCTCCTCAGTAGCAGCGGGCCGACGAGATGGCGTAGGTGTAGTTGTTGGTCGCGTCCGAGGTGACCTGGAAGTCGATCTTGTAGCCGAGCGGCGGCTCGCCGAAGATGTCGGTGGTCACCTTCTTGTCCTTGCCCGGTCCGACCACGCCCTTCCACAGGCCCTTGTCGAACTTCACGTCGCGAATGGTGACGAGCATGCCGCGGTAGTCGTGGTTGTGGACCTTGATGGTGATCTTCTGGTCCGCCAGCACCTCCGCCCGCGTGGTGTGGCCGCCCTTGAGCTGACCGCCCGCGCAGACCCGCTCGGCCGCCGAACCCGCCGGCGCGGTCGCCAGCGGTACCGCGATCGCCAGCGCGAGCACCGCGCCACCGCGCTTGAGCCATCCTGAAGTATTCATGTTCCCTGTGCTCCCCGTCTGTCTTCTGTGGGCGGGAATGACGCTAGGGAGCCGGGTGCTCACCCCGGAAGCACTCGACCGGCCGCGGGCCGGGTGGCCAATGTCCACGCAGGTCAGCGCTTTGGCCACCGGCACCGGTAGCCAAATCAGCCGACTCAGCCCACGACGGTGAGCAGGAAGTAGAGGCCCCGGTTGCCCGGCAGCAGCAGGCGGCCCTGCGGATCGGCCATCTTCCAGTAGACGTGGCAGTGCCCCGGCCGCGACGGCGTGCGCACGTCGACCGAGATCCGCACGGTCTGTCCCGGCGCGGTGTCCGGCACCGGCACCTGCGGCGGGGTCACGCACTCGTCGGGGTCACCGAAGGCGCCTTCGCGTCGCAGCACGCGGCCGACCCACGGCACGCTGCCGCTGTTGCGGATCTCCCAGGTCTTGATCACCTGCGTGTCGGTCGGCACGCGGGCGCCGTCCTGGAGGGTCACGTCGCTGACGTACTCGGACGCGTCGCCGTCCACCATCGGCGCGGCGGGCATGGCCTGGTCGGGCTGGTCCTCCTGGCCGAACACCAGCACCAGCCCACCGGCCAGCAGCACGGCGACCACCGCGGCGACCCCGGCCACCGGCCACCACCGCCTGCGCGGCCGCGCCGCCGGTACCTCCTCGACCACCGGTGCCTCGGCCGGCGGCTGTTGCGCCCGCTCCCACCGGCCTCGCCACTCGTGGCGCACCCGCTCGGCGTCCTCCCCCAGCACACCGACCGCCAGCACGCGGACGAACTCCCAGGTGGTGTCCCACGACGGCAACCGGGTGCCGCGCGCGGCGGCGGACAACGCGGACTTCGAAGCGAGCGCGCCCAGTTCGTCGCGCATGCGGTCGTACGACGGATCCCCGGCGGCCCGCTTCAGCTCCCAGAGCCGGTACGCGAACTCCGCCACCGGACCGGCCGCCGGATCCGGCCCCTTCGCCACCCGCCCGCGGCGCACTTCAGTCATTGCCTCAGCGTAACCAGAGGTCACAGCCGGTATCAGCCGGACAGTGCCTTGCCGAGTTCGGTCGGCCCGTGCAGCACCGAATTGCCGAGCCGCCTGCTGTAGATCAGCCCGGCGTTGCGCAGCACGGTCGCGTGCTGGCTCGCCGACGCGGTGGACACACCCAGCTCACGGGCGATCTCCGTGGTGGTGCGCCCGCCGTCGGAATGGGCGATGCAGCTGAGCACCTGCTGCCGCGTCGGCCCGATCAGCGCGGCGATCGCCCCGGCCTCGGCCTTCGGCTCGGACCAGTCCGCCGCCACCGGGTACACCAGCACCGGCGGCAGGTCCGGGTCGCGCAGGCTGGTCGGGCGGCCGAGGCAGAACGCCGACGGCAGCAGCACCAGGCCGCGTTCGTCGAGTTCGAGTTCCTGCTCCACCGGGAAGTCGACTTCGAGCACCGGCGCCCGCCAGCGCGCGAACGGCGCGAAGGAGTCGAGCAGGCCCTCCACGCCCTGATCGAGCAGGATCCGGTCGCGGACCATGCGCTCGGCCTCGAACATCGCGCGCAGCTGACGCGACACCGGCGCGATGGCTACCTCGTGGAACCGCGTCATCGCGCCCGCGAGACCGGTCAGCCCGGTTTCGGTGACCCATTTGGTGTGCTCCCAGCGCTGGTCGCCGAGCAGCCGCAACTCCGCCTCGACCCGTTCGGCCGGGGTGTCCAGCAGCGTGCGCACCCCGGCGTCGAGCGTGGTCTCGCCCCTGGTCGGGGTCAGGAAATCCGGGAAGTAACCGCGGCTGGGCAACACGGTGGCCAGCCGGTGCACCGCTTCGCGCCCACCGGGGGTTCGAGCCACTTGGCCACCGGCCCAGGTCCGCCAGCCACCGAGCGCGCTCGAGCCGTCCGCGGCGCGGAGCCGTTGCAGGCCGAGCGCCACGTTCCACAGTTCGTCGGGCTGCCGGGCCACGCGCACCCGTCCGAGATCAGCCGACGACAGATGAATCCGCAGCATGCGTGCGTCTCCTGTTGTTCGCTCAGGCCTGCTCACGGTAACCGGAGCGCGGCACGAGCGCACTCGTGAAGATCTTTCAGCCGCGCACCCGGCGGAACGCGTTCAGCGGGTCGCTGACCCCGGCGTGCACCAGCGACCGGAGCGCGCCCCGGCGCAGGTCCACCGGCTTCCCGGCGGCGATCCGGTGCATTTGCTGCGTGTGCCACTGGATCTCCAGCCAGCTGTCCGCCAGCTTGACCCCGGTTTCGGGCACCGCCGCTCGGCGCCGATCTCCTCGCCACCGAGCAGGCGCCCGACCAGGTCCGGGGTGACGGTCAGCGGACGGCCGAGGCCGATCACGTCCAGCGCGCCGAACCGCACCGCGTCGGCCATGCCCTCGGCGGTGCTGAACCCGCCGGTGACCATCAGCGCCACGTCGGTGACCTTGCGGGCCTTGGTCGCGTAGTCCAGGAAGTACGCCTCGCGACGACTGGTGCTTTCCCTGGTCATGCCCATCATCGCGGCCCGCTCGTAGGTGCCGCCGGACACCTCCAGCAGGTCGATCCCGGCCTCGCCCAGCTCGCGCACCACCGCGAGGGACTCCTCCTCGGTGAAGCCGCCGCGCTGGAAATCCGCGCTGTTCAGCTTCACCGACAGCGGCACGGAGTCACCGATCGCCCCGCGCACCGCACGGACCACCTCCAGCAGGAAACGGCTGCGCTGCTCGCCCCAGAAGTCGGTGCGGCGGTTGGTCAGCGGGGAGAGGAACTGCGAGATGAGGTAACCGTGCGCGCCGTGCAGCTGCACCCCGCCGAACCCGGCTTCGACGAAGGTCATCGCGGCGAGCGCGAACCGGTCGATGATCGCCTCGATCTCGTCACCGGTCAGCTCGCGCGGCGGCGCGAACACCGAGCGGAGGCCACGCGTCTCGAACGGCACGGCCGATGGCGCGACCGGCTGTCGTGAAAGGAACCGCGGGCTCTGCCTGCCGGGGTGGTTGAGCTGCACCCACAGCTGGGCGTCGGTGCCGGACACCGCGTCGGCCCAGTTGCGGTACTCCGCGGCGTCGGGCCGCTCGGGCAGCGCGACGTTCCGCGGTTCCCCGAGCGCGGCCGGATCGACCATCACGTTGCCGGTGCAGAGCAGGCCGGAACCCCCGCGCGCCCAGGTCCGGTAGAGCTCGACCAGCTCCGCCGACGGCCGGTTGCGCCGGTCGCCGAGCTGCTCGCTCAGCGCCGACTTGGCGATCCGGTGCGGCAGCTTCGCCCCGCACCGGAGTTCCAACGGCTCAGCCAGAAGTTCCACCGCACCCATGCGAGCCATCTAACGGGACGGTAGATACCGCCAGTATCCCAAGGTGATCCCGATCACTGTTAGGGTCCGGCGACATGACGGCGATCGTGCAGAACGTGGTGACCTCCGGCGTTTTCGAACTCGACGGGGGCAGTTGGGACGTGGACAACAACGTCTGGCTGGTCGGCGACGGCGACGAGGTGCTGGTGATCGACGCGGCACACGACGCGGAGCGGATCGAGAGCGCGATCGGCGACCGAAAGGTGACCGCCATCGTCTGCACCCACGCGCACAACGACCACGTCAACGCCGCCCCCGAGCTGGCCCGCCGCACCGGCGCGCCGATCCTGCTGCACCGCGAAGACCGCGTGCTCTGGGACCTCACGCACGCCGACCGCGCACCGGACGGCGAACTCGCCGACGGCCAGGAGCTGATCGTCGCGGGCACCAGGCTCAAGGTGATCCACACGCCGGGGCACGCACCCGGCGCGGTCTGCCTGTACGCGGCCGACCTCGGCACGGTGTTCACCGGCGACACCCTGTTCAACGGCGGCCCCGGCGCCACCGGACGGTCCTATTCGGACTATCCGACCATCAAGAACTCCATCCAGAGCAAGCTTTTCGCCCTACCCGAGGACACGCGGGTGAACACCGGCCACGGCGAGGGCACCACCATCGGCAAGGAGAAGGCCGGCTCAGCCGGCTGGGACTGACACGCCGAACGGGTTGTCGATCACGTAGCGCCAGCACCCGTCCGCACCCCGGCGCGCGACGTCGGTCGCGGTGCCGCCGATGTCCTCGCCGACCGTCCAGTCGACGATCAGCAGGGCCAGGTCCCCGGCCACTTCGACCCGGCGCGGGCGCACGGTGATCGGCAGCCCGAGTCGCTGGAACTCGTCGTTGGCGCGGCGTCGTCCGGCCCCGGAGACGGTGGTGCCGTCGCGTCGCACGAAGAGGGCGTCGGGTTCGTAGACCTGCTCGACGAGGTCGCCGTCACCGCTGTTGAAGGCGTTGGCGAAAACGAACGGGTGCTGCCGGGCGTCGGTGGTGAGGCGCAGACTGGTCATGTGCTCAGCGAAGCCGACGCCCGCGATGGTCACCAAACGGAAACCTACGATCCGGAGCTCGTGCCGGACGCCCGTGGCCGCACCCGGCGCCCGGAGCCGGGCTGCCCGGTCGAAATCGCGCTGGCCGCGATCTCCGGCCGCTGGACCACCCTGGTCCTGCGCGAACTGATGGCCGGGCCGCGTTCCTTCGGCGAGTTGCGGGCGGCGCTGCCCAGCCTGTCCGCCAAGGTGCTGAGCGAACGGCTGGCCGCTCTCGCCGACCGCGGCCTCGCCGAACGCACCGTGCTGCCGGGCTTCCCGCCGCGCACCAGCCACCGTCTCACCGCGCGTGGTGAGCGGCTGCGCCCGCTGCTCGTCGAGCTGTACCGAACCGGCACCGCGATCGCCCTGTAGCCTGGGATCTCGTGCGCTTTATCGATGGCCACCGGCCTGCCCACGACCTGACCTACGACGACGTCTTCCTCGTCCCGAACCGCTCCGACGTGGAGTCCCGGTTCGACGTCGACCTCTCCACCGTGGACGGCACCGGCGCCACCCTCCCGGTGGTGGTGGCGAACATGACCGCCGTCGCCGGCCGCCGCATGGCGGAGACGGTGGCCCGCCGCGGCGGGCTGGTGGTGCTGCCGCAGGACGTGGACCCGGCCGCCGTCGCCGACATCACCGCCTGGGTCAAGAGCAGGCACGTCGTCTGGGACACCCCGCTCGTGCTGACCGGCGGCGACGCCGTCGCCGACGCGCTGAACCTGGTCGGCAAGCGCGCCCACGGCGCGGTCGTGGTGGTCGACGACGAGGGCCGCCCGGTCGGGGTGGTCACCGAGGCCGCCTGCCAGGGCGTGGACCGGTTCGCGCGGCTCGCCGATGTCGTCGAGCCCGCCGCGGTCACCGTGCCGCTGGACACCGAGCCGCGTGTGGTCTTCGAACGGCTGCACGAGCACGGCGACAAGCTGGCGCTGGGCGTCGACGAGACCGGACGGCTCGCGGGCGTGCTCACCCAGGTCGCCGCGCTGCGGGCGGAGATCTACACCCCGGCGCTGGACGCCGCGGGCAGGCTGCGCGTGGCCGCCGCGATCGGCGTCAACGGTGATGTGGCCGCGAAGGCGGAAGCCGTGCTCAACGGCGGCGTGGACGTGCTGGTGGTCGACACCGCGCACGGGCACCAGGAGAAGATGATCGCCGCGCTGAAGGCGGTCCGCTCGGTGTCGCCCGCGGTGCCGGTGGTCGCGGGCAACGTGGTGACCGCGGAGGGCACGCGCGACCTGATCACCGCCGGCGCGGACGTGGTCAAGGTCGGCGTCGGCCCCGGCGCGATGTGCACCACCCGGATGGCCACTGGCGTCGGCAGGCCGCAGTTCTCCGCGGTCGCCGAATGCGCCGCGGCGGCCCGTGAGCTGGGCAAGCACGTATGGGCGGACGGCGGCGTGCGGCACCCGCGCGACATCGCGCTCGCGCTGGCGGCCGGCGCGTCGGCCGCGATGGTCGGCTCGTGGTTCGCCGGCACCCACGAATCCCCCGGCGACCTGCGCTACGACGAGCAGGGACGGCCGTACAAGGAGTCGTTCGGCATGGCGTCGAAGCGGGCCGTCGGCGCACGGACGCGCACGGACAACGTCTACGAGCGCGCGAAGAAGGGCCTGTTCGAGGAGGGCATCTCGTCCTCGCGGATGGCGCTGGACCCGACCCGCCCCGGCGTCGAGGACCTGCTCGACTCGATCGGCTCCGGCGTGCGCTCGGCGTGCACCTACGCGGGCGCGCGCACGCTGGAGGAGTTCCACGAGCGGGCCGTGCTGGGCATCCAGTCGGCCGCGGGCTTCGCCGAAGGTCGCCCGCTGCCCGCGGGCTGGTAATGCCGTGAATGTGGCTTTCCCGGCGTGTTCGCGGTGAAAGCCACATTCACGGCACTTGGGGCTCCTAGTGGTCCTCGAGCATCTCCGTCACCAGTGCGGCGATCGGGGAGCGTTCCGAGCGCGTCAGCGTGACGTGCGCGAACAGCGGGTGTCCCTTGAGCTTCTCGATCACCGCCGAGACCCCGTCATGCCGCCCGACACGCAGGTTGTCGCGCTGCGCCACGTCGTGCGTGAGCACCACCCGTGACGCTGTGCCGAGCCGCGAGAGCACGGTCAGCAGCACGTTCCGCTCCAGCGACTGCGCCTCGTCGACGATCACGAAGGCGTCGTGCAGCGACCGGCCGCGGATGTGCGTCAGCGGCAGCACCTCGAGCATGCCGCGGTCGAACACCTCGTCCAGCACGTCCTGGCTGACCAGCGCGCCGAGCGTGTCGAACACGGCCTGCGCCCACGGCTGCATCTTCTCGCTCTCCGAGCCGGGCAGGTAGCCGAGATCCTGCCCGCCGACCGCGTAGACCGGCCGGAACACCACGACCTTGCGGTGCGCGCGGCGTTCCATCACCGACTCCAGCCCGGCGCACAGCGCCAGCGCCGACTTGCCGGTACCGGCCCGGCCGCCGAGCGAGACGATGCCGATCTCGGGGTCGAGCAGCAGGTCGAGGGCGATCCGCTGCTCCGCGGACCGGCCGTGCAGGCCGAACGCCTCCTTGTCCCCGCGCACCAGCCGGATCCGCTTGTCCGGGGTGATCCGGCCAAGGCCGCTGGAGCTGCCCGCGAGCAGCCTCAGCCCGGTGTGGCAGGGCAGTTCGCTCAGCTCGTCGAGGCCGTGGTCGGCCGGGGTGACCGGCCCGTCGTGGAAGAGCGCGTCCAGCACCGGCTGCTGCACGTCGACGTCGGCCATGCCGGTCCAGCCCGATGGCATGACCTCCTGCGCGCGGTACTCGTCGGCCACCAGCCCCACCGCACCCGCCTTGACCCGCAGCGGGATGTCCTTGGTCACCAGCGTCACCGCTTCGAGCTCGACCGCGAGGTTCAGCGCGCAGGCCAGGATGCGGTGGTCGTTGGAGTCGGTGCGGAAACCCGGCGGCAACACGGACTGGTCCGAGTGGTTCAGCTCGACGTGCAGCGTGCCGCCGCTCTCGCCGATCGGAACCGGGGCGTCCAACCGGCCGTGGGTGCGCCGGAGGTCGTCCAGCAGGCGGAGGGACTCCCGCGCGAACCAGCCCAGTTCGGGGTGGTGGCGCTTGGCCTCCAGCTCGCTGATGACCACCAGCGGCAGTACCACGGCGTGCTCGGCGAACCTGGTCACGGCCCAGGGGTCGGACAGCAGGACCGAGGTGTCGAGCACATAGGTGTGCCGCGGGGATTCTGGGGATTCGAGAACTTTCTCAGTGCCGTCGGCACTGGTCGAAGAGCGGCCGGAGGCCTTTCGGGGCAAACGCTGCGCAGTCACGACGGCATCTCCCTCGTGGGCGTGGCACCACGCCCGCACTCGCTGGGCCGGGCACTGCCCCGGTTGGTCCGCTCCGGCTTCGACGCTGTGCGCGCCTCAGCCTTCGCGGCCACGAGGGCCGGGTGCCGGCCCACTCGTGCGTATCACGAGCGGATGGACCGCTCCTTCTACGACCGCCACGACCAGGGCCTCCCGTGATGTCCCGCAGGGGTCGCGGTCCATCACTTCGCAAGCTACCTGCGGATCGCGAGTACTGCAGGCAGCCACACAGGTGATTCGTCAAACCGTCATCTCACCGTCAGTCGCAGGTTACAAACAGGGAGTGAGAGCCGACTGACTGTCACGCTGCGTGAGTGATCACCCGGACCGGGTACCCCCGCGCGATTCGCGTTCACCGAGCCGAATGACGATTCGAACGCGGGCCATTGTCCACTTTGTCTTTAGCACGGGACATTGTGGACTGCCCGGCGAGAATGGGAATGGCAACCGAAACGGGTGAGCAGCACCGGAAATGACTCACACAATGGTGTAACCAAACAGACACCGCGGTGGAATCGGTAGTAATTTTCATGTCGAGGGAAAGCAGGGATCCCCTCGACTCCCCCGGAGTCCCATTTCTACATAGGAGTGTGCGCAGTGCTGAAGAAGGCTGGTTTCGTGGCCGCTACCGCCGTGGGCCTGATGATGGTCGGCGGCACCGCGTTCGCGCAGACGCCGGACACCGACTCCAACGCCACCGACAAGGTGACGTTCTCGGACGCCTACTACACCTTCATCGAGGGTGGCGGCGCACTCGGCTACGGCGCGGCCTCGTTGGTCGCGGGCGCGTACGCCGGTATCGCCAACACCCCGGCGCTGGTCCTCTACTCGCTGGACTCGGACTGATCCGCGAGTAACCATGAAGGGCCCGGAGTTCGCTCCGGGCCCTTCTTCATGTTCGAACGAAATGGCGGTGGCGCTCAGGCGCCGAACCGGCGGTGCCGCACCGCGAAGTCACGCAGCGCACGCAGGAAGTCGACCCGGCGGAAGGCGGGCCAGTACGCCTCGGTGAACCAGAACTCCGAGTGGGCGGACTGCCAGAGCAGGAAACCGGAGAGCCGCTGCTCGCCCGAGGTCCGGATGATGAGATCGGGATCGGGCTGCCCCGAGGTGTACATGTGCTCGGAGATGTGGTCGACGTCGAGGATCTTGGCCAGCTCGCGAATGCTGGTGCCCTCGTCGGCGTGGTGCAGCAGCAGCTTGCGCACGGCGTCGGCGATCTCCTGGCGGCCGCCGTAGCCGACGGCGATGTTGACCTCCATGCCGGTGCGCTTGTCGGTGCGCTCGGCGGCGGCCCTCAGCCGCTTGGCGGTGTGCTCGGGCAGGAGGTCGAGTGCGCCGACCATGCGCAGGCGCCACGGCGTCTCCGGCCCGGACAGCTCGTCGACCACGTCGGGAATGATCTCCAGCAGCGCCTCGACCTCCTCGGAGGTCCGGCTGAGGTTGTCGGTCGAGAGCAGCCAGAGCGTGACCACCTCGACGTCGGCCTCGCGGCACCAGCTGAGGAAGTCGGCGATCTTCTTGGCGCCGACCCGGTGGCCGTCGCTGACGTCGGTGAAGCCGGCCTCGCGCGCCCATCTGCGGTTGCCGTCGAGCATGATCGCGATGTGCCGGGGGTGCTTGCCCGCGGCCTGCTGGATGAGGCGCCGCGAGTACGCGCTGTACACGATGTCGGCGACGAATGATCGAACGCTCACGTCGGCACAGGGTACGCAACCGGAGCGGGCGGCGGTGGGGCGCGCCACGCTCGAGTGGAATTCGACCTACGCTCCCGTAACCTGGTCGGAGTGAGCACTGCTACCGACCTCGAGCCCCAGCCAGGGCCGGAGAGCCGCCCTCGCCTCCGGGGACACATCCACTTCTGGTCGTTCTTCGTCTCGGTGGCCGCCGCGGCGACGCTGATCGCGCTGGCCGCGTCGACCGTGTCCGGCGTGGCCGCGCTGGCGACGTCGGTGTACGGGCTGACCGTGCTCGGCCTGTTCGGGGTGAGCGCGCTGTACCACCGGCGCATCTGGAGCCGGAAGGCGTACCAGTGGATGAAGCGGGCGGATCACTCGATGATCTTCCTGTTCATCGCCGGTACTTATACGCCGTTCACCCTGCTGGCCATGTCCAAGCCGACGGGCTATGTCGTCCTGGCCATCGTCTGGGGCGGGGCGATAGCCGGGGTGGCGCTGAAGCTCCTGTGGCCGACGGCGCCGCGGTGGCTGGGTGTGCCGATCTACATCGCGCTGGGCTGGGTGGCGGTCTTCGTGCTGCCGGAACTGCTGGCCAGCGCGGGCGTCGCGGCGCTCGTGCTGCTGCTGGTCGGCGGTGCCTTCTACACCGCGGGCGCGGTGTTCTACGCGGTCAAGTGGCCGAACCACTGGCCCCACGTTTTCGGCTACCACGAGTACTTCCACGCCTGCACGGTGCTGGCGGCCGCTTCGCACTACATCGCGATCTGGCTCGCCATGTACGCCTAGCTGGGCGCCGAAAAGGTGAGCCGTTCTGGGAACGGCTCACCTTTGACGTTTACGGGATGTGCAGGATGGTGTCGGCGTCGTCGAGGGTGTCTGGGTCCAGCGGGAAGTAGCCCTGCGGAGGCGTCGTATCGGTGCGGACGGTGGCGGAGGGGACCGAAGCCGCCGGGAGTAGGGACCAGTCAGAGGTGGGCAAGGCAGCTTCGTAGGTGCCTGCGGGAGGCGCTGCCAAGCCGATGGCTGAACTCGCGCCCAGCGAGCCGGCGATGAAGGTGTAGGTCTCGTCCGATGTGGCGTTGACGATGGCCCCGGCCGAAGACCAGGTCAGCTTCATGTTCCACATGTCCAGCACGCTCTCCACCCGTTGCAGGTGACGGTTGTGCGAGAAGACGAGCGTCCCACCGCGGTGGCGTTCGGTTTCCCTGATGCTCAACAGGTTCTCGGCCATCAAAGCGTCTCGTGTACCGCCCAGGGCGGAGACTCGGGTGTCCATCGGCTCCACCGGCTGGGCACATTGGGCGTGGTAGCGCAGCAGCGCGATCCCGGCGGTCAGGAAAACCTTGGCACGGCGCCAGGCCGCGAGCGAAGTGGTCGCGATTTGGCCGGGGGCGGCTGAGTGGAGCCGGACGAGTAAGTCGTCGGCGATGGTTCGCAGGCGGACCGCGTCGGCACCCAAGCCTGGCGACTCCGCGTAGTTCATGACCGCTTCCGTGCGGCTCCAACGGGTGTCGTCGCCTGCTACAGCAGCGATATCCACATCAACACCGAGGTAGTCGCGCGCGTGTTCCAGGTACGGGCGCGGGCTCGGCGCGCTCATGGTTTCCATCGGGGTGTCATAACCGTAGAAGGTGAGGCGTTCGGCGGGCGGGCGTGAAGCGTTGTACGTGCGCATCCAGCTCACCAGCTCCCGGTTGAAGGTCAACTCGCCGAAGCCGTGGGAGAAGCCCGTGCGCAGTGCGTCGTCGAGGGTTCCCACACCGTCGAACACGTAGTCGTTCACCGCCAGCCCGGCCACGCGGTCGGTTTCCAGCACGATCGAACGGAAACCATGCGACGAAACCAGCTGGGCGAACAATTCGTTGCGAACCCGGGCGAAGGCCGGTTCCTGGTGGGTGGGCTCACCGTAGGCCACGATGTCCACGGAAGCACTGACGAAGTCTCGAATGTCCTGGCTCATGTGGGTAAAGCGTATCGCTGAAAGCTCCGTTGAGACTTCAACAGCACGAACCAGGCAGGACATGCGGTAAGTTTCAAACAGCCATGAAGCGACCAACTGACCTCGCCCGCGAGCACGGGATCTCGACGCAGGCCGTCCGCAACTACGAGCAGGACGGGTTCCTCCCGCCCGCCGAGCGCACACCCAGCGGCTACCGCATCTACACCGAGCTGCACGCCGCCGCCCTCCGCGCGTTCCTCGCCCTCATCCCCGCCTTCGGCCACGCCCTCAGCGGCCAGATCATGCGAGCGGCCCACCAAAACGCCCTCGACGAACTCCTGACCACCATCGACCGCGGCCACGCCCAGCTGCTCCGCGACCGCGGCACCCTCGACTCCGTGCGCAAGGCGGTGAACCACCTGACCGCGGCAGCCGAGCCGGACCTACCCGCGACCACGCGGAACATCGGCGAACTGGCACACCAGCTCAGCGTCACGAGAGCCACCCTGCGCAACTGGGAAGCCGCCGGAATCCTTGCACCGCAACGGGAAAAGGGCACCGGCTACCGTGTCTACCGCGCCGGCGACGTCCGCGACGCCGAACTCGCCCACCTGCTCCGGCGCGGCGGCTACCCGCTCGAGCACATCGCGACCGTGGTCCAGCAGATCCGGACGGCGGGCGGCACCGACTCGCTGGCCCGCGCCCTCGACGACTGGCAGCGGAAGCTGAACGCGCAGGGCCTGGCGATGCTCAAGGCGGCCACCCTGCTCAGCGCCTACCTGGAACTGGCAGGCGCCGGTCCAGGAGCTTGAACAACACGGCCAGCACCAGCGCCAGTGCGACCACCAGCAACGCGTTCCGCGCGGCGACACCGAAGCCGAGTTCGCCCGCGTCCAGGAACGGGTACGGGTACCAGCGGGTGAAGGCGCCCTGCGTGAAGATGTAGACCAGCCAGGCCACCGGCCAGACGAACGCGCCCGCGACCGTGCCCCAGCTCATCCGCGGCCGCGGCCCGAAGAACAGCCACGCCACCACGCAGGCCCATGGCGAGATGTAGTGGAAGCCGATCGTGGCCACCAGCGCGGCGCCGGTCAGGTGCACCTGGGGCGCCAGCACGATGGCGAAGACCAGGCCGGTGATCAGGATGCCCAGCAGCGCGTCCAGCCGCACGATCCGCCACAGCCTGCCGTCGGCCGCCGGGTTCCGCGCCAGCACCAGCGCGGTGACCAGGACGAACAGGTTGCTCTCGATGGTGAAGTAGCTGAACAACCGCCACAGCCGGAGCCCGACGCCGCCGCCGGTCTGTCCCGAGTTCGCGTCGGCGCCGCCGGTGAACACCAGGACCAGCTGGATGACCAGCGAACCGATGATGACCAGCGCCAGCACGCCGTGCCACCACCGGGAAACCCTGGTCACGAGTCCAGCAGCGGGGCTTGCAGGAACTGCGACGGCACCGCGAAGCCGTCCACCAGCACGCGGGCGTGCGTGCGCAGTTCCGCGCACAACGAGTTCACCGCCGCGACAACGGCCTTCGAACGCGAGGACGTCAACCGCCCGTGTTCCAGGAACCAGGCACGGTCGGCTTCGATGTTGGACAGGGCGTACAGGTCGCACACCCGCTCCAGCAACGCGGCCGCCGCCGGGTCCTCGCAGCGCGCGATCGCGGCGGTGAAAGCCTCCAGCACCAGGCGGTCGACGTGCACGCGACCGGCCCGCAGCACGTGGTCCTGCGCGTCGTTGAACGCCTCGAACGGATCACCCGAATCAGCGGCTTTCCGCAGTCTCCGGGCGACACCGTCCAGTACGTGCTCTTCCCGGTCTTCGAACAACTTCAGGTGCCACTCGCGGTTGAACAGCACGTCGTCGTCGCTCGCGCTCGCCAGGCGATCGACCACCTTGCGCGCCGACGTGCGCTCGATGACCGTCTCCACGATCTGCTCGGCCACGAACTTCACGGTGCCGAACGTGCTCAGGTCCGCGAACTGGTCCTTGTAACTGGTCAGCAGGCCCTTCGCGACCAGCTGGAGCAACACCGTGTTGTCGCCCTCAAATGTGGTGAACACGTCGGTGTCCGCCTTCATCGCGGGCAGCAGGTTCTCCGCGAGATAACCCGCGCCACCACAGGCTTCCCGCGCCAGCTGGATCGTCTGCGTGGCGTGCCAGGTGGTCACCGCCTTGATACCGGCCGCCCGCGACTCCAGTTCGCGCTGCTCCTGCTCCGGCGGGTCCATTCCGAGGTCGTGCAGCGTGCCGACCAGTTCCTCCTGCGCGAAGTGCAGCGCATACGTCTTCGCGATCGCGGGCAGCAGTTTCCGTTGGTGCGCGCGGTAATCCAGCAGGACGACCTCGTCACCACCCGGCTTGAAGAACTGGCGGCGCCGCTCGCCGTACCGCACGGCCACCGCGAGCGCGCGCTTGGTCGCGTTGCCCGCGCTGCCCGCCACGCTGATCCGGCCGCGGATCAACGTGCCCAGCATGGTGAAGAACCGGCGGTTGTCGCTTTCGATCGGACTCGAATACGTGCCGTCCTCGGCCACGTCGGCGAAGCGGTTCAGCAGCGCCTCACGGGGAACGCGCACCTGGTCGAAGGACAACCGTCCATTGTCGACACCGTTCAGGCCTGCCTTGAGGCCGCAGTCGGAGATGGTCACGCCGGGTGCGGGCCTGCCGTCGACCCGGATCGGCACCACGAAGGCGTGCACACCACGGGATTCGCCGCCGGTGATCAGCTGCGCGAACACCACGGCCAACTCACCGTCGCGCGCCGCGTTGCCGATGTACTCCTTGACCGCCGACTCGTCCGGGGTGTTGATGACGAACCCGCCATCGGAGAAGGTCGCCGTGGTCCGCAGGTTCTGCACGTCCGACCCGTGCCCGTGCTCGGTCATCGCGAAGCAGCCGAGCAGGTCGAGGCTGGTGATGCGGCGCAGGTACCGCTCGTGGTGCCGCTCGGTGCCGAGCAACTGCACGGCGCCGCCGAACAGGCCCCACTGCACCCCGGCCTTGACCATCAGCGAAAGGTCGCCGAAACCGAGCATCTCGAACGAAGTCAGCGAGCCGCCGACGTCGCCGCCACCGCCGTACGCCGGGTCGTAACCGAGGCCCGGCCGGTCCGTGCGCGCAAGCGCCCGCAACTGCTCCAGCACCTGCGCCCGGTGCGCCTCGGTGTCCAGTTCGGTCGGGTCACGGAACTTCTCGTCCGCGATCTGCGCGCGCACGCCCCGCTTGAGTTCGGCCCACCGGCCGTCCAGTACCGCGGTGAGCGCTTCGGCTTGGACTTCGAGGTCGGGCACGGCTCCTCCTGGGCTGCGGCAAGCTACCTACTCGTTGGTAACCAGCCTGCCGCAGCCGCAAACCCTTCGCGACACGAGTCACTCAACCGAGGTCGGGCCCCTTCGACCGCAGGTCGTCCACCTTGGACATGGCGTCCCGCAGCTCACCGAGCCAGGTGTCCGCGTGCTCGCCGACCAGCCGGACCGCCCACGCCAGCGCCTCCGACCGCGAGCGCGCCACGCCCGCGTCCACCAGCGTGTCGAGCACCAGCCGCTCCGGCTGCCGCAGGCGCGTCATCACCGGTGCCGACACCGTGGTGAACAGCTCCTGCGTGCCGCCGAGCCGCGCGCCCCACGAGACCTTCCGCTGGTACCGGTACTCGGCCTGCCGCGCGATCTCGATGCGCTCGTCCCGCGTCTCCTCGCGGAACCGGCTGATCCGGCCCGATTCGGCGGCGCTGCGGGCCGCGTCGTCGTCGAACTCGCCCTCCAGCGCGGGCAGCTCGCCGACCAGCAGGATCTCCTCCCGGTCGACGGTGACCTGTGGCGCCTCGGTGAACCAGCCGTCGGGCAGCCGGCCGGCGAACCAGGCCGCCGCGTCATCGGCCGGCGGCGCCTCGGTCTGCTGCCAGCCACCTCGGCCGCGCCATCCTCGTCCCATCTCGGCCTCCTTGATTACATGATTACGTCGTAACTCACGTTACGCCCGCAATCAGGCAAGGCGAGGCCCGTTCACTGTCGGCGGAACGGCGAATCGCAGGTCAGAGCGCCGCGCGCAGGTCCTCCACGCTGGTCACCGGGCGGTCGCAGACGTAACCGCGACAGACGTACGCCGCCGCCTCGCCGTTCACCAGCGGCCGGTCGGCGAGCAGCGGCACCCCCTCGGCGTCGGGCACGCCGCCGAGCACGATGCCGCCGCCGTGCACCCGGCACGCGGCCTCGGCCACCAACTCGGCGCGCGCCACGGCGTCCACACCGGTCACCGCGACCTGCACCGGACCGGCCCGCAGCGCCTCGGCCACGCTCAGCCAGTGACCGGCGAAGCGCGGGATCTGCGAAGACAGCGCGCCCGTGCGGTTGATCGCCTGCTCGGCCGCGTCCCGGTAGCGGGCCGCCGCCTCCGGGCCGGCCAGCGCCGAAGCCGTCAGCAACGCGCCGGCCAGCGCGGACGCCCCCGACGGGCTCGCGTTGTCGCCGGGATCGGATGGCCGGTGGACCAGCTGTTCGGCGTCGTCCGCGGTGTCGTGGAAGGCGCCGGGCACCTCGGGATCGGCGAACCGGGTCAGCGCCACCTCCAGCAGGTCGGTCGCCTCGGTCAGCCAGCGCGGGTCACCGGTCGCCTGGTGCAGCGCGAGCAGGCCGTCGGCCAGGCAGGCGTAGTCCTCCAGCACCCCGGCCGCCTCACCGACCACGCCGTGCCGCGAGCTGCGGCGCAGCCGGCCGTCGATCACGTGGTTGTCCACCAGGAAGCGCGCGGCGCCGGCGGCGGCGTCGATCCACTGCGTCCGGCCGAACGCCAGTCCCGCCTCGGCCAGTGCGGTGATCGCGAGACCGTTCCAGGCGGCGATCACCTTGTCGTCAAGGCCGGGCTGCGGACGGTCGGCGCGCGCCCGCAGCAATGCCGAGCGGACGCCGTCCCAGCGCGGCTCGTCACCGGGGTCGAGCGGCAACTGGAGCGTCGACGCGCCGCCTTCGAAGGTGCCCTCCGGGGTGACCTTGAACAACTCGGCGGCCCATTCGGCGTCCTTCTCCCCCAGCACTTCGACAAGCTCCGCCGGTGTCCAGACGTAGGTCAGGCCCTCGACACCATCGGTGTCGGCGTCCAGCGAAGCCGCGAAACCGCCTTCGTCGGTGCGGAGGTCGCGGAGCAGGAAGGCGGCGGTCTCCTCGGTGATCCGCTCGGCCAGCGGCAACTCGGAGCGACGGAAGAGGTGCGCGTAGAACCGCAGCAGCAAAGCGTTGTCGTACAACATCTTCTCGAAGTGCGGCACCACCCAGCCGGCGTCGACCGAGTACCGCGAGAAGCCACCGGCGAGCTGGTCGTACAGGCCACCGCGGGCCATCGCGTTCGCCGCCCTTTCCACAATGGACAGAGCTTCGGCGGAACCGGTGCGCTCGTGGTGACGCAGCAGGAACTCCAGCACCATGGACGGCGGGAACTTCGGCGCGCCACCGAAGCCGCCGTTGACCCGGTCCTCCTCCTCGGCCAGCTTCGCCACCGCGCCCGCCAGCGCCTCGTCGTCCACAACGGACTCCTTCAGCGGGCCGGTGCCCTCGGCCAGGTGCGCCATGATCTGCCCGGCGCCCTCGCGCAGCTCTTCCGGCCGCTCACCCCACGCCTCGGCCACCGCGACCAGCAGCTGAGGGAACGACGGCATCCCCGGCCGCGGGCGCGGCGGGTAGTAGGTGCCGCAGTGGAACGGCTGCCCGTCCGGGGTGAGGAAGCAGGTCATCGGCCAGCCGCCCTGCCCGGTCATCGCCTGCGTGGCGGTCATGTAGACCGCGTCGATGTCCGGGCGCTCCTCCCGGTCGACCTTGATGTTGACGAAGTTCGCGTTCATCAGTGCCGCGGTGCCCTCGTCTTCGAAGGACTCGTGGGCCATCACGTGGCACCAGTGACAGGCGGCGTACCCGACCGACAACAGGATCGGCACGTTCCGGTGCTGGGCCTCGGCGAGCGCCTCGGGCCCCCAGGGCCACCAGTCGACCGGGTTGTCCGCGTGCTGGAGCAGGTACGGGCTGGTCGATGCGGCGAGACGGTTCGGCATACCGCTAGCGTTCCAGAGAGGGGGGTGCCGCGCAGCGGCGCGGTTGAGGGCGGTGGCGGGGCGGCGGGAGGGGGAAAAGCGCGTGTGCCGAACTCGGTCCCATTGCACACTGTCCCGGTGTTGCTGACGATCTCCACCACCCATCGACCGGCCACCGACCTCGGCTTCCTCCTGCACAAGCATCCGGAGCGCGCGCAGTCCTTCCCGATCTCGGCCGGGACGGCCCACGTGTTCTACCCGCGCGCGACCGAGGACGAGTGCACGGTCGCGCTGCTCGCGGAGATCGACCCGATCGCCCTGGTCCGCGGGGGTGCCACCACGCTGACCCAGTACGTCAACGACCGGCCGTACGCGGCGGGCTCGCAGCTGGCGGTGGCCCTGCGCACGGTGTTCACCACCGCGATGACCGGCCGCTGCGACGCGCGCCCGGAACTCGCCGAGCAGCGGATTCCGCTGTCCGTGCGGGTTCCGTCGTTGTGCTCGCGCGGCGGGATCGAGCTGGTCAGGCAGTTCTTCGAACCGCTGGGCTGGCACGTCGAGGGCGAGGAGGTGCCGCTCGACGCGCAGATCCCCGGCTGGGCCGAATCGCGGTACGTCGACGCGACGCTGACCGGTGAGCTGCGGCTCGCGGACGCCCTGCGCCAGCTGTACGTGCTGCTGCCCGCGCTCGACGGCAGCAAGCACTACTGGGTCGGGCAGGACGAAGCGGACAAGCTGCTGCGCGCCGGCGAAGGCTGGCTCGCCGGGCACCCCGAACGCGAGTCGATCACCAGGCGCTATCTGGAACATCGGCGTACTTACGTGAATTACGCGCTGGAACGACTCGGCGTCGACGACGAGGCCGAGGAGCCACGCGTCACCGAGGCACCCGAGCAGCCGGAGTCGCTGGCCAAGCAGCGCCAGGGCAGCGTGCTGGCCGCCCTGCGCGCGGCCGGGGCACAGCGCGTGCTCGACCTCGGCTGTGGTGGCGGCGCGCTGCTGCGCGTCCTGATGCAGGAGCCGTCGTTCACCGAGATCGTCGGGCTCGACGTCTCGGCGAAGGCGCTGGACGTGGCCGAGCGGCGGCTCAAGCTGGACCGGCTCCCGGACCGGCAGCGCGACCGGATCAAGCTGCGCCAGTCCGCGCTGACCTACGCCGACCCGTCGCTGTCCGGGTACGACGCCGCCGTGCTGATGGAGGTGATCGAGCACCTCGACGAGGAACGGCTGCCCGCGCTCGAACACGCCGTCTTCGCCGTCGCCCGGCCGCGCACGGTGATCGTGACCACCCCCAACTCGGAGTACAACGTGCGTTTCGAATCCTTGCCCGCCAACACTTTCCGGCACGCCGACCACCGTTTCGAATGGACTCGTGAGCAGTTCGGGCGCTGGGCGGCCGAGGTCGCCGGGCGCAACGGTTACGTCGTGCGGCAGTTGCCGGTCGGCGCCGAGGACCCGGAGGTCGGGGCGCCGACGCAGCTCGCGGTGTTCACGGAGGTGGCGGCATGAAGCTGACCATTCCCGACATGTCGCTGGTCGCGCTGATCGGTGTGTCCGGCTCCGGCAAGTCGACCTTCGCGCGCACGCACTTCGCACCGACGCAGGTGCTCTCCAGCGACTACTTCCGCGGCCTGGTCTCCGACGACGAGAACAACCAGGCGGCCAGTGCCGATGCCTTCGCCGCACTGCACTTCGTCGCGGGCAAGCGGCTCGCGGCCGGTCGGCTGACCGTGGTCGACGCGACCAACGTGCAGCGGGGTTCGCGCGCGGACCTGGTGAAACTGGCCAAGGAGCACGACGTGCTGCCCACCGCCATCGTGTTCGACCTGCCCGAGTCGCTGTGCGTGGCCCGCAACGAGGCCAGGCCCGACCGGGACTTCGGCGCGCACGTGGTCCGGCGCCAGCGCGGCGAGCTGAAGCGGTCGCTGAAGTTCCTGCAGAAGGAGGGCTTCCGGCGGGTGCACGTGCTGCGCTCGGCCGAAGAGGTCGAGGCCGCCGAGATCGTGGTCGAGCCGCTGATGAACGACCGGCGCGACCTCACCGGGCCGTTCGACGTGATCGGTGACGTGCACGGTTGCCGCGAGGAACTGGAGGAACTGCTCGGCGAACTCGGGTACGTGCATGACGGCGCGTACCACCACCCCGACGGCCGCACCGCGTTGTTCGTCGGTGACCTGGTCGACCGAGGGCCGGACACGCCCGGCGTGCTCGAACTGGTGATGGCCATGGTCGAGCGCGGCAGCGCGATGTCGGTCTGCGGGAACCACGAGCAGAAGCTGGTGCGCGCGCTCCAGGGCAAGAAGGTGCAGGTCACGCACGGCCTCGGTGAGTCGCTGGATCAGCTCGGCACCCGCGACGACGCCTTCCGCGCCAAGGTGCTGGAGTTCTGCGACGGGCTGATCGCGCACTACGTGCTCGACGGCGGCAAGCTGGTCGTCGCGCACGCCGGGCTGCCCGAACGGTTCCACGGCCGGGCGTCCGGGCGCGTCCGCAGCACCGCGTTGTTCGGCGAGACCTCCGGCGAGACCGACGAGTTCGGCCTGCCGGTCCGCTACCCGTGGGCCCGCGACTACCGCGGTCACGCGACCGTCCTCTACGGACACACGCCGACGCCGGAGGTGGAGTGGGTCAACGGCACCCTGTGCCTGGACACCGGGTGCGTGTTCGGCGGGAAGCTGACCGCGCTGCGCTACCCCGAGCGGGAAGTGGTTTCCGTGCCGGCCAAGAAGGTCTGGTACGAACCCGTGCGCCCGCTGGCTCCGGCCAAGCGCGAGCCGACCGTGCTCGAACTGGCCGACGTCACCGGCAAGCGCGTCCTCGAAACGCGCCACCACGGCCGGATCGGGGTCTCGGCCGAGCAGTCGGCCGCGGCGCTGGAGGTGATGAGCCGGTTCGCCGTCGACCCGCGGTGGCTGCTCTACCTGCCCCCGACGATGGCGCCGAGCGCCACCTCGGACCGGGAGGACTTCCTCGAACACCCCGAGCAGGCCTTCGCCGAGTTCCGCGCGGCCGGTGTGCAGTCCGTCGTGTGCGAAGAGAAGCACATGGGCTCACGGGCGGTCGTACTGGTCTGCCGCGACTCCGGGGTGGCGCCCGCGCGCTTCGGCATCGAGGGCGACGGCGTCGTGTACACGCGCACCGGGCGGCCGTTCTTCTCGGACACCGAGTTCCTCGGGCGCGTGCGCGAAGCGGTGACCTCGGCCGGGCTGTGGGACGAACTCGGCACGGACTGGCTGCTGCTGGACGCCGAGCTGATGCCGTGGAGCCTCAAGGCCGGGGCGCTGATCGCCGACCAGTACGCGTCGGTGGGCGCGGCCGCGCAGGCGGTGCTGCCCGTCGCGGTCGCCGAACTGGACGCGGCGGCCGGGCGCGGGATCGACGTGGGGCCGCTGCTCGATCGCACGCGCGCACGGGCTTCGGCGGTCGACGCCTACCGGGCGGCGTACCGGCGCTACACCTGGCCGACCGATGGGCTGACCGGGGTGCGGCTGGCGCCGTTCCAGGTGCTGGCCTCGGCGGGCGCGGCGCACCACACGAAGCCGCACGCCTGGCACCTCGACCTGGCGGCCCGGCTGACCGCGGCCGACCCGGACCTGTTCGCGCCGACCGCGACGCGGTTCGTCGACACCACCGACGCCGACGAGCTGGCCGCGGCCACGCGGTGGTGGCTGGAGCTGACCGAATCCGGTGGTGAGGGCATGGTGGTCAAGCCCGCCGCGAACCTCACCCGCGGCACGCGCGGGCTGGTGCAGCCGGGCGTCAAGGTGCGCGGGCGGGAGTACCTGCGGATCATCTACGGCCCCGAGTACCTCGAGCACCTGCCGCAGCTGCGGAGCCGGGGACTGGGCCGGAAGCGGGCGCTGGCGCTGCGCGAGTACGCGCTCGGGCTGGAGGCGCTGGACCGGGTGGCGCGGGGCGAGCCGCTCTGGCGCGTGCACGAATGCGTGTTCGCGGTGCTCGCGCTGGAGTCGGAGCCGGTCGACCCCCGGCTCTAACTGGAGGGCTTGGCGTCCTCGGCCGGTTTGGGGGCCTCGGTCTCGGCGGCGGCGGGTTTCTCCTCGTCGCCCGCCGGGGCCTCGGCCTTCGGCTCCGGGTCGTCGAAGCTCTCCGGCACCCGCTTGAGGTGCTTGGTCATCGAGCGGACCAGCAGCACCACGGCGATCAGGAACAGGATCAGCACCAGCAGGCCGACCGGCGAGGACTTGCCGAAGTCCTCGCCCTGTCCGCCGTTGTCGCCGTTGCCGGGCTGCTGAGCCAGCACCGCTGTCGCGGTGACCGGCACCACGGCCAGGTCCGGCAGTACAAAACTCATGGGCTCACCTTCTCAGAGCTTGGCCGGACGCCCTTCGGGCGCCCCGACGATGCCCGCGAACAGATCGTCCTCCGGAACGGTGCTGTCCACCAGTGACCGGACCAGCTCGTACTCCTCGGTGGGCCACAGCTCGCGCTGGATCTCCAGCGGGGTGGCGAACCAGCGGCTGTCCGGGTCGATCTGGGTGGCGTGCGCCTTGAGGGCCTCGTCACGCTGCTCGAAGTAGTCGCCGCACTCGACGCGGGTGGTCACCCGCTCCATCACGTCCGGCTTGTCGTCGCTCCAGCGCTTGAGCCACTCCTCGTACGGCGACTCCAGGCCCGCCTTCAGCAGGGCCTCGTGCAGCGCGGTCATCCTCGCGCGGGAGAAACCGTGCACGTAGTACAGCTTCAGCGGCTGCCACGGCTCGCCCGTCTCCGGGTACTTGTCCGGGTCGCCCGCCGCGTCGAAGGCGGCCATCGAGATCTCGTGCGTGCGGATGTGGTCCGGGTGCGGGTAGCCGCCGTTCTCGTCGTAGGTGATGATCACGTGCGGCCGGAACTCGCGGATCACCTCGACCAGCGGGCCGGTGGACTCCTCGATCGGCACGGTGGCGAACGAGCCCTCCGGCAGCGGGGGCAGCGGGTCGCCCTCGGGCAGGCCGGAGTCGACGAAGCCGAGCCAGCGGTGCCGCACGCCGAGGATCTTCGCCGCGCGCGCCATCTCCTCGCGGCGGATCTCGGTCATGTTCTCCAGCACCTCGGGCCGGTCCATGGCCGGATTGAGAATGCTGCCCGCCTCACCTCCGGTGCAGGTCACCACCATGACCTCATGCCCTTCGGCGACGTAACGCGCCATGGTGGCCGCACCCTTGCTGGACTCGTCGTCCGGGTGGGCGTGCACCGCCATCAGCCGAAGCCCCATAACCGGCATGTCCCTTCTCTGCGCAGACCCCACGTTCGGCCCCCAGTCAGCCAACGCGGATACTCGACTCAGCTATTCCCCGCTATTGTCCCCGCCACCCCGACAAGACGGCCCGGAGGCCCGGTTTGCCCACCGAAACGCCCGCTCGCCTGCCGGAAGGCCGCTACGGCAAGCCGTCGCGCCCGGCCCCCAAGCGGTGGCGGGTGTGGGCGCTGAGCGTGGCCGGCCTGCTGGTCGGTGGCGCGGTGGCGTTCCTGGCCTACGCCAATCTCGGCACCGCGCCGATCGAGGGCCAGCGCCGGCTGTTCACCGAGCTGCCGGGAAACGCGATGGAGATCACCGTCGACGTGACCAGGGACGAACCGGAGCGACCGGGTGTGTGCATCGTGCGCGTGCGCGACATCACCGGCGCGGAGAGCGGGCGGCGCGAAGTACTGGTGCCCCCCGGTGAAAGCAGTACCGCGGTGACGGCGGTGATCAAAAGCGGTGGGCGCCCGGTGACGGCCGATGTATTCGGCTGCTCGTACGAGGTACCCGAATATTTGTCAACCCCGTAGCGGCCAACGGGGTGAAGCGGGCGGTCAACGCCCGTTCAACGGCCGGAAAGGGCGGCCTCCCGCCCGCTCTCCGTGTTATGCTGATCTACCGGCACGGCCCCAGGCGGGCCGTGTTTTTCCTTTATCTCTGCCTCGCCGGCGAGCCACGCCGGTGGAGGTAGCCGGCTTGCATACCCAAGACCGGCAGGCCCGACGAGGAGATGGTGACCGTGAGCGACACCCAGGTGACCTGGCTGACCCAGGATGCCTACGACAGGCTCAAGCACGAGCTCGACGAACTCATCGAGAATCGTCCGGTCATCGCCGCGAAGATCAATGACAGCCGGGAAGAGGGCGACCTCAAGGAGAACGGGGGCTACCACGCCGCCCGTGAGGAGCAGGCCCACCAGGAGTCCCGCATCCGCCACCTGCAGGAGCTGCTGCGCGCGGCCAAGGTGGGCGAAGCCCCGGCGAACGACGGACTCGCGGAACCCGGAAAGATTCTCACCGTGCGTTACGAAGGCGACGACGAGGACGAGAAGTTCCTGCTCGCCACCCGTGAAGAGGGCGCCGAAGGCGACCT